>CAILUV010000001.1 GCA_903837555.1 uncultured Alphaproteobacteria bacterium
ACCAATCCGGCGCTGGCCCAGCGCTTTGCCGGTTTCGGGCTGGAGAACATCCAGGTCGCGCCGTTCGGGGTGGAGCGCAGCAAGTTTTCGCCCAATTTCTACGATGCCACGGCGCGGCGCGAAATGCTGGCGACCTGCGGGCTGGATGAGGACGCGTCGCTGCTGATCGCGGTGGGGCGGCATCATCCCGAAAAGCGCCTGCGCACGCTGATCCAGGCGGTCAGCCGGGCGCAGAAGTCGCGCAAGGTCGGGCTTTACATGGTGGGCGATGGTTTCCTCCGCGCCTCGGTCGAACGCTGGGCGCAGTGGGCCGATCATGTGTATGTCGCGGGGCAGATCAATGACCCCGAACAGCTTGCCACCGTGATGGCCAGCGCCGATGCCCTTATCCATGGCTCGGCAGCGGAAACCTTCGGCCTGGTGCTGGCGGAAGCCCTGTGTTCGGGCACGCCGCTGATCGTGCCCGATGCCGGCGCCTCGGCGACCTTTGCCGGTCCGGGCTATTCGCAAACCTATCGCGCAGGTGACGCCGACGATGCCGCGGAGGCCATCCTGCGACTGCTGTCAGGCGACCGCGCCGCCCAGTCGCGTGCCGCGCTGGCGGCCGCGGACGCGCAGGTCTTCCATGTCGAGCAGCATTTCGAAAAGCTGTTTGAGCTCTACGAGCGGATCGCCGCCGAGCGTTCGACGCGATAAAGCGTGTACCAGTAAAGCGGCAGCAGCTTGAGCCAGCCATGGCGCTGGGCAAAGGCGGTATAACCGTCGACGTAATCCGCCCCCGCCCGGCCATAGCCAAAGCGCGTCAGCGGAAACTCCGAATACAGCAGCTCGGCGCGCGCGCCATCGGGGAGCGCGGGCGGTACCGGCCTGTCCGTCATCACATAGACCGGCCCCTGGTTCAGCAGCGCGTTCAACTGCACTGGGCTTTGCAGCGGTTCGACGCGAAAGCCCGCGGGACGATAGAGCGGATAGGACTGGAACACCGTGCCGACGGCGTAAATCACCCCCGGCGCATGGCGATGCAGATACTGCGCCATCGGCATGTGCGGCCGCACCCCAAAGGGATAGAGCGCGAAATAGATCATGCCCGCGACGGAAATCGCCGCCACGGCCCTGGCGGCCATCGAATTGCGCCATCCCCAGCCCCTGACGAAAAAGCCCCGCCAGCGCGGCAGCGTCGGCGAAAAACCCAGAACCGGAAAGGCTGTGGCCAAGATCACGAGTGGGAACAGGAACCGCGCTTCCTTGTGCGCCACCATCACATGCAGCAGCACGAAAGGCAGGCTTGCCCAGGTAAGGACATGGCGGGGATTGCGCAACCACAGCGCCAGCATCGCTGCCATCAGCACCAATGTGATGGCAAAGAAAATCTGCGCCGGCAGCAGATAGAAATAGGCGAAGACCGGCTCGCGCCCGAAATTCCTCGCCGCCACGCCCTGCACGATATTGACGTGAAAATAATCGAGAGGAGGAAACACCCACACGCCATAGCCCCAGCGGTTGGCCAGCGCACCCAGCAGCAGCGCAATCAGACCGCCACCGACGAACGCCACCAGCGCGTTCATCCGGGCACGGGCAATGATCGCCAGCCAGGCGAAGATGCCCAGGCCCAGCACCGCTGTCTGATACCGTGCCTCGAAGGCCAGCCCGCACAGCAGCCCGGCCAGCGCCAGCTGGCGGGTCGATGTTCCCCGCAGCACCAACGCCACCGCGATGGCGGCGAAGGCGGCCGACAGAGTTTCCGAAGAGGTGCGGACAAAAAGGTAAGGGAGGAATCCAAACAGGGGAAGATAGCGCGCAAAGGCGCGCTGCTGCGCCTCGTCCTTGAGTGTGTCCAGGATGGCGCGCGCGAACACCGCCAGCGCGAACACCGAAAACAGGCCCGTCACCAGTCGCAGAATGAAGGTGATCGCGAACATGTCGGTGACGCCCAGCGCCATCAGCGGCCAGGTGATCAGGTAATACAGGAACGGCTGCAGCCAGGGCCGGATGCGCGCTTCGAACTCCCACGGCAAGTCCTGCGCCGACGTGATGCCGAGCTTATGACCCATGAATTCCAGGATCTGGTAATGCTCGTCCGGGAAATAGAAGGTGTTGCTGAACCAGGCGGTGACCACCGTCACCGCCGTCAGAATGAACAGGCTGCGCCGCAGGATCGCCATCAGGTCAGGAGCCACGGACCCTCGCCAGTTCATCAAACCAGTCCAGGAATCCCCGCGCGCTGATTTGCGGCGCAAATGGCGTCGTGAGAGGCCGCAGCGTTTCCAGTGCGGGCCGCGCCCGGCCGCAGACTTCCGCCAGCGCCGCCGCCAGCACATCGGGCGCGCGTGACGCTACCACGGTGCCGGCTTGCGGAACGGTCAGCACTTCATGCACCAGATAGGAGCAGTCGGTCGTCACCACCGGCGTGCCATGCGCCAGCGCCTCCACCGCCACCGCCGGGCCGCCTTCATAGCGCGAGGTCACCAGCAGGGCGTCGGCATCGGCATAGTGGCGGGCGATATCAGAGACGTTGGCAATATGCATGACCTTGTCACCCAGTCCCAGCGCGGTAATCTGACGTTCCATCTGCGCGCGCTCCACGCCATCGCCCAGCAGGGTCAGATGCGCGGGGTGAATGGCGTTCAGCGCCCGGAGCGTTTCCAGCGCCAGCCCGACATCCTTCTGCGGCTCCAGCCGCCCGATCCACAGGATACACCACGCATCCCGGCGCGGCTGCGGCGGCGCGACCGGCGCGGTTACGGCATCGAATGGTGGGCGCAGCATGGTGACCGCCTTGCCGGGCGTCAGCGCCGCCGCCTCGCGCGCCAGCCCATGATTCATGGCGGCAAACCCGTCCAGACTTTGGGCATAGAAGCGATAAAAGGGCTTCACGAACGCGCCCGCTATCCCGGCCGGCAGGGTGGGATTGGAGACTTTCTGGACGATAAGCCCTTCATAGCCGGAGCGCCGCATGCCGCGGGCCAGCGGCATATGAAAATTGCCCGGCAGATAGACCAGATCGGGCCGCAGCCGCGCCAGCTCTGCCCCCATCAAACGGCCAAGACGAAAGCGTGACAAAGGACCGCGATGCATCGGTGGATCCACCACCACCACCGGCACCCGCGCATCCACCTGATCGCGCAAGCCGCCATCGGTCGAGCCGCACAGGATCGTGACATCGCGGCCCATGTCGGTCCAAAGGCGCGCGAAGGTCAGGCTGACCCGCTCGGTGCCGCCACGGAAAAAATCGTGCATGGCGATGACGATGCGCTGCGCTGTCATGGTAGGCGCTCATAGATGCCGATCGGCTCGGCCAGGCTGTCATGAATATGGGTCGCGGGCCAGAAACGGCTTTTGTACTGCGCCACATGCACCAGCCGGTAGGACAGGCGATCATTGTCCAGCGCCAAGAAATAACTGCGCGCGTCATTGTCGCGGAACACTTCGCGCTGCACCCCAGGATATATCCGTCCGGATTCCAGGGGCCTGGGCACGCGCAAATACCGGCTCATCCAGTTGCCGTTGACCACGATGAATTTGGCGCCGCGCGGCGCGGTGAAGGGTTCACGCAGCTCAGTGACGCCCGGCAGCGGATTGCGCACATTCAAATCGCCCGATCCCACCCGGCTGACCTTGGCATGGGCCGGATAGCGCGGCTGGAAAATATTCTGGCCGTAAATCTCGATCGTGTCGCCGGGGCGCACATGCTGCGCCATCCATCGTTCCGCGTCATAACGCGGGTCCATCAGCATGGCGGCATTGATGGCGACGCAGTGGTGGAGCGCCAGCAGCGCCGTTGCGACCAAACCGAGCCGCGCTACCGTTGCCAGCCAACGGTTGGCATGAAAGGCCAGCCATGCAGCCGCGATGCCGATATAGACGCAGGCGAACACCGCGTGCGGCATCAGGAAGCGATGATCCGTGCGCCCTGCGGAAACATTGAAGCAAAGTGTGAATGAAATGATGGCCAGCAGCGGCAGCAGTCCCGCGACCCAGACGGATCGGTCTTGGCGCGTCCCCGCCAGATGCAGCGCAACGCCGCCCAGCGCCAG
Organism: uncultured Alphaproteobacteria bacterium; assembly: GCA_903837555.1. Lineage (GTDB taxonomy): Bacteria > Pseudomonadota > Alphaproteobacteria > Micropepsales > Micropepsaceae > Rhizomicrobium. The sequence goes on from CAILUV010000001.1 coordinate 4,035, forward strand.
CAGCGCTGGCACCGCGCCATAGCCTTTGACGAAGAACGCCACCACATCCTGCAGCAGCACCAGCCAGCCGGCGGGTCCGTTGGCATAGGCGGCATAATCCTGGCTGGCCGGGCCGACCAGGAACGCGACGCGGCGGGCGAAGCCAACGGGATTGGAAATGGCGCCATCCACCAGCAGCAGCGCGAACAAGGAGGAGACGGCGGCCAGCAGCAAGGTGGTGACAACGCCGCGCGCGTTGCGGCGCGGCCAGGGATCGGCGGCGAACCAGGCCAGCAGGAACAGCGGCAAGGTCAGCGCGAACACTGCATAGGCCTGGTCCTTGGTCGCGATCGCTGCCGCCGCCAGCAGCGCCGCCCACCACAGAAAGCGCCGCTGCTGTTCCGTCACCGCCCGCATCACAAACAGCAGCGAAAGCGAAGCCCAGAAAAGATAGGGCACGTCCAGGTTGCTGACCTGCCCATAATAGGTCAGCACCACGCTTAAAGCGCACGCGCCCGCCGCAAACAGCCCGGCGCGCGCGCCGGCAAGACGCCGCGCCATGTCGCCGACGCACCAGATGATGCCCAGCGACATGCCGATGCTGACCAGCCGCGCCACCACCGCAAAATAGGTCGCCAGAGCGGGACTGGTGAATGTTGCAACCACATCGGCCTGCGTGAAAGACGGCAGGCCGAACAGCGCGATCACAATGCCGGGCAAGGTCAGCACCGCCAGCACAAAGGCATGCAGCGGCGGATAGGTGAAATAGGAACCGGGCGTGTAGGTCAGCGCCAGCGCGGTCAGAAAATTGCGCGGCGCGAAGCCATCATTGTCCCAGCCATCCGCCGCCGGCAGACCCCAGAACAGGCCGGTGATGCGCAGGGCCGCCGCCGCGCACAATATCCAGGCCAGTGGACTGCGGAGCGCGTCGCGGATCATGCGGCGTGCCGCTTGCGAAACTGTTCCAGCGCCCAGGGAATACCCGCCACCAGCGTGACCAGCCCCAGATCGGCCGCCGCCAGTATCACCAGCACGGTGGCAATTGGCGTCACGTCCAGGTTGGCCATGCCCGCCGCCGCAATGCCGGCGCCGACATAGATAAGGTCCTTGTTGGGCACCATCGGCAGGCGCGTGACCACAAGCCGCAACGCCACGAATTGCAGACACGCCACCGCCGTCGGCAGCGCGCCCGACAGGTACCAGAGGAAAAACTCCACCGTCAGCACGCAGAAACTGCGCGCCAGGTGAATGCCAAAGGTGGCAGCGATCTGGCCGCGGCTCAGCACCGTCACCTTGCGATGCCCCAGAACCAGAATGGCGCACAGCCATAGGGGGATCGAACCGATCGCCAGATAGACCCAGAGGTTTTCGTTCACCGAGGCCGGAATCTGCAGTCCGCCGGTCGCCAGCAGCGCCAGCGCCATGATCCAGACCATTGCCAGGCCCGCGCCCGCCGACAGGACGTTGCTGTCCTTGATGGCGTGCAGCAACATGCCCGGCGGCAGTTTCAGCCGCGCCTGCGCCCAGAAATAGAAGAACACCTCGCCGGAATAATCCAGCATGGCGCTGTTGAGGAAACGCTTGCGCAGGATCACCGACAAGGGCGGGGCGCTGCTGGCGCCCCACAGATTGCGATAAACCAGAAAGTCGCCCAGCGGCTGCAAAAAAAACTGCGCCACCAGCATGACGTAAAAGCCCGGATTGCCGGGCCGTGCCGCCCACATGTCACGCCAGCCCAATTCGCTGAGCTTGAAACCCACATAGGCCAGCAGCGCCAGCGGAAACAGCCAGCGCACCACATAGATCGTACGCACGGCCCAGGGCCGCCGCGCCAGGAAAGCTGGCAGCGAAGGCTGCGGATGGAACGCCGGCGCCTCGCTCATGCGCGGCCCAGAACCCAGCGCACCAGCGCGCGCGGCAAAAGACCGGCAGCGGCGCGGATCACCGAAAACTGCCAGGGCACCACAATGCGGCGATCGCCGCGCGCGATGCGGCGCACCAGAATGGCGGCCGCCGCATCAGCGGTCATCAAAAAGGGCTTGGCTTCGGGCACGCCGCGGCTCATCGCGGTGTCGACGAAGCCGGGCGAGACCAGCGTCACGCGCACCTTCTGCCTGGCCATGCGGATCGACAGCGCTTCGGCGAACATGGCCAACCCCGCCTTGGTGGCGGCATAGGTCGGCGCCATCGGCAGCGGAAAGGATTCGGCGATGGACCCGACCAGCACGATCTGGCCGCCGCCACGCCCCGCCATCGCCTGCGCCATCACATTGGCGCCGATCACCGGGGCGACGAAGTTGACCTCGGCGGTAGCGCGGGCGCGCTGCGGGGTTTCGCAAATATCGTCCTTCGCCACGCTGCCGCCAAGCCCGGCATTGAAGATGGCCAGATCGATCGGGGTGGCGGCATCCTGCGCCACCAGCCGTTCCTCCATGTCGTCCAGAACGCGGATGTCGAACAGAGCCGTGATGCATTCGGCGCCCAGGGCGCGGCATTGCGCGGCCGTCTGCATCAGCCGCGTCTCGTCGCGGCCCCACAACAGCAGCGTGATTCCGGCATGCGCGTAGCGCCGCGCCAGCGCCGCGCCAATTCCGCCCGAGGCGCCGGTTATCAGGATGGTTTTCGCAGACATGAATCGCGCCGTTGCGCCGCCAGAATGCGGCCGAATGCTTACTATCAAATCAGGGTGCCCGAGGCTATGGTGCGCGCGTTTTTCACGGGGAAAACCCGCCTTGGCCGCCCTGATCGTGCCGGTTCGCACCAAACAGCAATGGCGCGATTTCCATCACCTGCCCTCGCGGATTTACGCAGGCGATCCCAACTGGGTGCCGCCGCTGCTGCTGGAGCGCGCGCTGCACTTCACGCCCAAGCACAATCCCTTTTTCCAGCACGCCACGGCCGAGTTTTTCCTCGCCTACATTGGCGATGAACCGGTGGGCCGCATCACCGCCCAGATCGACCGGCTGCATCTGGAGCGCTATCAGGACTCATGCGGCCATTTCGGATTCATCGAAGCGATCGACGATGCGCAGGTCTTTGCCGCGCTGGTGGCCGCCGCCGAAGACTGGCTGCGCGGCCAGGGCATGGAACGGGTGATCGGGCCTGTCAGCTTCTCGCTGTGGGACCAGCCGGGCCTGCTGGTCGAAGGCTTCGACACGCCGCCCTATGTGATGATGGGCCATCACCTGCCTTATTATCAAAAGCACATCGCCCAGCTTGGCTATCGCAAGGCCGAAGACCTGATCGCCTATCGTTACGGCCCCGACGCCGATACCGGCAAATTCGAGAAACTGCGCGCGCGGGCGCTGCGCAATCCCGACGTCAAGCTTCGCAACATCCATATGGACAAGGCGCGCTTTCGCGGCGAAGTGGAAATGCTGCTCGACATCATCAACGATGCCTGGTCCGACAATTGGGGCTATGTTCCCATGACCAAGGCGGAGATCGATGACCTGGCCGGCATCCTGCGCCTCCTGCTGCGGCCCGGTGACGTGGTGATCGCGGAATATCATGGCGAGCCCGTCGCTTTCACAGCGATTTTTCCCAATCTCAACGAGGCGATCCGCGATTTCAAAGGCCGGCTTTTCCCCTTTAACTGGATCAAGCTGCTCTGGCGCATGAAGGTTCGCGGCCTGAAAACCGCGCGCATGCCGATGATGGGTGTTCGCAAGGCCTTGCAGGCGTCCTCGCTGGGCGCGGGGCTGGCGGTGGCGGTGATCTTTGCGGTGCGCGAATTCAATTTCTCGAACGGTGTGGTGGACAGCGAATTGTCCTGGATCCTGGAGCGCAACACCGGTGTGCACCATGTGATCAAGATGGTCGGCGCCGAGCCCTACAAGACCTATCGCCTTTATGAGAAGGTGCTGGGCAGCGAAGCGGATCGATGAAAAGGCTGTTTCTTGCAGCCACCTTCGCGCTGGCCGCGTTCAGCGCTGCCGCGCAAACCTTGCCCAATGTCGCCATGGTGTTCGAGCCGGGTCAATACCCGCTGGGCCCGGCCCTAGTTTTCGGCGCGTCAAAAGGGCTATAAGGCCCCCGCAAAACGGGGTTTTCGCATGACTTTCGACGACGATCTGCGCGCCACCAGCATCGTGCCGGTGATCGTGATCAAGGACCTGGCCCATGCCGTGCCACTGGCCAAAGCACTGGTCGAAGGCGGCCTCAACATTCTGGAAATCACCCTGCGCACCGATGCGGGGCTTGCCGCGATCAAAGCGATCGCGTCCGAAGTGAAGGGCGCCATCGTGGGTGCGGGCACCGTGATCAATGCCGCACAGTTCGCCGCCGCCGCCCAGGCGGGGAGCAAGTTTGTCGTCAGCCCCGGCCTGACCGATGAAGTGGTGAAATCGTCGCGCGATACCAATGTGCCGATCCTGCCGGGCGTCGCCACCGGCTCGGAAATCATGCATGGCCTGTCGCTTGGCCTGTCCACCTTCAAATTCTTTCCGGCCGAGACCAGCGGCGGCGCACCCGCCATCAAGGCGCTGGGCGGCCCCTTCCCGCAGGTTCGCTTCTGCCCCACTGGCGGCGTGAGCCCCAGCAACCTGAAAACCTATCTGTCGCTGCCCAACGTGATCTGCGCTGGCGGGTCTTGGATGGTCCCGGCCGACCTGAACGCCGCCGATGCCTTCACCAAGGCCGCCGCGCTGGCGCGTGACGCCAAGGAGCTCGCCCAAGGAATAACAAAGTCATGACCAGCGCAATCTCGATCGGCGAATGCATGGTGGAACTGCGGCCCGTGGAAGACGGCCATCTGCGCCGCAGCTTTGCGGGCGATGCCTACAACACCGCCGTCTATCTTAAGCGCAGCGCGCCCGATATCGATGTGTCGTTCCTGACCGCGACCGGCGATGAAAGCCTTTCCAACGCCATGGTCGAGACCTGGCGCGGCGAAGGCATCAGCGACAAGCTTGTGTTCCGCATTCCGGGCGAACGCCCTGCCCTGTACCTGATCGAAACCAACGCCAAGGGTGATCGCAAATTCCACTACTGGCGCAGCGACACGCCGGCGAAGGAATGGCTGCGGCTGCTGCTGGCCACCGGCGGCGCAGAAACACTGAACAAGGCCGATCTCGTTTATATCTCGGGCATTTCGCTGGCGATCCTGGGGTATGACGACCGCCAGGCGGCGATCAAGCTGCTCGGAACGCTGAAGACCAAGGTGGCGTTCGATCCCAACATCCGCCCGGCATTGTGGAAATCGATGGACGAAGCCCGCCATACCTTCGAAGACATGGTGAAGCAGTCGTCCATCGTGCTGCCCAGCCGCCAGGACTATCAGCTTCTCTACGACATGAACGATCCGCTGCAGCAGATCGCCTTCACCGCCACCTTGACCAAGGTTGAAATCGCCCTGACCTGCGACGAAGACGGCTGTGTGCTGCGCATCGGCGACGAAGTCACCGCCCTGCCGACCCAAGCCGTGAAGGTGGTCGACACATCGGGCGCGGGCGACTCCTTTAACGGCGCCTATCTGGCTGCGCGGCTGAAAGGCAAGCCGCCGCAGGAGGCCGTGAAAGACGGGCTGGCGTTGGCCGCCAAGGTCGTGGCGCAGCCCGGCGCCCTGATCCCGCGCTAAGCTCTACTTTCTGACGAACCGAACCACGTCCTGCTGGCCGACACGGGCGCTGAAGACCGCGCCTTTCCCGTCGGCCCACACGCCCTCGCCGCCGCTGGTGCTGGAGCCTTCGGCGTCCACAAAGCTGTCGGGAATGAAGTCGGTGACGACGCCATCCTTGAGGCTGCCGATACGGATGCCGCGCTTCCAGCCGGGATTGTGACCGTACTCGTTCTTGTTCTTGGATTCGGAGTCGGTGACGTAAATCGTATCGTTCTTGTCGATGGCGATGCCGCTAGGCCGCCCGAACTGGGTGAGTTGTCCCAGCAGCTTGCCCTCCTGATCGAATATCTGGATGCGGTTGTTGTCACGGTCGCCGACATAAAGACGGCCCTTGCTGTCCATCGCCAGGGCATGCGGCTGGCCGAACTGGCCGGGGCCTGAACCGCCACTCCCCCACTGCTTGATAAACTTGCCGCCGGCATCGAACTTGATGATGCGCGGCGTGTTCTTGTCGCCCCGCGTGTGGCCTTCGGAAACGAAGATGGTGCCCGTGGGCGTCACCAGCACCGCATTGGGCTCGCGGAAGCGGTCGGGGCCGTCACCCGGCGCGCCCACCTTGCCCATGGTGCGCAGCAGCTTACCGTCCGGACCAAATTCCATCACCGTATGGCCCTTGTTGCCCTTGCCGTCCGGCGGCACGCCATCGGTGATCCAGAGGTGATCCTTGCTGTCGATAAAGAAGCCATGCGGGAACTGCAGCAGGCCGGCGCCGAACGCCTTGATGAAATTGCCCCGCGCGTCGAACTGCATGATGGGGTCCAGCTTGCTGCCGGCACAGCTGTTGGCGGCACACCGGTCCACCACCCAGATATTGCCTTTGCTGTCGCCCATCACCGAACTGGAAGCGCCCATGTCGCGGCCCTTGGGCATTTTGAAAAAGTCCGGCGCCTCGACGTACCGGTTGGCAGTGGGATTGGGCGCGCCTTTGGGACGGTCTGGCGCCAGGCCCTGGCCCAGCGCGGCGGCAGGAACCGCCAGCAACGCGGCAGACAGCAAGATGGCGCGAAACGTCATGATTCCCTCTCCCATTGAAACCGGATCTGGCGTCCGGCGGTTCACGATACAGATGCTGCGCCCGTTGGTGGATGACTGATTTTTCGCCAGTGCTTGGCGAGATATAGTATTTTTATATGTGATAAGACATAAAATGGTCTGTTTTACCCTGTCATCTTAAGAACCGTTCGCAGCTGTGAGGTTCTTTAAAGGCAAAAGCCAGAAACAGCTTGCGCGCGGAAAGTGGAGACATTCTAATCCGCCCCACGTCAGAAAGCCTTGAACGGCTTATGTTTTTTCCGTGAAGGAAATACAAATGAAGATCAATCCCGCCAAGTGCGTCGCCTGTGGCAACTGCACCTATGTCTGCCCGATGGGCGCGATCTATATCGATCCGCAGCTCCAGCGCGCCACCATCAACCGTGACGAATGCGTCGAATGCTATGCCTGCTACAACGGGCTGAGCAAGGAAGTGCTGCCGCCGTCGACCGTGCGCTTCGTGCGCCGCACGCTGGCCAACTTCCGCGTCCGCTTCGAGCCGGAGCCCGACGTGTGCCCGACCACCGCGTTCGAGCCCGACCAACTGGAATGGCCGCGCGTCGTGCGCCGCGCCTTCTCCGACCCGCGCGTGCCGCATGAATCGACCGGCGTTTCGGGCCGCGGCACCGAGGAAGTGAAGACCAACGACGTCACCGACCGCGTCGGCATCGGCGAAGTGGGCTTCACCATCGAACTGGGCCGTCCCGGCATCGGCGCCCGCTTCCGCGATTTCCAGGAAATGAGCCGCGCCTTGGCCAAGGCCGGCGTGTCGTTCGAAAAGAACAACCCGATCTCGACCCTGATGACCGATGTCACCACGGGCGACATCCGCACCGACATCCTCAACGAAAAGGTGATGAGCGCCATCATCGAGATCAAGGTGCCCGTCGAACGCACCGAGGAAATCATCCGCATCATCTGGGACGTCGAAAAGCGCATCCCGACCCAGGTGGTGATCGGCGTGGGCGTGCGCTGCGACGCCGATGGCGAGGAAAACCTCGTCCTGCCGATCCTGGAAAAGCTCGGCTACAACCCGCAGCGCGCCAAGACCAATATCGGTCTGGGCCGCAAGGTGATCCGCGATCTTACGAATGCCGCGCCGCTGGCGCAGCCCAAGGAAATGGTGAACGCATGACCAATACCCTGCATCGTTACGGCAAGTCCGAAACCTTCGTTGACGACTACATCGTCTTTTCGCTCCCCGCCAAGAGCAAGGCCGCCGGCCAGACCGGCGATGCGCTGGCGGCGCAGAAGCGCTTCATGCAGATCGCGGCCGAATACAAGCCCGCCAGCCTGGGCGACGCCCTGCATGGTGGTTCGCTGCGCCCGACCAAGAGCAAGAGCATCTTTGGCCACTGGGGCAAGCGCAACAAGCCGAACTTCAAGAAGGTCCTGGAAGGCATGAGCAAGGCGGGCACCATGGCTGCCGTGTTCGACAGCCGCGCCAATGCCGAAGCCTTCGTCAAGCGCATCAAGGAAGAAGATCTGGGCCTGTCGGTCAACATCTCCTCCTCGATCGAAAACGCCAAGAACGCCTGCAAGCATGCCGGCATTCCGCGCCACTCCATCGCCTATTCGCTGGGCTTTGAAGAAGTCGGCGACAACACGCCGGGCAAGCAGGCGATCATGCTGTCGACCATGTGCGGTCACGGCATGCTGTCGATCAACCTGGCCCAGAAGATGATGAGCTTTGTGAAGGAAAACCGCCGCACCCCGAAGGAAGCCGCCGAAACCATGGCGCGCTTCTGCTCCTGCGGCATCTTCAACACGACGCGCGCGCGCCGCATCCTGGAAGATGTCCGGGTAGGCGTGAAGTAGCCCCGGTTTTAAAGCCTGAAATGAAAAACCCGCCGGTGACCCCGGCGGGTTTTTTCTTGGGGCTCTCATCTCACCACTTGGCGGCTTGCGCCTCGCTCACGATGCGGGCTGCGTCCGCCGCCAGCATGTAACGCTGCGCCACCAGTTCATCCGCCGCCGCTTTCACCCTGGCAACATAGGCGGCATGGCTGGGATAGCGCTCTTCCAGCGAGGGGCGCGGATCGCCGCTGGCTTCGCGTTCCGCCCGGGTGGCGGCGAAGGGAATATAGCCGCCTGTATTGTTGCAATAGCGCCCGGCCTGAAAGCCGGTCTTGAACACGTTCCAGCCGACATAGGATCCCAGCGGCGCCTGCAGCAGCGGCGAACGGATGCCGTCCAGCTCGTTGCCATCGGCATCGATGCGGGGGAATAGCTGCGGGATGGTCCGCACGATGCGCGGCGGGGTGACGCTGATGGCCCCCGACATGTCGGGGACATGGAAGCCTTCGCCGAACTCATACTGGTAGAGCGGGCTGTAGGCCGGGCGCGGCTGGCCCAGGATGGCGGGGAAAGCCCGGTCATAGGCTTCCGGCGTGATCAACTGGCCCGCCGAAAGGGTCGGATACTTGCTGGGCGGCGGTTCGGTGCCATCGGTCACCCAGTCCAGCAACGCCTTGAACAATGCGCGGTTGGCGTCGGACGTTGGGTTGGGATTGGAGGCCAGAACACAGACATCGTGCGCCACGCCCACCCGCTCAAAACCGCCCCGGCCGCCATTGTGATGGGTGCCGGCGTTGTAATAGCGCCGGACATTGGCCGGCAGCGGAATGTCGGACTTGGCATCTGTGCCCACGAAGTTCACGCTGGCGCGCAAATTCCAGAATTCCGCCGAGCCCAGTATTTCCACCACTTTGGGGCAATGATTTGCGGCGGCGCAACGCGCCTGCAGGCTGTGCTTTCCAAGGCCGCGAACCTTGTCGTCATACTCCGCCCACCAGTTGGTGCCTTCGTTGCCGACTTCATACAGCCCGACCAGCCCACCGGGCGAGGCGAAGCGGTAGCTCATGGAATTCATGCGCATCGCCACAATGGGGTTGATGCCGCTGAACACCTGCAGCCCGTTCTCGCCGGTGTTGAAACCCAGATTGACGAAAGCGCGCAGGAAATTGCCCGACTGCGACACGCCGCGGCCCACCGCCCAGCGCATCTTGCCCGCCAGCGGATTGGGATTGCCGGCGGCATCGCGCTCGCCATAGCGCAGGAAGGTGACGAGATCGCGGGTAGCGGCAAAGCCAACGCCCAGCACCTTGGGATTCTTGGCGGTGAAAGACAGCGTGTAGGCCATCTTGGGATCGAAGCCGTCCTTCACACACAGCTTGGTCAGGTCGAGCTTGCCGGGAAACGGCGTCTGGGTGCAGTCGGCCAGCGCAAAATTGCGGCCCTGGATTTCATGCTGGTTTCCGGCATCGTCGTCCGAGGCGCCGAAGAACAGCTTGGCGTTCTCTTCCGTGGCGACCTCAAAGCCGCGCCCGCCCTGCTTGCCCTGTGGCCCGCCCTTGATGGTTAGGGTGTTGGTATTGGCCGGTATGTCGATGAATCGCACATAGGCCGGACCATTCAATTGCGCCGATGGCGCGCGGAGCGACTGGACGCCGGGTCCCTCGTCCAGGTCGCCCTGCCAGCCGCTGACGACATGCACATGACCGTCACCGATATTGCTGGCCGCGCCATTGCCGCGATTGGGCACATCGTAAACCAGCATGCCCGACGAACGGCTGACATCTTCCGGCTTGGCGATGGCGAAGGTGGCGGAATATTCGACCTTGCCGGCGGCATTGCGCGGCGCGAGCTTGATGTCGTTGATCTGGGCGTTGCGGGCACTTTCGGGGTCAAGCTCGCCATGGAAGCGTCCTTCCAGCAGCACATAGCCGCCCGGCATGGGGGTCGTCTTTTCGACCGTGAAGCGGGTCAGGGCCGCGCTGGCGGGCGTCGCCGCCAAGGAGCACGCCGCCAAGGCAAAAGCCGTTGCAAGCAATTGGGTCTTCATGATTCCGCCCCGTGATTTTTCAAAAGCTTAGCGCTTTTGGTCCTGGCCGTCAGCGGCGATCCAGGCTGGCGAATTCGTCATCGGTCAGGGTGATGGCGGCCGCGGCGGCGTTTTCTTCCAGATGCTTGACCTTGGAGGTGCCGGGAATCGGCAGCATCACGGGCGAGCGCTTTAGTAGCCAGGCGAGCGCGATCTGGCCGCTGGTGGCGCCTTTCGCCCTGGCCAGCGCGGCCAGTTTGCCGCCGGCGCTGGCCAGCTCTCCGCCGCCGCCCAGGGGATAATAGGGAATGAAGCCGATGCCATGGGCCTGGCAGTAATCCACCACATCGTCGCTATGGCGTTCGGCCATGTTGTAGGCATTCTGGACCGTCGCCACCGAAAACACTTTCGACGCCGCCTTGATGTCGGCGACCGACACTTCCGACAGGCCCGCATGGGCAATCAGCCCCTCGTCCAGCAATTGCCGCACGGCGCCGAACTGCTCGCCCTGCGGCACGCGGCCGTCGATGCGGTGGAGCTGCCACAGGCCAATCTGGTCCACGCCCAGCTTGCGGCAGCTTTCCTTGGCGCTGGCGATCAGGTGTTCGGGGCGGCAATTGACGTGCCAGGCATGTGGCCCGCTGCGGGTGAAGCCCGCCTTGGTGGCAGTCAGCAGCCCATCATAAGGATGCAAGGCTTCGCGGATCAATTGTTCGGATACATCCGGGCCATAGGAATCGGCGGTGTCGATAAAATCGATGCCCAGGTCCGGCAATCGCTTAAGCACTCGCAGCGCTTCGGCGCGATCGCGCGGCGCGCCCCATACGCCCGGACCGGTGATCTGCATGGCGCCGAAGCCCAGGCGGTTCACGGTGACCTTGCCGCCGATGTCGAAGGTTTTGCTCATGATCCTGTCCTTACGAACCCAGGCCTCGCGGTTCCTTGATGACCTGGCGGGTGGACCAGGTGCGGGGCGTGTGGCCGCTGATCTCGGTCCCCGCTTCGTGCGAAAAGCGCCGATTCCAGATGGTGGCGCTGAGCGAGATGATCGCCACAGCCCAGAAGGCAATCGTGAAGTCCATCAGTTGCGGCGTGGATACGCCGCGGGCCACCATGCCGGCCTGCAATCCCGCCGCCCCCGCGCAGATGCCGATCGACAGCATCAGCTGCTGGAAGGTGGTATAAAAGCTGGTGGCGCTGGCCATGCGTTCCTGCGGAATTTCGTCATAGGCGATGGTGTTATAGCCGGTGAATTGCAGCGACATGAAGAAGCCGGCGATCACCATGACCAGGAACATGACCGGCATCGGCCAGCCAGGGCGGAACAGGCCGCACAGCGCATAACCGGCGCTGCAGAAAAATCCGTTGATCATAAGCGTGTCGCGAAAGCCGAACCGGCGCAGCACGAGCGGCGCGACAGGCTTGGCGACGATGGCGCCGATTGCCGTCGCCAAGGTCATCAAGCCGGACTGCATGGCGGTAAGGCCAAAGCCCAACTGCATCATCAGCGGCAGCAGGAAGGGATGCGCGCCCTGCGTGATGCGGGTGATGGCGCCGGCGATGACCGAGGTGCCGAAGGTAGGCAACCGCATCAATGACAAGTCGAGGATGGGATCCTTGGCGCGGCGCGCATGCAGAATGTACAGCACGCCCAGGATCACACCCACCGCGATCAGCCCCAGCGCCAGCAGCAGCGCGCCGCGATGGCTTAACAGCTCCAGCCCGAACAACAGCAGGCCCAGAGAAAGGGAGGACAGGAAAATCCCGAGAAAATCAGTCTTTTGAGGCCCCTCGCCGCGGGTGTTGGCGATGTAGATGCTGACCAGCACCACGCCCAGAATGCCGATCGGCACGTTGATGTAGAAGATCCAGCGCCAGTTCAGATAGGTGACGAAAAAGCCTCCCAGAGGCGGCCCCAAGATCGGGCCGATAATGGCAGGAATCAGAACCCACGATGTCGCCTGGATCAGGTCGCGCTTTTCCACGCTGCGCATCAGAACCAGGCGGCCCACCGGCATCATCAGCGCGCCGCCAATGCCCTGGAAGAATCGTGCCGCCACCAGAAAGGTGACGTTGGGCGCCAAAGCGCAGGCAATCGAGCCCAGCGTGAAAAGAATGATCGCGGCGCGAAACACGGTGCGGGCGCCGAAGCGGTCTGCGATCCGGCCCGAAACCGGAATGAAGATCGCCAGACTGATCAGATAAGAGGTCAGCGCGATGGAAAGGCTGGGCGCGGACACGCCCAGCTCGTGCGCCATGACCGGCAACGCGGTTGCCAGCACCGTGCTGTCCAGCGTCTCCATGAACAGGGCCGCCCCGACTATCAGGGCAATGGTGCGGAAATGCGGACGGGTGGTGCCAGACTCGGACATGAACGCTGTATACAAAGCGGCAGATCGGTTTAGGCCCGGCTTCTGCGATCCGCAAGGCGTGATCGGCGTTGCGGACCGCGCGGTCAGCAAAAAGGGCCCCGGCGCTTGCCGGAGCCCTTCTGCATTGCACGACGGTTGCGGCTAGTAGCGGTAGCCATACCCATCGTAGCGCGAGCGATAGCGCGGCGGGGGCAGCGGGCCGTAATCGTAACGGTCGTAATAGCGATCTTCGTAGCGATCCCGCTGCGAGGACGACGCGATCGCGGCCAGCGCGAACAGCCCCAGACCCACGCCAAGGATGGCGGCGCCGTTGCCGCCGCCATGGCTGCGATGGTGACCACCACCATGGCGATAAGGCTGCGCGGAGGCGGCAGTCGCACCCAGCAGCGACAAGGCGAGAGTGGCGCATATCACGCGTTTCATGGACTTCAGTCCTTTCCTTTGCGCGCTTCGGCGAAGCGTGTCTGGACGTCATGTGGCGTCGTTGGAAGGGACTATGTGGTGCCGGCCCTGAACCCGAACTGAGGGGGCCGTTCATCTGGCGTACAGGAAAAGTTCCAGAATTCTACCCGGACAAAGAAAAAGGGCCCCCGTTTCCGGGGGCCCCAATTCTTGACGGTCTGCTTTTCGATTAGTTCGAGAAGCGGACGCCGACGCGGTACATGCGACCGATGACGTCATACAGGGTGTTGTTCGGATTCTGAGCACCCGTATCCGGCGGCATGGTGTTCGTCAGGTTGTCCACCTTGGTGTACAGCTGGGTCGATTCGCTGACATTCCAGTTCAGGCCAACGTCCAGATACAGGATCGAAGACACCTTGTTGAAGTTGATGGTCGGGGTCTGCGTGGTCGGTGCCGGGCAGGTGCCAGGCGCGCAGACGAGCGTGTTCTTGTTGGTGAAACGACCACCAGAATACCAGCGCTCCGTCACCGTGATGCCCCAGACGTCGTTCTGGTAGCTCTGGGTGTTCTGCAACTTCCAGGTCAGGGTGTTACCACCGGACTGGTTGTAGGTCTGGCTGTTGCCACCGCCGCCAACGAAGCCGGCAAGCTCAACGTTTCTCTGGGTACCGCGAATGCCGGTGTCCGAGATGAACTTGCTGATGTTGCCAGCCAGCGAGCGGAAGGTGAACTGACCGGGGATGTCGTAATCCTCCAGGTCGAACTGGTAGCTGGCTTCGATGTCAAAACCTTCCACAACCAGGGTGGAGGCGTTGAACGCCTTGGAGGTAATCGCCGTGATCTGGTTCGGCACGACGCCGACATAGCCCGGACCCGCGGCGCCGCCCGGATTGGCGAAGTTGATGTTCACGCCGTTCGCGGTGGTGATGGCGTCCTGGTTACAATAGACGCTGGACGAGCCGGCCACGACCGAGTCGTAGCACAGCAGCATGACCTGCTGCAGACCCAGCGACTGGACAACGCCCTTGATGCCGATGCGGTAGTAGTCAACGGAGGCCTGGAAACCGGGGATGAAGTCCGGCTGCCACACAATACCGACTTCGGTCGTCTGCGCCTTTTCCGACAGCAGGTTGGGATTGCCCGTGTTCAGCTGGCGAATGTTCTGGTTGTTCTGACCGGTGAACAGGTTGTTGACACCGCCATTGAGACCCTGCGGCGGCGAGAACAGTTCCGACAGGTTGGGCGCACGAATGTCGCGCGACTGCAGCGCACGGACGCGGACGCCGGGGATCGGCGTATCCCAGGTGACACCAACCTTCCAGGTGTTGGCGCCCTTGTCGGCCTGGCTGTAGCGGGCATGACGGCCAGCAACAGTCGCGTCGATCTTGCCCCAGAAGGCATCGTCGAGCAGCGGGATACCGACTTCCATGAACACTTCGTTCACGTGGAAGCGGCCCTTGCCGTTCTGGTAGTTGCCCGCGTTCCAGGCGCCGAGCGCGCCGTTGGTTGTCAGGCCGCAATCCACGAACGGATCCGTGCAAGGCTGGTTGACAGTCGCCGGGGTTGAAGCGGTCACACCACCGGAATAAGGGTCGGCACGCTGGGTGTAATACTCTTCGCGATACTCGTAACCCGCAGCGACGGCGACCGGGCCGGCCCACAGTTCAATCGGCGAACCGTTGACGGCGAAGCTGAAGGCTTCCTGACGCTGGGTCATGATCGCGACCGGACCAAGGGTGGTGCCGCCCGGACCATTCTGGTTGTCAAAATAAGCGATAGCAGCTTTGGGAATGTCAGCGCCTGAGAAGGGGTTCCAGGCGACGCAACCATGCTGCTGGGCAACGGTGTTGCGGCAGACGATGTTGCCGGCGCTGTTGAGAACAGCGTCCTGTGACAGGTTAAAGCGCGAGAAGGCCGCCTGCTGCGTGCCGGCGCCTCCAGCAGTGGTTGCACCGGTGCCGCCAACCAGCGGTGCGCCCGACAGCGGCATATTGTAGATCTTGATCGAGGTGCTGTTCTCACCGTGCTGGAAGTACGAGTCCCAGCTCCAGGACTTGCCAAACAGGTCGAACGTGCCGTTACCGCCAACCACATAGCGGCGCTGGGTGCGCGTCAGGAACATCTGCTGGTCAGTGGGGATGTTTGCCCAGCTGCTGGCATAGCTGATGGCGTTGCCCGGATAGAAGGTCAAGCAGTTCGCCTGGGCCTGTGTCATACCCGAACCCAAAGCGGCCTGGCCACCATTAGCTGCGCGATCGAAGATATTCATGCCCGGCAGATAAGCGTTGTCGCAACGCAGCGTCATGCCGCTCTTGTTCGAGTTGCCCTGGGCCGGAGTGTTCTGGGTTCGGCTGACGCCGTAGTTCAGGGTGGCGTAGATTTCTGTGGTCGGCGTCAGGTCATACGACAGGCGCATGTATACGTTGCCGCGGGTGAGCGGCGTGATCAGGCCCTGGGTGAACTGACGGGTGTTGTTCTGGTCACCTGGATCCTGCGCAGTACCAATACAAGTTTGGTTGATGGAATTCAACAAGTTGCCGGCACCATCGTGAGAGCAGGCGCCAGCAAGATCCAGAGAGAACGCATCGCCCGATGGGCCGACGGTGGTGAAGCGCTTCGGACCCGAGGTGATCATGCCATAAGAGGCTGTACCGGTTTGCTGAACGAGGCCGTAATAGCTCGTACGCGGCTGGCCCGCCGGGGTCGATGCGTCGTTAGCATAGGAAGCCGTGCCAGAAGTGAAGGCCAACTTGCGGCCACCGATATTGGTTGCACCAGCACCATGCTGAGAGGATATAGGCCAGCGCGGCAGCAGGCCGTCGCTGTAGGAGTATTCACTGGCAACCGAGAAGTGCGCGCGGCCGCCCAAGAAGGAGGTGCCGGCAGCAGCCTGGAACAGGGTCTGGGCCATGTCGCCATAGGTCGACATGCCGCCCTGGGCATTCATCTTGAATCCTTCGAACTTCTTGTCGGTGACGAAGTTGATCACGCCGGCAACGGCGTCCGAACCCCAGGAGGCCGACGCACCGCCGGTCACAACGTCAACGCGCTGGATAAGCATCTGAGGCATCTGCGAAACGTCGACGGCGCCGTTGAAGTTGCCGCCGATGACGCGCTGGCCGTCGAGCAGAACCAGGGTACGCAGCGGCGACAGGCCGCGCATGCCCAGCGCGGACAGACCGGTCAGGCCGGTGGTGGTCGAACCGGTGTTGTAGCCCATGCCGGTCGAGCCCTGGAGGGCGGGCAGTTCGGTAATGGCGTTGAAGATGTTCGGCTTGGCCGAAGCTTCCAGGTCAGCGGCGCTGATAACCGTGGTCGGCGTCGGAGCGTTGAAGCCCTGCGCCTGAAGGCGGCTGGACGACACAACGACCGACTCAACACCTTCCTGCGCCATCGCAGCACCGGCGCTCAGCGCAATCATGGCCACGCTACCCGCGAGACGCGCACGAGTCTTGGTCAAACCGTAATTCATAGGATATTTCCCCTGGACGTTTTTCTTCCGGCACGATGCCGAGCTACAGCCGGTTGGATAGCAGACGACCGCAGCGCTAATCGAGAGAATATTCTCGGAAAATGTCCCCCAATGGCGCGGAAAGGGGCGAACGTCTCATTATTGCCACGGCAATAGGCAGATATTTTTGCACTGCAGCAAATACGGCCAAGTCGGAAAAACCCCAACCTGAGGGGGATAGATGCGCATAAAAGGCAATGTTTGCAGCCTTTTTCACGCTTCCGGCATGTGCGCGCACGGTGAAATCTGCTCTTTACCGCTATTATATAAGTGGAGGGCCGATACGGCACTATACGTGTACGGAAGGAGCAGTTATCGGCGCGCCAGAAGAGTGGATGCGCAGAATCGGTGCCGTATGCGTGAGCAATTGCCGGCTTCGACGGCCCGATTTAGCGTCCTTGGCAGGCTCAAAGCCGGATTTATCGCTGCCAGACTGTTTTTTTTGAAAAGGCCAAGCATGACATTGCGCCCCTCCCTGCCCGCCCTGGCGTTTTTGCTGGCGGCCGCCGGTCCAGCCCACGCGCAGAACGACAAGCCCGCGCTTTTCACGGCGCAGCAGGCCCTGGCAGGTGCGGAGGTCTACGCCCAGTCCTGCGCCAGTTGCCACGGCGCCGCGCTGGAGTCGGGGACAGCCCCGGCACTCAAGGGCGCGGCATTTGCCGAACGCGCGCGGGCGCAGGGCATGACCGCGCAATCGCTTTATGACGTGGTGGCTTTCACCATGCCCCAGGTCGATCCCGCCGGGCTCAAGCCCGAGCAATACACCGCTGTTGTCGCTTTCCTTTTGCAGCAGAATGGTTATCCCGCAGGCGCCGCACCGTTCGCATCCCATGCGCCGGGCATGAAAGAAACCAGGATCACACCGTAATGGACACGACGATCAAAACCGTTCTCGAAGGCATCTCGACCGCAACGCTCACCACCGTGTTGCTGAAGAAGGGCTTGCGCAATGTCTGGCTGCGCGGCGCTTTCCCCAAACAGCCCGGCCAGAAACGCGTTGTGGGAACAGCTTTCACGCTTCGCTTCGTGCCGGCGCGCGAAGACCTTGCAACACCTGCCAGTTGGGCTTCGCCGATATCGACACGCGCCGCCATCGAAGCGATGCAAGAAGGTGTGATCGCAGTGGCCGACGCGATGGGCGTCACGGATGCCGGGATTTTCGGCGACATTCTTTGTGCCCGCATGGCCAAACGTAAAGTTGCCGCGCTGATCACGGACGGCGTGATGCGCGACATGGAAGGCGTTCTGGCGACGGGCCTGCCGGTTTGGTGTGCTGGCGCGTCAGCGCCGCCGTCTGTTGCGGGCCTTACCTTCGTGAACTGGCAGGAGCCGATTGCCTGCGGTGGCGTGGCGATTTTTCCGGGCGACACGATCGTTGCCGATGGCGATGGCGCGGTGGTAATCCCGCAGGCGATGCTGGCGGACGTCACGCAAGCTGCTGCCGAACAGGAAGCCCAGGAAGCCTGGATCATGGGCGAAGTGGAAAAAGGCGTGCCCCTGCCCGGCCTTTATCCGCCCAATGACGAAAACAAGGCCAAATACGCCGCCTGGCGCAAAACGCAGAAAAGCTGATCAGTCGTTGATGAAGTCGCGCAGCCGCCCATAGCTGCGTTCGATATGGCGGCGCATCGCGCTTTCCGCCGCCGCGCCATCGCGCGCGCGGATCGCTGCAATCACCGCGTCATGCTCATGCACCGCTTCCTCCGCGATCTCGCTGCGAAAGCACGAGCGGAAGATGTGGACATGGATGTGCAGCCGCGCCAGTGAATCGGCAATCAGGTTGTTGCCGGCGCCCTGGGCGATCAGTTTGTGGAATTCGGTATCCATGTCGGCAAAACCGTCATGGCTGGACGCGCTTTCGCCGCTGACGGCGCCCAGGCTGCCAATATCGGCCTCGATCATCGCTTCAGCCGCCTTGCGCGCGGCATGTGGTTCGACCAGCAAGCGGAATTCGAACAGCTCGTCGAGCTGGGCGCGGTCCATGCGCGGCGCGGTGGCATAGCCGGTGAAATGCTTCTTGCTGACCAGCCCATTGGCTTCCAGCATCGACAGCGCTTCGCGGATGGGGGTCTGCGACACACCCAGTTCGCGCGCCAGACTGTCCACGGAGACGCGGGTATCGGGCGGCAGCTTGAGCGACATAATGTCGGCGCGAATGCGGCGATAGACTTCTTCCGCCAGGCCTGAGGGCCGGGTGATCTGTCTGTCACCTATGATGTCTACTGCCGACATGCCCACTCCAAGATCGAGCAACTTTCCCACAGAAAGGCTGGCTTTTACCATTGACCGGGTGAAGCATACCTCATACGGTCCGCCAATCCTATAGGATATTTGATCCGTATGCTGGCTTCTTTTGAGCAGGTCCGAGAACTGGCCGAAGGTATCCTGACCGCCAACGGCGTGCCGGCCGAGCATGCCCGCATTCAGGCAGGCCTTTTCATCGAAGCCGAGATGCGGGCGATCCCCTCGCATGGCCTGCTCCGCCTGCGCCGGGTGATCGAACGCATTCATGCCGGGCTGACGGTGCCCGGCACCATCGGCAAGCAGGAGTGGACCGCCCGCAGCTTCCTGGCCGTCGATGGCCAACGGGGTCTTGGCCCGGTCGTTGCCATGGCAGCGCTGGATACCATTGTGCCGCGCGCGCAGGCCGATGGCATCGCCATCGCCGCGATCCGCAACACCAATCATCTGGGCGCGCTGGCCTATTACGCCGAGCATGTCGCAACCCTCGGCCTCACCTGCATCTCGCTCACCATTTCCGAAGCGCTCGTGCATCCCTATGGCGGGCGCAAGGCGATGATCGGAACCAATCCCATCGCCATTGGGGTGCCGGCTTCGCCACATCCCATGGTTCTGGACATGGCGACCGGGCTGGTCTCCATGGGGAAGATTCACGACCACGCCAATCGCGGCGCGCCGATCCCGCTGGGCTGGGCGCTGGATGAAAATGGCGATCCCACCACCGATGCGAGCGCCGCC
Source organism: uncultured Alphaproteobacteria bacterium (assembly GCA_903837555.1). Classification (GTDB taxonomy): domain Bacteria; phylum Pseudomonadota; class Alphaproteobacteria; order Micropepsales; family Micropepsaceae; genus Rhizomicrobium. The sequence goes on from CAILUV010000001.1 coordinate 23,753, forward strand.
AAAAAGGGCGCCATCGCGCCGTTTGGCGGCCCCAAGGGTTACGCGCTGGGCATTGCCTTTGAAGTGCTGGTCGCCAGCCTGGCCGCATCGGCCATCGGCACCGACGTCAAGGGCACACTGGATTCCGTGAACGTCTCCAACAAGGGCGACATTTTCATCGTCATCGCGCCGCCGCACGCGGAAGCGGCCAAGATGCTGGTGACCGATTATCTCAACAGCATTCGCGCCGCCGCGCCGGCCGATCCGGAACATCCGATACTGGCGCCGGGCGACCGCGCGCACAAGGTGCGGTCGCAATCGGAAAAGCGCGGCGTCTATCTGGACGACGGGCTGTGGGAAGACCTGCAGAAACTGGCGGCGGAATCGAAAAAGGAAAAGCACTGATGGACAATATTTTCGGCGCCTTGCGCCTTCCTGCCTCTGTGATCTTCGGTTCGGGCCAGCGCGCCGCCATCGGCATGATGACGGCCCAGATCGGCAAGCGCGCGCTTGTCTGCACCGATGCGCGCATGGGCGGCGACGCCCAGTTCAAGGCCATCGTGGCCGACATCGAAGCCAATGGCGTTCAGGTGAAGGTCTATGACCGCACCGAAGCCGACCTGCCGATGGAAGGCATTTCGGGCTGCGTCACCGAATGCGCGGATTTCAAGCCCGACGTGGTGCTGGGCATCGGCGGCGGCTCGTGCATGGACATGGCCAAGTGCGTCGCGGTGTTGCTGCAGCATGGCGGCAGCCTTCGCGATTATTACGGCGAAAACAAAATCCCCGGCCCGGTCGCGCCGGTGATCGCGGTGCCCACAACCTCCGGCACCGGCTCGGAAGTCACGCCCGTGGCGGTGATCGCCGACACCGAACGCGGCACCAAGGTCGGCATTTCCAGCCCCTATCTGATCCCGCGCGTGGCGGTGTGCGATCCCGAACTCACCCTCACCTGCCCGCCGGGACTAACGGCGGTCAGCGGGGCCGACGCGCTGACCCACGCCATTGAAAGCTTCACCGCCGCCCGCCGCGAGGTGACGCCGGACCTGACCGTGAAGAATGTGTTTGTGGGCAAAAACATCCTGTCCGACACGTTCGGCCTTCTGGCGCTCAAGAACATCTTCCAGGCGCTGCGCACGGCGGTAAAGGACGGCAAGAATGTGAAGGCACGTGAGCAGATGATGCTGGCCTCGCTGGCCGCCGGTTGCGCCTTTGGCGCTGCCGGAACAGCCGCGGCCCATGCCATCCAGTATCCGGTCGGCAACGAAACCCACACCCCGCACGGCATGGGCGTGGCGTTGCTGATGCCCTATGTGATGGAATTCAACCGCCCGAGCTGCGTCGCCGCCTTTGCCGAAATTGGCCGCGCGATCGGACTGACGGGCACGGACGACGAACTGTCGCGCAAGCTGATCGACGAAGTCGCCAGCCTTCTGAAGGACATCGGCATTCCGGTGACGCTCAAGGACCTTGGCCTGCCCGAAGACAAGCAGGACTGGACGGCGGAAAGCGCCATCGGCGCCGCCCGCCTGGTCAACAACAATCCCCGCAAGCTGGACCTGGACGCCATCAAGGCGATAACCCGCGCCGCCTATTCGGGCGATCGCGCCACGCTCGCTTCTTGAAATCGCAAATGAGAGAGTCATGACCAACACTTTCACAATCCCCAATCCCAAGACCGGCCCAGCCCCCTTCCCCATTCCGACCGATCTGTGGATTGGCGGCCAGTGGGTGGAATCGGCCAGCAAGAAGCGCGTCGATGTGTTTGATCCTTCGACCGGCAAGAAACTGACCGACGTTGCGGACTGCGATGCCAGTGACGCCATCGCCGCGGTCGATGCCGCCGACAAGGCCGCCGCCGCCTGGGCCGCGACGACGCCGCGCTTCCGCGCCGAAATCCTGCGCAAGTGCTATGAGAAGATCGTCGAGAATATCGAATGGCTGGCCTATCTGATCAGCCTGGAAAACGGCAAGGCGCTGCCCGACGCGCGCGCCGAAGTGCTGTATGCCGCCGAATTCTATCGCTGGTACGCGGAAGAATGCTGTCATGTGCTGGGCGAGATCGCCCTGGCCCCGGCTAGCGGCGCGCGCATCCTGGTGCAGTACCAGCCCATGGGCATCGCGCTGCTGATCACGCCCTGGAATTATCCGGCGGCGATGGCCACCCGCAAGATCGCGCCCGCCCTGGCGGCGGGCTGCACCGTGGTGCTGAAGCCCGCCACCGAAACCCCGCTCACCGCCTTTGCTGTCGCGCAGATCATGCATGACTGCGGCGTGCCGGCGGGTGTGGTCAACGTCGTCACCACCGGCAAGGCCAGCCCGCTGTCCAAGGCAGTGCTGCATGATCCGCGTGTGCGCAAGATTTCCTTCACCGGTTCGACGCCGGTGGGGCGCGCACTGCTGCATGAAGCCGCCGACCAGGTGATTTCCTGCGCCATGGAACTGGGCGGCAACGCCCCCTTCATCGTCTGCAAGGACGCCAATCTGAACGACGCGCTGGACGGCGCCATGCTGGCCAAGATGCG
>CAILUV010000002.1 GCA_903837555.1 uncultured Alphaproteobacteria bacterium
GCGCGCCATCGGCCTCGTTGATCTTGGCCATCGCGGCCTTGTAGTTGCCGGCGGTCGCCAGGGCCTGGGCTTCCTTCAGAGCGGCGCCGACGCGAGCGCTGACCTGGGCCTGCGCATGCGCGGGAAGCGCTAGGGCGGTCATGGTGGCCGTACCCAGAAGGATCGCCGTCAGAGCGGCACGCATCTTACTCGCAGTCATAACAAGACCTCTTTCGCATTCTCTAAAAAGGAAAAGCGCGCGGGTTTGCCGCGCGCTTTTACCCACGGCCGTGTCCCTCACGACCTAATTATACTGATCAATCCCCGTGAAGCCAATATGGGTGGCGCCCAGACGCTGGGCGTCCGCCAGAACGCGGGCAACCGCGTCATACTTGGCCAGACGATTGGGACTGACGTGGATTTCGGGCTGCGGAACCTTGAGGGCCGCATCCCGCATGTAGGCGTTCATCGTCGCCCGATCCACCGCCATATTGTTCCACAGCACGGTGCCGTCGAAGTCCACCACCAGTTCCACCGTCTCCGGAACGACCGTCGGCGGGTTGGGATTGGGGGCAGGCATGTCGAGCTTAACGGCGTGCGTCTGGATAGGCAGCGTAATGATGAGGAGAGTAAGAAGAACGAGCATCACGTCGATCAACGGCGTGGTGTTCATTTCCACCATTACTTCGCCTTCAGCGGTACCTGTACTCATTGCCATGGCGAATTACCTCAATAGCTGCTTGCGTCCAGAGCGTGGGGTTCAGTGATGAAGCCCACTTTCTGGATGCCTGCCTGCTGGCAGGCAAGGATGACGCGGCCGATAGCCTCGAAGCGCACATTGCGGTCACCGCGGATGTGAACTTCGGGGAAGTCGATGCCCGCAGCTTGGGCGGCCCGGAGGGCATCCACAAAGTTGCGGCGCATCGTGGCCTGGTCAACCGGCTCGTTGTTGTAAAAGACGTCTTCGTTGTCAGTCACCGAAATCACAATATTTTCAGGCTTCGTCTGCGTGACGATATTGCGATAGGTCGGCAGCTCCAGTTCAACCGTCTTGTTGATCACCGGGATGGTGACGAGGAAGATGATGAGCATCACGAGCATGACGTCCACGAGGGGCGTCGTATTGATCGTGACGTTCAGTTCTGACTCTTCATCCACGATGGCATGTTGGACGTCAACGGCCATTGGCGTTACTCCGATTCAGCGTGTGTGCGCTTACTTGCTCTTGCTGATCAGATAGGCCTGCAGGTCGCCCGCGAAAGCGCGCAGCTTTTCGGAGATCTGCTTGTTGCGACGGATCAGGTAGTTGTAGAGCAACACGGCCGGAACCGCGACGCCCAGACCCAGGGCGGTCATGATCAGAGCTTCACCGACCGGGCCGGCAACGCGGTCGATCGAGGCCTGGCCCGACACGCCGATGGCGATCAGCGCGTTCAAGATACCCATAACCGTACCGAGCAGACCGACGAACGGCGAGACCGAACCGACCGAACCCAGGAACGCGATGCCGCCCTGCAGACGCGCATTGGCGTCTTCAAGCTGGCGGGTCAGGGTCATGGCAATCCAGTCGTTCAGGCCGACCAGCGAGTTGCCGGTGGTGGAGGCCTTCAGGCCGGCTTCGGCAATGCCGCGGAACACCGATTCCTTGGGCAGCTTGTCGACGCCTTCATTCAGCGTGGCCGAGCTCCAGAACTTCTTTTCGACCACATTGGCCTGGCTCAGGATGCGCTGCTGGTCGATCCAGCGGGTGAAGAAGATGTACCAGGTGCCGGCCGACATGATGGCCAGCGACAGAAGGATCGCCTTGGAGATCCAGTCGCCTTCTTCCCACAGGTGACCCAGCGAATACTGGTTCGGGACCGGAGCGTCCGACGGAGCTGCGGCGGCAGCCGGAGCAGCGGCCGGGGCCGGGGCAGCTTCGGCCGGGGCGGCCGGAGCAGCAGCGTCAGCAGCCGGAGCGGCAGGCGCTTCGGCGGCAGGCGCCTGCAGCGCGTAAACCGGAGCAACGGCGCTCAGGCTGGTCATGGCGACGATGGCGACTGCGACCGTCAGGTTCTTGAAGTTCATTTTTCTTACTCCGTGAAAATTCAAATAAATTGAAGAGAAGGTTTAGCGAGCGTCTTTAAGGTCCCACTTGACCGAGACGCGGGTCGAGACGGCCACCGGCACACCTGCATTCGTCGGGGGCTGCCAACGCCACACGCGCGTGACGTGTTCGCAGGCGGCCTGGTCGAGGCGTTCCGAGCTGGAAGAGGTGATGACCTTGCAGTCATCAACGCGTCCTTCGGTGGTGATGTGTACTTCCATCAGGGTGGTGCCCGATTCATTCAGGCGCACCGAGATCGGCGGATAGGGCGGCAGGGTGCGCGTGCGCGCGATGGGGCGCAGCGGATCGCTGGCGCGAACCTGGGCCGGGGCCGGCGGGGCCGGCGGCGGCTTGGCCACGGTGGTGACCGACGGCGGCGGCGCCGCGCTGGCAACCGTGAAGTCCGGCACGATGGCGACCGGCGGCGGCGGCTTCACCAGATCCGGCGGCGGCGGTGGTGCCTTGGGCGGCGTCTTGTCCTGTTCGACGGTCGCCTGAATATCTTTCAACTGCTGCATGATCTCGCCCTGGTTCAGGGCGGCCACCAGACCGCCGATGGCGATCACGTGAATGGCAGCCACGATGGCGAGGCTGGTCGCCTTGTTGGCGGCCGTCTTCTTTTGGAGCTGTAAATGATTTGGACGTTCCATGCTCTCTCACTCAATACAGGACCAGGACCCGGCGCTGTCTTGTGCCCCCGGGTCCGACAAAATTTCTTCGAGATCGATTTAAATCTAAGCCCAAAGTTCACCCAGCCTGACGCCTATCCTGACATCTTGCCGGCGCTTTTAAAGCAATCGGTTATGCTCTTTGCAAGAGGCATAACCATTCCTTCTTTTGCGCGGCCACCATCATTCCACTATCCCTGTCGGAGGCAACGCTTTTGTGAATGGAGGCTGGCGCCTTTTGCGGCGCACACTTCGCAACCGCAACATATCGAAACCGTCACCTTAGACCTTGGAAACAATAGGAAA
>CAILUV010000003.1 GCA_903837555.1 uncultured Alphaproteobacteria bacterium
AAACAAGAAAGGCGGCGCCCGCAAGCGCCGCCTTTTCTATTTTGGTCCGCTGGACATCAGCTTGTAGGCCACCGTCAGACGTTCCTCGTAACAGGACCGCGTCGGCACATTGGCCCGGTGCAGGATCGCGCCGCGGCCCACCACCAGCCGGCCAGGTTTGGGCGTCACCGCCAGCACGGCGTCTTCATCGTCGTTATAGAAGATGGTCTCGCCACCCCAGTCGGTCTGCCAGATCAGGTTGGCGTAATACAGCACCGTGACATTGTGACTCTCTTGCGGGCAGTCGCGATGGGCGAAATAGCTGTCGCCATAGACGCTGGAATTCACATAGGCGCGCAGGTCGCTAAGCGTTTCGCCCGGAAACATCTTCTGCGCCACCGCTTTGAGCCGCTGGAAAAACGGATCGGCCGCGACCACCGCCGGATCGAGATCGGCAGCCGAAGACAGCGCCGGCACATCGGCCCGGCTCTTCTCGCTGCGCTTGTAATGCAGGCCCTTGACCGCGATTCCGAGCTGGGTCGCCATGCCGGTATCGATCAGTCCGTCGCACACGAACAGGTCGCGGCCCGAAATCGTGACCTTGCGCACCTTGCCGTCCATACCCGTCCCCGCGATCGCTTTGGGTGACTATAGACGGTTGGCGCGGGCGAAAACTAGGCGCTGGGGGTGCGGGGATTCTTGCCCTTGTAGCCGCCGCCGGGTTTGCCGAACTTCTTGGCGCCGAATTTCTTTTTGCCGTCGAATTTCTTCCCGGCAAACTTCTTGCCGGTGAACGGCTTGTCGCCGCCATCGGGCTTCTTGCCTTCGAAGGGCTTGGCGTCGAACTTCTTCTTGCCGTGGAAGTCGGCCCTCGGCTCGCGCGACGCGGCGGCGGGCGCGGGCGCATCGGGCGCCTTCTCGGCTTCGTCACGCTCGCCATAGGGACGGCCATGGGATTCGCCGGTCTGGTCGCGGGCGGGCAGGATGCGCACGCCGCCCTTTTTGCGCGCCGTCACCAGTTCGCTGAACTTTTCCACCGCGCCGGGCGCGACCTGGAACAGGGTCTCGGTCTCGAACACGCGGATCGCGCCGATTTCCTTCTTGGTCACTTCGCCCTGGCGGCAGATTTCCGGCAGCAGCCATTTGGGATCTGCCTTGCGCTCGCGGCCCACATTCAGCCGGAACCACACGCCGCCTTCCATGCCGCCCGGCTTGCTGCCGCGCTCCTCGCGCGGGCCTTCATGACGCGGCTTGTATTCGCGCTTTTCGCCTTCGGGACGCGGGGAGTATTCGCGTTTCGGGCGCGGCCCGTCTTCGCGCGGGGTACGTTCGCGGGGCGAATGCTCGCGCGGTTCCCGGTGCTTGTGCTCGCGCGAATGCTTGTCGCCGCGCGGCTGGAACGGCACGTCTTCTTCAATTTCCTCCGGCGCGGGCAATCCGGCGCGGTACATCTTCACGAACGCCGCCGCCACCTGGCGCACATCGGCGCGGGCCAGGAGTTCATCGGCCATCGCCAGCTCGTCCTCGCTGGCGCCTTCGGTCAGAAGCGGATTGGCCAGCAGCCGTTCGTGATCGATCTTGCGAATTTCCTCGGCCGACGGCGCATTGCCCCACACGGCCTGCACGCGGGCGCGGCCCAGCATTTCTTCGGCCTTGCGGCGGCGCGACGGCGGCACCAGCAGCACCGACACACCCTTCTTGCCGGCGCGGCCCGTGCGGCCGCTGCGATGCTGCAAGACCTGCGCATCGTTGGGAAGATCGGCATGGATCACGAGGCTAAGTCCCGGCAGGTCGATGCCGCGCGCCGCCACGTCGGTGGCCACGCACACCTTGGCGCGGCCATCGCGCAGCGCCTGCAGCGCATGGTTGCGCTCGCTCTGCGACAGCTCGCCCGACAGCGCCACGCAGGAAAAGCCCCGCTCGGTAAGCTGGGCTTCCATGTGGCGCACGGCGTTGCGGGTGTTGCAGAACACAATGGCGCCCGGCGGGTCCATGAAGCGCAGCAGGTTGACCACCGCGCGCTCGATCTTGTTGCCGGCGATGCGAATGACGCGATATTCGATGTCGGCATGCGCCGAACTTTCGCCGCGCGCGGCGATGCGCAGGGCATCCTTCTGGTAATGCGTCGCCAGCGTCACGATCTGCTTGGGCAGCGTCGCGCTGAACAACAGGGTGCGGCGCTCGGCGGGCGTCGTCTCCAGAATGAATTCCAGGTCTTCGCGAAAGCCCATGTCGAGCATTTCGTCGGCCTCGTCCAGCACCACAGCCTTCAGCGACGTCACGCGCAGCGCCCGGCGTTCCAGGTGATCGCGCAGACGGCCCGGCGTGCCCACCACGATATGCGCGCCGTCATTCAATTCGCGCCGCTCGCGGCCCGGATCCATGCCGCCCACGCACGACACGATGCGCGCGCCCGCATAATGATACAGCCAGGCCAGTTCGCGCTGCACCTGCAGCGCCAGTTCGCGGGTCGGCGCGATGATCAGCGCCAGCGGATCGCCTGCGGGGCCGAACGTATCGGCGCCTTCCAATAATGTCTCGGCCAGCGCCATGCCGAACGCGATGGTCTTGCCCGATCCGGTCTGGGCCGACACCAGCAGGTCACGCCCTTCGGCCTCCGGCTCCACCACCGCCTTCTGCACCGGGGTGGGCGTGGTGTATTCGCGCTCGGCAAGGGCGCGGGAAAGAGCGGGATGGGTGGCGGGGAAGCTCAAGGGGAACTTTCGGGTGGGGATTTCGGCCCCTCCTTTATTCCCATCCGGGCAAAAAGATAGGTGGAAGGCCCGTTTAGGGCTTCATAGCGCCTATGCCGGCCATCATTTTCCGGTCCTGATTGTCCTGCATTAATAAAGTGAGCCCGGAAATCGTGCCCAAACCCAGCCCGCCCGGCATGCCGCTGTCCGGAGCGGCCTCGATCCTGGAATAGGCCTCGCCCGAGACCTTCTCCCATTTCCCCGCCGGCTTCTTGATCTCGACGCTGGCGACGGTGGCCTTCAGCACCAGCCGCACGATGGCCGGATGCGGCTTGGTCGGTTTGGTCAGGCTGGGAAAGCCGTCGATCATGGTCCAGCCATTGGCCAGCGCCCAGGCAGTGATTTCATCTTTGGTCATGCGCGTCTTCTAGCACATCGCCAAACAAAAAACCCCGCCGGCCCGAAGGCGGCGGGGCGCATCTGACAGACATCAGACCCGTTTCAGGAATAGCGCGGCGCAAAAGGCAAAGAACCCTCCGCAAAGCACCACCCCTCCGCTGAAGACCAGCAAAGCGCCGGCCATTTCTATTCCATCGACAAGGGCGACGTTGTCGGCAGAAACAGACTTCTGCACCACATAACCAGACAGGCCCATCAGAAACAGCGCCACACCCCACAACATGGCGCGGATGGCCCGCCTTCGTGCCCGCGCCACGCCGCCAGGCTGAAAATAGCCGGACGCGGAATGATAGCGCTCTGGCTGGGCCACGAAGGAAAAGAGAATCGAGTCCTTCTTGTTTCCAGCGGTTGGAAAATAGGGCTTGCCCCAAACATCGCCGCGGGAATTCCTACGGATCAAAACCCCACGTTCAGCGCTCTCACTTTGCGCAGTGGGGCGTGAGTCTGCCATCGCCTTCGTCATTGTATCGCGAAAAGCTTGATTCCTCGGATCGTTGACGACTGCCTCCAAATCATCCCCATGACCTTTGTCGGCTGGCATGGTCGGCAAACGAGAGAAAAGACCTTGAGCTGTGTAGGCCATTGTCTGTCCTGTTGAAAAACAATTTGGGGCACGTACGAATTGCGGTCGGTGTCTTCGCCCGGCCGACAGCGCGGTCTGCAGCCGCTGTTCGGTTTGCGCCAGAGCGCGCGCCGCTTCCACCTGTTCGGTGATCTCCACCACGATGGCGATGACGCCGCCGGGCTGGCCGCTTTCGTCAATCACCGGCGAATAGTCGAGATTGAGCCAGCAGGATTCCATCTGCCCGCGCCGGTTCAGCACCAGCTCCTGCTCGCGGTACGACAGCGTGCCGCCGGCCATGCCGACCTTCATCACATTGTCGTTCCAGTCGGCCACTTCGGGCCAGCCTTCGCGCACCTTCGAGCCCAGCAGGCTGGGATGGCGCGCGCCCGCGAACTGCGAATAGGCGTCGTTGTAGATCATGATGCCGTCGGTGCTCCACAGCAGCACCAGCGGCACGGGGGAATGCAGCATCAGCCCGACGGTGGTTTTCAGGCTGACCGGCCAGGCCGCGACCGGCCCCAGCGAGCCGGACCAGTCATGGCCCGCGATCCGCAAGGCCATGTCGCCGCCGCCCGTAAGGAATGGTTCGGCGACGCCCGACCCGGTCGAAATCATGAAAAACCCCTGGCTCCGGGCTGAAAACGCCCCAAACTGACAAAAAGTTCCCTGAGGGTACAGCCGCCGGGATTTCCCATATAAAGAGAGTCGCCCCGGGCCTTTTTGGGGGTGCGCCCACCCAAAGGTTGCCATGACTGTCGAAGCCCGCGTCAGCGCCGTCCTGCGCAAGGCCCTGCTCCTCAACCCCGAGCAGATCAACCCTGCCGCCCTCTTGGTCGAAGACCTGGGGGTGTCCAGCCTGGACCGGTTCGAGCTGTTGATGGGGCTGGAAGAAGAGTTCGGCATCGAACTGCCCGAAGGCGACCAGGACCAGATGAAGTCGGTCGGCGACATCATCGCCTATATCGAAAAGCACATCGCCCAGAAATAAATCCCTGGAAATGAAAAGGGCCGCATCGCTGCGGCCCCTCCCACTCTATAAGCAATCCTGCCGCTCGCCCAAGCTCGCGGCGCTCGTCGCTTGAAATGGTCCACCGGACCATTCCATTCGCCTTACGGCGAACCGCTTCTCACTTAAAAATCTTCGTCTTGTTCGCCTTGGCCCAGGCATGGGCTTCGGGCGACGCCGCCCATTTGATCGCATTGCGCACCAACTGCTGATAGGCCGGCACGCGCCAGGCGTTATTGTCGTGGCCCATCTGGGTATAGAAGACCGGGCTCGACTCCGACACCTTCACCCAGGTCGACAGGTTGGAATAGCTGCGGCCCGGACCGAAATTCACCTTCGGAAACGATATCGCGCGCGATCGCCGACTGGGTCTTGATATGCACCGCCTCGCGCTGCGCGTTCAGGGCGTTCACCGCCTGCCAGGCAAACACCGTCACCAGCGCCACCACTAGAATGGCGGTGATCGCGGTCACCAGATGCGAGATGGATTGCGTGCGCCGCACGTTGCCCGGTTTGTTTTCTTGCCCCGCGCAAAGTCTAGATCCGCGCCCGTATGAAAAGCGTTACTGTGGAACCCCTTGTGAAAAGCCCGCCTGTGCCGCCATTTCCATGGTTAGCAAAAGGTAAACAGGCCCGTTGACATCACCGCACCCCCGGCTGAACTTTCCGTCCGCGCCACATCAGACGGCGCGGGCTGGAAAACAGGAAATCTCCCATGAAAATCGCGTCTTTGCTCACCGCCACCTTGGTGGCCGGCCTGCTGTACGGCACTGCCACGCTCGCCCAGACATCGGGCGGCTCCTGGACGCACGACACCGCCACCATCGGCGAGCTGATGGCCAACCCCGCCGCCAACGCCATACTGGTCAAGAACTTCCCCGACATCACCAAGGCGCCGCCCGAAGCGCGCGACTTCACCCTGGCCGAGGTGCGCCAGTTCGCGCCCCAGCTCTACACCGCCGCCAAGCTCGCCGCCCTCGATGCCGACCTGCGCACCCTGCCGCCGCGCCCCATCCCGGTAAAGGTCGAAACCCCGGCCGTCGATGAATGGCTGACCTGGGGCTATGACCCCGAACGCTCGGGCTGGAACCGCGCCGAAAAGACCCTGAACACCAAGAACGTCTCGCGCCTGCGCAACGTCTGGACCACCCAGCTCTCCACCCCCACCGAACTCAACACCCTGTCCACCGTTACCGCCCCGGTGATCGCCTCGGGCGTTTCCACCGCGCAAGGGGCAAAGGACATTCTCTATATCCATGGCCGCGACGACACGCTGTTTGCGCTCGACATCGTCAGCGGCAATATCCTTTGGCAAAAGACCTTCATCAATCCGGTGAAGGCAACCAAGCCGCCGGACTGGCAGTGCTCTAACACGCCCCAGGCCACGCCCACCATCGACAAGGCGCGCAATCTGATCTTCGTCATCTCCAATGACGGCAACCTGCGCGCTCTCAACCTGGCCGACGGCGCCGAAATGATGACGCCCACCGAATTCGTCTCGCCCTTCGCCCGCGCCTGGAGCCTCAACCTGATCGACAATGTGGTCTACACCACATCGGGCCGCGCCTGCGCCGAAGTCGTCAACGAAGACTCGCCCATGTACGCCGCCGCCATGTCAGGCCTGATCCGCCGCGGCTCCGGTCCTCTCAAGGACGCCAGCGCCGTCAGCGCCATGGACGTCAAGAACCTCAAGAATCCCCGCGCCACTTACTTCTTTACGTCGGGCGCGCGTCCCGCCGCCCCATGGGGCCGCGGCGCGCTGGCGCGCGGCCCGCGCGGTACCGTGATCCTGGAAACCTCCAATGGCCGTCACGATCCCCTGCGCGGCGACTTCAGCGAAACCATCCTCAAGCTCGCGCCCAAGGCCGTGCGCGTGGTCGACGCCTTCCTGCCAAAGAACCACGCCCACAACCTGAAGATGGACCTGTCGGGCTCCGCCTCGCCGGTCGTGTTCGATTTCGCCGGCAAGACGCTGGTGGCCGCAACGCAAAAGGAAGGTTACCTGCGCCTGCTCGACGCCAACAATCTGGGCGGCGACGATCACATGACGCCGCTGTGGCAATCGCCGCGCCTGGGCAATGACGAGGAAACCGGCACCGATCCGGGCCGCGGCGTGTGGGGCGCCATCACCACCTACCTGACGCCCGATGGCCGCCGCTTCCTTTATCTGCCCATGCATGGCGGCAATTCGAAAGAAGCCCCGCCCTTCCCGGTGAACCAGGGCCCCACGCCCTACGGCTCCATCATGGCGCTGGAAGTGATCCAGAAAGACGGCAAGATCAGCGCCGTTCCGGTCTGGCAGTCAGGCGACATGATCATGCCCGACCCGCCGGTGGTGGCGAACGGCGTGCTCTACGCCACGCAGACTGGCGGCCAGGCGATGCAGAATTTCCTGAAACAGGGCGACCGCCGCATGCGCATTTCCGAAAGCAACACCATGCGCGCCACTCCGGTTAGCAACCTGCGCCTCTTCGCCTTCGATGCCGTCACGGGCAAGCAGCTCTATGACAGCAAGAACACCATGACCAACTGGGTGCACTTCTCGGAACCGGTCGTGGCCAAGGGCAAGGTGTTCCTGGTCACCCACGACGCCAAGGTCCATGCCTTTGGCTTGAAACGGTAACTGGGGCCTGCGGGTGGGAATGGTGGCAGACGCGGCGGAAAGCCAGACGGTTTTCTTCTACAGCCAGCATCCCATCTCCTGCGGCATGATCCTGGCCAAGCTGCAGGCAGGCGGCGGCCACACGCGCAATGTACAGCCGCCAGAACTCTGGCCGCACGATCAGGATCATTTTGGCGGCACGTCGGCCACCGACGCGCTGGTGCGCCAGGCCGGCATCGCAAAGGGCATGCATGTCGTGGATTTTTGCGCCGGCCTGGGCGGCACGGTCCGCTATCTCGCCCATTGCTACGATGTCACGGTGACCGGCATCGAACTGACGCCGAGCCGGGTCGCCGGCGCGCAGCAACTAATGAATCTAGTGGGCCTTCAGGACCGCGCTCGCGTCATCCAGGGCGATGTGATGGACGTGGAGCTGGACGATGAATGCGCCGACATGGTGATAAGCCAGGAAGCGCTCTGCCATGTCCCTGACCTCCATCGCACCATGGCCGAGGCGTTCCGCATCCTGAAAAAGGGTGGCCGCCTCGCCTTTACCAGCTGGATTGCGGACCGCCCGCTGAGCGAAGCCGACGCCCAGCTGATGTGGGACGGCATGGCCATCCAGCCGGTTCAAAGCATCGCCGGCTATCGCGGCCTGGTCGAGGCGGCGGGATTTCGCCAGGTATCCACCACCGACCTGACCGGGGAATGGGCCCCGATCCTCACCCAAAGGCTGGCGATGTATCAGACGCTGCGGGGCGAAGCGCAGCTGGCGGGTACCCCCACTGGGCATGACGCGTTCCACCGCTCCTATGTTCGGTTTGTGGAGTTGGTGCAGCAGGGCGCCCTTGGCGGCATAAGGCTGGTTGCCGTGAAATGACCCGCAAGGCGCGCTAATAGCCGCCCAGGGTTCTTTTCATGTTGAAGGCAATGGAGCCGCGCTGCCCGATATAGGACATCCCGGCGTTCATCCTGTAGAGGCCGCGCAAGTAGGTGACATCGATATCGGTAAGCGCGACCGGCTTCATGTCCGCGCCGCAGCCTGCCGCCATTAGGTTGGTGATGGTCGGTATGTCCTGGCAGACGTCGTAATACTGTCCCTGCGACAGGACCAGCATCGCGATATAGTCGGACAGCGGCCCGATCTCCTGCCCGGCGATCTTGGTCGTGTCCACGATGATAATGGCGGTGGTGAACTGGCTTTTCAGGCCATCGCCCGTCCGGTCGCCTGTCACTCTGCGGGTGCCACCCGTCATGACGCCGCCGCCAACGGAACTGGCCAGCAACTCTCCCATTTCAAAGGACAGTTGCGGCAGCTCGGCCTGGATGAATCCGCGCGCATCCTCGGTCGCCGTGCTGTACCAGGCCTGGATCGGCAGGTTCATCGTGGCATGACGGACGGCGCGCGACTTGTAATGAAAGCCCAGCAGCGCCGGACGTTTGGTGCGCACAAAGTCCAGCAAAGCCTGCGGCTGCGGCGTGGCCATGACGATGACATTGGAACGGCACGGTTCGGCCGGCGCCAGCGGCGCGCCAGCGGTCATCGCCACCCGGATGATGCGCTGTGACACATACTGGTTAAACTTCGCCGGAAAGCCGATGGTGATGGGGCAAATCCCATCCTGCCAGCGGGCAATCTTGCCCAGCAGGGGCGCGGCCTTGGCATGGGCGATGATGAAATTGTCCAGCGCCTTTTCCGGCCGCAGCCTGGGCGCGGTGACAATCACATTCTCCACGACATCGTTGCGTGGCTCGGCCAGTGATTGCGCGGCGAGCGGGAAAGCCAGCGCTGACAGACCTGCGATCAGCCCGCCCGCTACTGCACCAATCCCTCTCCCCATGCGTCGCTCCCGTGACGGCGTTAAAACCAGACTAGAGCCGCATATCCGCATGCTGCAATGCGAGATGCCGGTCAGGAAGCTAGATGTTCATGCAAGGTTCAGCTTGGAAGGCTCACCTTCAAGACCAATCGGGAGGCTTCTCATGAAAAAAATTGCGAAATTGGGTGCGGTGCTGGGCCTGGTGGCGCTGGGCGGCTGCGTTGGGCCCTACGACTCCTATGAAAGCAGCACTTATTACAGCGGCTATGGCGCCGGCCCCTATGACAACGGCCCGGCGCGCTACGAAACCTATTACGGCCCCGACTATTACGCCGACCGGCCCTATTACGGCGGCGGCGGCTACCGCGCCTACAATCCCGGACGCCAGGATGGCGGCAACTATCGCCGCGGCGCCCCTGATGGCCAACGCGATGGTCAACGAGGCGGCCAGTATCGCGGCGACGGCCAGCGCGGCGACCAGCGCGGTCCGCGCGGCGATGGCAATCGCAGCGAGGCGCGCCCGCAGCAGCAGCGCCCGCAGGCCCAGGCCCAGCCACAATGGCAGCCCCAGCCCGGCGTTTCGACCCGCACGCAGATGTTTGGCGGCGGCAACTACGCGCCGGCCCCTGCCCCCAGCGCACCGGCCCCCGCCGCCAGCGCGCCGCCACCCACCCCGCCCATCGGCTGGAACGGTTTCCAGGGCCGCAATCCCAACGACCCGAACAACACCGACTGATCGTCACCGCCCGCGCATTGCCTGAAACGCCACAGCGCGTAAGTTAGGCAAAAAGCGCGGGCGCATGACCATCGACGAAAAACGCATCTACGGCGCAGCCGCCTGGCGCATCATGCCCCTGCTGATGGCCGGCTGGCTGTTCGCCTATATCGACCGCGTCAATATCAGCTTCGCCCGCGCCCAGATGGGCGAACAGCTCGCCTTCTCCGATGCGGTGTTCGGGCTGGGGGCCGGGCTGTTCTTCCTGGGCTACTTCCTGTTCGAAGTCCCCTCCAACATCGTGCTCTATAAAGTGGGCGGGCGGCGCTGGATCAGCCGCATCATGATCAGTTGGGGCGTCATCTCCGGCCTCACCGCGCTCGTCGAAACTCCCACCCAGTTCTACATCATGCGGTTCCTGCTGGGCGCGGCCGAAGCCGGCTTCATTCCCGGCGCGGTCTATTACCTCTCCACCTGGTTTCCCTCCCATCGCCTGGGCCGGATATTCGGCATCTTCTATCTGGCGCTGGCCGGATCGGGCCTTGTGGGCGGGCCGCTGGCGGGCTTCATCCTGTCGAACTTCTCCGGCCTGTGGGAGATCGCGGGCTGGAAATGGCTGTTGGTGCTCGAAGCCATCCCGTCGGTGCTGATCGGCTTTCTGATCCTGTTCTTCCTGCCCGAGAAAATCGAAAGCGTCTCCTGGCTCACGCAGGAAGAAAAAGCCTTCGCCCGCGCCCATCTCGATGCCGAGAGCAGGAACAAGCCTCCGGTAACGCTGCGCGCCTTCATCGCCACGCCTGCGCTGTGGATCATGATGGCGATCTACTTCCTGCTGAACTACGCCGCCTACGGCCTGTCCTTCTGGCTGCCGACCTTCATCGGCGACCTGGGCGTTTCAGACCCGATGCAGATCGGCCTGCTCTCGGCCCTGCCCAGCATGTGCGCTATGACCGGCGTGATGCTGTTCGGCTTTTCCGCCGACCGCTGCCGCGAACGCCGCTGGCATCTCACCGCCATGTTCCTCACCGGCGCAGTCGGCTTCTTCGTCTTTCATCTCTCCGGCAACGCCGCCGTCGCCGCCATGGCGGGCCTGTGCCTGGCCGCGATCTGCACCCAGGCGTTTCCCTCGCTGTTCTGGGCGCTGCCGAACCGAATATGGACCGGCATGGCATCGGCGGGCGGCGTGGCCACCATCAACGCGGTGGGCAATCTGGCGGGCCTGGCGTCGCCCGCCATCATCGGCTTCATGCGCACCGATAGCGGCAATGCCGAGATGGCCATCATCAGCCTTGGCGTGGCGCTGGTACTGGCAACGGCGCTGGTGCACACCCTGCCCGGCCGCCTGCTCGACAATTACGGTGACGCAAAATGAAAACCATCAGCGGCGCCTTCAACACAGCCCCCGACGCCGTCACCCTGGTCGACGCGCATCATCACCTGTGGGACCTGTCGATGGCCCGCCATCCCTGGCTGGGATCGCACCCGGAACCCCATTTTTTCATGGGCGATTATTCGCCGCTTCTGAAGAACTACCTGCCGTCCGACTATCTTGCCGACAGCGCCGGCCACAATGTGCTGGCCACGGTGCATTGCGAGGCCGAATGGGACCGCGACGATCAGGTGGGCGAAACCCGCTGGATATCGGCCATCCATGCGCGTCACGGCTTTCCCAATGCCATTGTCGCCCATGCCTGGTTTCACACCGACAATGCCGCCGAGATACTGGCGCAGCAGGCGGCGTTTCCGCTGGTGCGCGGCATCCGCTCCAAGCCTGTTACCACCGCCTCGCCGCGCGACCGGCCCGCGGGCGGTCCGGGCACCATGCGCGACGACAAATGGCTGATCGGGCTCTCGCGCCTGGCGGAGTACAATATGAGCTACGACCTGCGCGTGCCCTACTGGCACCTGGAGGAAGCCGCCGCCGTCGCGGCGCAATTGCCTAGCATCCCCATGGTGCTCAACCACACCGGCTTTCCCTGGGACCGCAGCGATGAAGGCCTCAAGGCCTGGCGCGCCACCATGGAGATCATCGCCCGCGCCCCCAACATGCTCCTGAAGATTTCCGAATTCGGCCTCAAGGACGCGCCCTGGGACTATGAGTCCAACCGCGCCATCGTCCGCGAGGCGCTGTCCATCTTCGGCGCCGATCGCTGCATGTTCGCCAGCAACTTCCCGGTGGCGGGCCTGCGCATATCCTATGACGCGCTGGTCCGGGCGATCGCCCGCATGGTAAGCGACCTGCCGCAGACACAGCGGGACGGGCTCTTCTGGGCCAACGCCGCCCGCTTTTACCGTCTGTCCTTATAATAAGTGACAAGCGGCACCGAGCCGTGGGAACCTTTCCCGGAATCGGACGTTGTCGCCGGCAATGGGGCAAATCTTGGATAAATCGCAGGGTGCCGCAGCGGACAAATCCGCCCTGCAGCACAGCTAAGACCAGCAGTTCAAGATGCTGGTGCAGTCGGTCACCGACTACGCCATCTACATGCTGGATGCGGGCGGCCATGTCGCGAGCTGGAACATGGGCGCCCAGCGCATCAAGGGCTACACCGCGGGCCAGATCGTCGGCCGGCATTTCTCCACCTTCTATACCCCGCAGGACCGCGCCGCCGGCCTCCCAGCCCAGGCGCTGGCCACCGCCGCCCGCGAAGGCCGGTACGAGAAGGAAGGCCTGCGCATGCGCAAGGACGGCACGTCATTCATGGCGCATGTGGTCATCGACCACCAAGACGGTCGGGACGTGTTCCCGATCGGGAACCGGTTCATCTTCGCGGCCCATGAGATTTTTGTCCTCGGTTACGTTGAGTAAGATGAGTAACCAACGCCGCCAACGGAGGTTCCTTACCGTACGGATTAATCCGACGAATGTAACCCGACCTGCGGTAACTTTCTGTAAACAATTGAAAAACTACATAAAAATGGAACGATCGCCGTGCCCCGGGCTTATCTCGCCATAGCACAGACAACAGGCCCGGCGACGATACTGGTGGTGGAGGACGAAATGCTGATCCGCATGTCCACCACCGCGACACTGGAAGACGCGGGCTTTCTTGTCCTGGAAGCCAGCAACAGCGCCGAAGCCCTGGCGATCCTGTCCCACCATGGCGAAATCCGCGTCATGCTGACCGACGTCAACATGCCCGGCACGATGAACGGCCTGAGCCTGGTATCACGGGTGCGCTGCGATCATCCGGCCATCCGCTCCATCGTGATGTCAGGCCATAGCAGCGCGCTCGATGCCACCAATGCAGGGGCCACTGGTTTTCTGTCCAAACCGTTCCTGAACCAGACCATGGTCGCCCCCGTGCTGGACACCATCAAGCGGCATCTGCCTCGCGAAAAGCCTCTGGCGCCGTTGCATTAGCATTTGCACTGGAACCTTTACGACCGGCTGCGCGTTTCTTGGGCGCACATATCTCGTTTGATTTTTGCGCCCGCTCACGCCGCCGGCTGAGCCCATACTCCGGAGACATCCATGAAAACCAAGATTGCCTTGCTGGCCGCCGCCGCAGCCGTTTGCTTTACCGCGGTCACGGCCAATGCCCAGCCGCAGCGCGACTATCGCGACAACAGCTACCAGAACGAGACCCGCGAGGAATGGCGCCGCGAACAGGAGCGCCAGCAGTATCGTGAAGACCGCCGCGAACAGCGCCGTGACGAACGCCGCTACTATCGCCAGGGCGCCTATGAACAGAATTGCCGCAGCGGCAGCAACCAGACGGCCGGCACCATCTTCGGCGCGCTGGCTGGCGGCCTTCTGGGCGCAGGCGTGTCCAACGGCAACGGCGGCGCCGCGATCGGCGGCGCGGTGCTGGGCGGCGTCCTGGGCAACGTGATTTCCAAGGACATCGACTGCAACGACCGGCCCTATGCCTTCAACGTTTACACCAACGGCCTGAACGGCCCGGTGGGCCGCCGCCATGACTGGAATCGTGGCCAGAACCGTGGCTACTTCACCCCGGTGCGCGAATATCGCCGCAGCGGCATCGTCTGCCGCGATTTCACCACCAGCACCTATCGCCGTGGTCGTGAAATCGTCCGCACCGGCACCGCCTGCCGCCAGCGCGACGGCAACTGGCACTTCGATTGATCGTGCGATTGCGTGACGGAAAAACCCCGGCGCCAACGCGCCGGGGTTTTTGTTTGCGCGCGGCTTTGCCCGATGCGTTGTAATCGGCAGGATAATCCCCATATCAGCACTGGCAGCACCTGACCGCCGCCGCGAAAGATCCCCACCATGTCGCAGACCAACGCCACCACCCCGGCTCCCGCTGTCACGCCGGCTCCGGCGACCACGCCTGCCACCGACAAGCCCGAAGTCGCGCCGGTCGAAGCCGACAAGCCCAAGACCGACATCACGAAGTAAAGACGTTCTGGCGTAGCCGAGTGCCCTTGCGCTGATGCGCGCCGCCCCGCGCAGCGTCGGCGTGATTTACCGGGTAAAAGCCGCGCCGTGACGCAGCCGGGTGACGCACGGTCATCCGGCTGCGGCTCACGCCCTCTTTCAGGAATCATGATGGAAACCCGCACCACCCATTCCACCGTCAGCTTCCAGCGCCCGTTCCAGATGGCCGGCATGGACGGCATCGCGCCTGCGGGCCTCTACCGGCTGAGCGTCGAGGAAGAAAAGGTGGATACGCTGACGTTTGAAAGCTGGCGGCAGACAGCCGTCATTCTGCAGATCGAGCATGCCGGCATCACCGAACATGTCACCATCGACCCGCAGGAGCTGCGCGATGCCCTGGCGCGCGACGCCAGGCCGCCGGGTGACGCCACGCCGCCCTCGGATCGCAGCCGCCGCGTGCGCGATCAGTTGCGCCTGCGGGCGCAGCGTCCATGAAGCCTGCTCTGCTACAGTCCTTTCGAAGCAGCCGGATATTTGCCGAAGGCTGGAATGCCGCCAGGACCAGCCTGCTCGATATCGCGCAGGCCGACAAGAATCCCTATCCGCCGGGCCCCGAGCATCAGCGCTGGAGCGAAGGCTTCGCGCAGGCACAGTCGCGCTGATCCAAAGCGGCGCCGTAGCCGATAGCACCGCCAGAATCAAAAAACCCCGGCGGTCATCCCGCCGGGGTTCTTCGTCTTAGGGTGTCACGTCGTCGGTTACTTCAGGTTACCGCTGACGGTCGCGAAGCTGGCAGACAGCTTCGTGCCCACCGCGGTCACGCCGGTGATGATCACAACAGCGATCAGCGCGGCGATCAGGCCATACTCGATGGCCGTGGCGCCGGATTCGTCTTTCACGAAGCGGAGCAGAAGGTTGGATTTGCTCATTGGTCTCTCCTCAGGCGGCCTCTTGGCCATGGGCGCAGCATGCCCGGCAGAAACTAAAGCGGGCTTAATCGACATGCTTAAAGTCCGATTAACATCGCGATTCCATGCGTGGCCACCAGCAACGGCAACATCGCCGGGCGGTGCCGGCGACGGGAAAAGCACAAGAATGGAAAACTGTTAGACGAAGGTATCCAGCAGCGCGCCGATGCCCGGGCCTGCCTGGCCGACACGCGCCAGCGCGGTCTTTTCCAGTTCGACGGCGGAGCGTTCGATCTTCTGCGCCAGTTCGGGCTGCGGCGCGGCCCTGGCGGCACGGCGCAGTTCGCCGGCCATCGAAACCATGTGTGTGACGGAGGAAATGGATTGTCCCATGGACAATGTTCTAGCACAGGGCGGGCGCGCGATGAATCGAAAGCCTGATTTAAACCTAAGAGAAACTTAACCGGATGGAACACGCGCAAAAAAGGCCCCGCCGGCGCGAACCGGCGGTGCCTTTTGCGTCAGTTGACTAGCGGCGATAGCTTTCGCGTTCGACACGCACCTGGTCGGCCGTATAGGCCACCGCGGCCGGGTCATAACCCTTCCAGCCGGTTTCGCGATAGGCGCTTTCACGCGCCGCAATGTCGAAGGCCGAACGGTCCATGATGTCGGCATACTTCCTATAGTCTTCGTCCGGCACCTTCGCCGTCACCACCGCGCCATCGATGCCCAGATCACCTTCGTGGCCGAAGGCGACGGCCCGGCCAGCGCGCTCATCCTGCACCAGGGCGGCCGCGACATCACCGCCAAGCGGGTGCCGTAACGCACGGCGCTTGCCGCCTGCCCCGGCCCATGGCTGAATGCGCCGCCATTTCGCGGGACGCAGCCATGAAGACCTTGTCGCACGCCGTTATCGCCCTCGTCCTGCTGGCCGCGCCCGCTTTCGCCGTGCCGCCGCTGCCGTCCGACCCGCGGGCCGCCAAGGCCGTGCAGGATTACCTGCGCGCGCAACAGGCGGAGACAGCGAAAGACCGCCAGACCCGCGTTGCCGACCGGATGGACGCGCTGGCGAACAATCCCGCCTCGCCGGTGCTGGGCAATCCAAAAGGCGACGTCAGCATCATCGTCTTCTCGGATCACAATTGCCCCTATTGCAAGCTGGCCGAGCCGCGCCTCATGGCGCTGGCCGGCAAGGACAAGGGCATCAGGATCGTGATGAAGGAGTTTCCCATCCTCACCCGCGCCTCGATGACCGCCTCGCGCATGGCGCTGGCGGCGCACAAGCAGGGAAAATATCGCGCCTTCCACATGGCGCTGATGCGCCGCGAAGGGGTTCTGGATGAAGCGGGCATCCTGGAAACCGCCCGCGCCACCAGGGTTGATGTGGCGCGCGCCCGCCGCGAGATGAACGGGGCGGACATTTCCGACGAGATCATCGCCAACTTCAACCTGGCGCGCGGCATCCGCGCCTTCCAGACGCCGACCTACATCGTGGGCGGCCGCATCCTCACCGCTGATTCCGGCGACATCGATTTCGCCCGCGAAGTCGCCCATTCTCGCCGCAGATAAGTCTCGCCGCCGGTAAATTCGCATACTTGCGCATCCAAACCGGCCGCATGCCGCATCTGTGATGTGACGCGGGAGGGGTAAGGCAGAATGATGACTTTACGATGGGGCGCGCCCGCCTTGCTGGCGCTTGGCCTGGGCGCATCCCCCGCCAGCGCTGCAGGCCTGGTGATCGAACACGCCACCGTGCTGCCCATGACCGGCGCCGCGCCGATGCCCGGCGCCAGCGTGGTGATCGAAGACGGCAGGATCACCGCCATCCTGCCACCGGGCAGCACCGGGCAGCACCGCGCCGCGCGGCCACACGCGCATTGACGGGCGCGGAAAATTCCTGATGCCGGGCCTGACCGACGCCCATGTCCATCTGATGAGCGACGATGTGGCGAAGCTCTACATGGGCATGCTGAAGCTCGACCTACCGACCGCGACCAGCACGCCCGAGGTGATGCTGCCCTATCTCGCCAACGGCGTGACGCAGGTTTTCAATTTACAGACGACGCCCGGCGGCCTGGCGCAGCAGCGCGAAATTGCAGCGGGCAAGGTGCCCGGCCCCACCATCGTCACCGCCGCCATGATCGATGGCGACCCGCTAAGCTGGCCAGTCGGCATGACGCGCGTCGCCCGCACGCCCGAAGAAGGCCGCGCCGAAGTACGCAAAGCCGCCGCCGACGGCTATCAACTGATCAAGCCCTACGGCCAGCTTACCCTGGAAACCTTCACCGCCATTCTGGATGAGGCGCGCAAGCTGAACCTGCCGGTGGTGGGCCACATTCCGGGGCGCGGCCAGGACACCGCCAAATTTCTGCTGCCGGGGCTGGGCATGGTCGCCCATGCCGAGGAATTCGCCCAGCGCACGTCGAACCCCGACCCGTCCCTGATCCCGCGCTTTATAGAACTGGCCAGGGCGAGCGGCACCGGCCTGATC
Source organism: uncultured Alphaproteobacteria bacterium (assembly GCA_903837555.1). Lineage (GTDB taxonomy): Bacteria > Pseudomonadota > Alphaproteobacteria > Micropepsales > Micropepsaceae > Rhizomicrobium. The sequence goes on from CAILUV010000003.1 coordinate 17,584, forward strand.
ACCACGCTGACCTTGAACGACCGCCTGCTGGAAATGGTGCGTGATCCGGCAAGCCTCAAGGCGCGGCCTGAACTCGCCACCCTGCACCCTTCCGTGCGCAAGATCTGGCTGGAGCATAATCCCTACGTCTCGCGCGCCACGCCCGGTTACATCGCCTTCCTGGAACGCATCACCGCGTTCAACAGACAGCTTGTGAAAGCCTTTGCCGATACCGGCATCCCGATTCTGACCGGCACCGATTCCATCGTGCCCGGCGTGGTGCCCGGCTTTGCCTTGCAGGATGAACTGTCCGCGCTGGTTGCGGCGGGGCTCACCAATCAACAGGCCCTCCCCGCCGCCACGCGCGCGCCATGCGCATGGCTGAAAGCCGATTGCGGCGCCATCGCGCCCGGCATGTGTGCCGACCTGCTGCTGCTGGACGGCGACCCGCTGGCCGACATCGCCAATGCCCGCAGGATCGACACGCTGCTGCTGGGCGGAAAACCCATCACCCGCACCGAACTGGATTGCCGTATGAATGCGCTTAAGAACAAGTCGCGTTAGCGCACTTATATATGGGTCGCAAAAGCCCTGGGTTCCGCGCTAAGTTGCCACTGCCCGCCTGAACATGTCAGGTGGCGCTTGCTTGCCCCCGCCCCACCGCCTAATTTCGCTACGTGAAGACGGACTTCGAAATCTTGCGCAAAAGCTGCGCGGCGCTCTGCGTCGCGCTGATGTGCGTCTTCACCGCGGCCGCCGCGGCCAGCACCGTCAACACCGTGCAGCACGCCTTCGGCAATCCGACCAGCCACGAGCACATGCCGTTCAGCAACATCTCGCTGGACGATGAAGACCATCATTCCACCAAGCATTACGGCCATGGCGACCATCATCACCATGGCGATATCGGCACCGGCATCGCCGCGCTGCTGACCGGCGTTGCGGCGCTGGCACCTGCCGGCACCCATCATGCGGTGACACCCGACAGCGTGCGCAGCGGCACCCACCAGTCGCTGCCCGACCGCCCTCCCAGAGCCTGACGCATTGTCGTATGCGCCCCGCGCCATGACCTGGCGCGGGCCCTTTCACGTCTGGCCGAAGGCTTCATCATGCTTGTGCGTCTCAACGCGTTCGCGCGTGCGTCTGCGATTCTGATTTTCAGCGGCCTCATCGCCGCGCCATTCCCGGCATTGGCCAAGCTGCTGCCGCTCTCGTCCCAGCAGGTGGCGCGGCTGGGCATCCGCACCGCGCCGGTCAACGCCGCCGTCAGCAAATCGGTGGTCTCGGTGTTGGGCCGCGTCACGCCCGCGCCGGGCGCACGCGTGCCGGTCACCGCGCCCTTTGCCGGCACGGTCAAAAGCCTGGTCCGGCTGGAAGGCGAAACCGTCAAGCAGGGTGACGCGCTGGCGGTGATCGCCAGCGCCGACATGTACCGGCTGTCGGGCCAGGAAGCGCGCTATCGCAGCGCCCGCGCCGCCGCCGACCGCGCCAGGCAACTGGTGGCGGAAGGCATTGCGCCCGCTTCGCGCGCCGAAGAGGCCAATGCGCAGGCCGCCGAAGCGGCGGGCGAACTGTCGGCCTTGCGCGGGGCGCGCGCCTCACGCGCCGGCGACGGCGCGTATAGCCTGCTGGCGCCCACCAGCGGCCGCATCGCGTCGATCGGCGCCTCCGTCGGCGACAGCGTCGCGGCGATGCAGCCCATCCTGTCGCTGGAAATCGGAAACGAGATCTGGGTCGAAGGCATGTTGCCCGCCGGCATGATCGGCAAGGTCACGCCCGGCGACGGCGTATCCGTCGACGGCACCGGCGCCACCGGCACCGTCGCCGCCGTCGGCTCCGCCATCGATGCCAAGACGCGTTCGGCAACGCTGCGCGCCCGTCTCACCCCCACTGCCCGGCTGGTCACCGGCCAGACCGTGCGCCTGTCCGTCACCGCCCGCGCCGATGCGGGCAGCTTCAGCGTGCCGCGCAACGCCATCAGCGAACTTCGCAACGGCCCGCATGTCTTCGTCGCACGCAAGGGCGGCTTCGAGGCCGTGCCGGTGCGCGTGCTGGCCCGCGGCGCGCAGGATGCCACCATCACCGGCAAGCTCACCGCGCGCGATGCGGTGGCCGTCACCGGTGTCAGCGAGCTGAAATCCATCGGAAGTGCGGAGTAAGCCATGCTGCGCCGCCTGATCGAATTCGCGCTCAGCCAGCGTCTGCTGGTGCTGGTGCTGGCCGCCTTGCTGGCCGGGGCGGGCAGCTATGCGCTGCTGCGCCTGCCCATCGATGCCTATCCCGACATCTCCACCACCCAGGTCAAGCTGATCCTCAAGGCCCCCGGCATGACGCCGGAGGAAGTCGAACAGCGGGTGATCGCGCCGCTGGAGCTGGAACTGCTGGGCATTCCCAACCAGGTGATCCTGCGCTCCATGGCCAAGTACGCCATCGCCGACATCACCATCGATTTCACCGACGCCACCGATGTCTATTGGGCGCGCCAGCAGGTGGGCGAACGCCTGTCCAGCACCATGGACCAGTTGCCCGACACGGTGAGCGGCGGCCTTGCCCCGATCGCCACGCCGCTGTCGGAAATCTTCATGTTCACCATTCAGGGCGGCGATCTCACGCTCGCCCAGCGTCGCAGCCTGCTGGACTGGACCATCCGCCCGGCGCTGCGCACCATTCCGGGCGTGGCCGATGTCAACGCGCTGGGCGGCCATGTCTCTACCTTCGAAGTGGTGCCGGACGACGCTGCGCTGCTGTCGGCAGGCCTGAACATCGCCGACCTCAAGACCGCCATCGAGCAGGCCAACCGCAATGACGGCGCGGGCCGCGTCGGCGAAGGCGAGGAAGCGCTGATCGTGCGCGCCGTGGGCGCCATCCGCACGCTGGAAGACCTGCGCGAAGTGACGGTGGCGCATGAAGGCGCGGCGGTGCGGCTGGGCGATGTCGCCGAGATTCGCACCGGCTCGCTCACCCGCTATGGCGCGGTAACGCGCAATGGCGAAGGCGAAGCGGTGCAGGGCCTGGTGCTGGGCCTGCGCGGCGCCGATACCGGCGCGACGGTGGCCGGCGTGCGCGCCAAGCTGGCGGAAATCGCGCCCAACCTGCCCAAGGGCGTCGAGGTACATGTGTTCTACGACCGCGCCGATCTGATCAACAAGGCCGTCGGCACCGTGCGCAGCGCCCTGATCGAAGCCACCGTGCTGATCGTGATCCTGTTGCTGGTGTTCCTGGGCAACCTGCGCGCCGCCATCGTGGTGGCGCTGACCCTGCCCTTTGCCGCCATCACCACCTTCCTGATGATGTGGCTGTTCGGCCTCACCGCCAACCTGATGAGCCTGGGCGGCCTGGCCATCGCGGTCGGCATGCTGGTCGATGCCGCCGTGGTGGTGGTGGAAAACACCGTGGAGCAGCTCTCGCGTCACAAATCCGAAAGCCGTGTGCCGCAAGTGCATCTGGTGTTCCGCGCCGCCGCCGAAGTGGCGGTTCCGGTGGCGGCCGGCATCGTGATCATCTGCCTGGTGTTCCTGCCGCTGCTGTCGCTGCAGGGACTGGAAGGCAAGCTGTTCGCGCCCGTGGCGCTGACCATCATCTTCGCTTTGTCCGGCTCGCTGGTGCTGTCGCTGACGCTGATCCCGGTGATCGCCTCGCTGCTGCTGAGGCCCGGCCATCACGAAGACGTCTGGGTGATGCGCAAGCTGATGCCGCTTTACTCCGGCGCACTGGAAAAGGCGCTGGCCGCGCCGCGGCGGCTTTTCATCGGCGTCGGCGTCGCCTTCGCGGTCGCCGCCTTCGCCTATGTCATGATCGGCAAGACCTTCATGCCGACCATGGATGAAGGCGCCATCGTGATTCAGACCGCCAAGCTGCCGTCCATCAATCTGGACCGCACCGTGGCGGTAGACCTGGCGATGCAGCGCGCGATCCATGACAAGGTCCCCGACGTGGCCGAGTCCGTCGCCCGTGTCGGATCCGACGAGATCGGCCTCGACCCGATGAGCCTGAACGAGACAGACCTGTTCCTGGCGCTCAAGCCGCGCGGCGAATGGCAGGCGGCGGACAAGGACGCCATCACCGACCAGTTGCGCGAGGTGATGAAGGACTTTCCCGGCATCGACTACAGCTTCACCCAGCCGATCGAAATGCGCACCTCCGAAATGCTCACCGGCAGCCGGGGCGACCTGGCGATCAAGGTGTTCGGCCCCGACCTGGTGACGCTGGGCCATATCGCCGAATCCATCCGCGCCGCCGTGGCGGGCGTGGAAGGCGCGTCGGAAGTCTTCACCGTGGCCGATGACTCGGTTCGCTATCTGCAGACCGATATCGACCGGCTGGCGGCGGGCGCGGCGGGCCTGCCCGCGCAGACGCTGCAGGAAGAAATCCGCGCCCGGCTGGAAGGTCTCAATGCCGGCACGGTGATGGAGCCCACGCGCCGCACCGCCATCATGATCAAGGGCGCCGACGAGCTGCGAAACCGTCCGGAGCTTCTGGCCGACATCGCGGTGGCCGGCGAAAATGGCAGCGTCGTGCATGTCGGCGATGTCGCCCGCATCACCCAGCCCGAAGGCCCGGTGCGCATCCAGCGGGAAAATGCGTCCCGCTTCGCCACCATCCAGGCCAATGTTTCGGGCCGCGACCTGGTCAGCTTCGTCGATGCCGCGCAGATCGCGGTGACGGAAAAGGTCAAGCTGCCCACCGGCTATCGCCTGGAATGGAGCGGCGAATACCAGAACCAGCGCCGCGCCGCCGCCCGGCTGATGGTGGTGGTGCCGCTGGCTTTGGGGCTGATCTTCCTGGTGCTGTTCGCCACGCTGGGATCGGTGCGCCAGTCGCTCTTGATCCTGGCCAACATCCCGCTGGCATTGATCGGCGGCATGATGCTGCTGTGGGTGTCGGGCCAGTATCTGTCGGTGCCCGCTTCCGTCGGCTTCATCGCGCTGCTCGGCATCGCGGTGCTGAACGGGCTGGTGCTGATCGTCTACTTCAACCAGCTTCGCGCCGAAGGCCTGCCACTGCGCAGTGTGGTCTATGAAGGCTCGCGCCGCCGCCTGCGCCCCGTGCTGATGACCGCCAGCATCGCGGCGCTGGGCCTGGTGCCGCTGCTGTTCGCCACCGGCCCCGGATCGGAAGTGCAGAAACCGCTGGCCATCGTGGTGATCGGCGGCCTGATCAGCTCCACCGTGCTGACGCTGTTCCTGCTGCCCATCCTGTTCGAACGCTTCGGCCTGGCCAAAGGAGAGCGCTGATGTCCCACGTCAAACTCAACCTGTCCTGTCCCGCCGCGCTGGGCGACCAGCTTGTGGAATATCTGCTGGAAAGCGAATGGCTGAATGGCGGCTTTACCAGCCTGCCCGGTTACGGCCATGGCGGGGATTTTTCCGGCGCCACGCTGGCGGAAAAAGTGCGCGGCCGCGTCCATGTCCTGACCATCATGGCGATCCTGCCTTCGCGCAATGTCGCGCCGCTGCTGGAGGCGCTCAAGCAGCGCTTCCCCAGCCCGCATCTTGTCTACTGGACCGAACCGGTCGCTGACTTCGGAGATTTCACATGAATAAAACCTTTGCTGCGCTGCTCGCCCTTCTGGCCACGCCGGCTTTCGCCCAGACCGACGATGCCGCGATTGCCTTGTCGCCCAGCCTGGCCTTCATGCCGCCGCAGGCGCTGGTGGCCGATGTGCTGACCCAGGATCCCGGCGTGCGCCGCGCCGGCGCCATGCTGACCGCAGCCCAGGCCGAATCCAAAGCCCGCGACGCCGGCCCGCACGAATTCACCTTGCATGGCGGCTATACCAGCCGCGATGTGCAGATGGCGGGCCGCTTCGACGAATGGAACACCGGCATCAGCCGCGGCATCCGCCTTCCCGGCAAGGCCGAGGCCGACCGCAAGATCGGCGGGCTTGGCGTGGACGTGGCGGAGAACGGCTTTGGCGACGCCCGCCACCAGGCCGCCATCACGCTGAAGAATCTCTGGATCGCCTGGGTGATCGCCGAAAGCGATGCGCAGCAATCCGCTGAGGATGTCGCCAGCTATGAACGCCAGCTGTCGGCGATCGAGCGTTCGCGCAAGGCCGGCCAGACTGCGCAGTTGCATGTGGAACAGGCGCAGGCCGCGCTGGCGCAGGCCAGAATGCAGGCGGCGCAGGCGGTGCAGGCGCAGCTTGACGCAAAGATGACCCTGCAGCGCAGCTTTCCAAACCTCGCTTTGCCCGCCGCGCCGCCCGCCATGCCCGAGCCGCAACCTCTGCCCGGAAACTGGGACGACTGGCGCGCCGCCGTGCTGGAGGACAATCACGAAATCAAGATGGCGCGCAGCGAAGCCGACAAGCGCGACTGGATGGCACGGCGCGCGCGCATGGACCGTTTCGCCGATCCCACGCTGGACCTGCGCACCTTCAAGGAACGCGGCGGCCAGGAAACCGGCATCGGCATCGGCTTTTCGATTCCGCTGGGCGGGGCGCTGCGCGCGGCCAATGCCGAACAGGCCAGCGCGGAAGCCTCGGCGGCATCGGTTGCGGCCCACAAGGTGCTGCGCGATGTCGAGATCGTGGCCGACCGCGACTTGATCCAGGCGCGCCAGGGGCTGGAAGCCTGGCGCCAGGCGCAGGGCGCCGCCGCCGCCAGCGCCGCGATGACGGCGCGCATGGGCCGCGCCTTCGAGCTGGGCGACCAGGGCCTGACCGATCTTCTGATCGCGCGCCGCCAGGACATGGAGGTGCGCCGCACCGAAATACGGGCGCGCGGCGCGGCCCATGCCGCCATCCTGCAGCTCCTGATCGACGCCCATGAAATCTGGGGCCTGAAGGATGAGCATCACGGTACGGAACCGGGCGCTGGGCGGTAACCGGTTAACGCTTTGGGCGTTTCGCTCCGTACAAGGTGCATGTTAGGGTCCGCGCATGACCGCCAAATTCGCCTGCTCAGCCGCCCTTGCGGCGCTTTTCGTTGCCTCGCCCGCCCTCAGTCCCGCCTGGGCCCAGGGCGGCGGCGCCTCCCAGACCCAGGAATGGGAGGCCCTGTCGCAGCGCGTCCGCCCGGCGGAACGCGAATGGGATGTGCGCGCCGGCGTTGCCGGCGTGATGCGCCCCACCTTTGAAGGCAGCGACCGCTATCACTTCTCGCCGCTGCCCTTCATCACCGTGAACTGGCGCGACACCCTCACGCTTGGCGAGAGCGGCCTTTCCGCGCAAATGCGCAGCGGTGCGTTCCGTTATGGCGTGGGCCTGACCTTCGATGCGGGCCGCGACGACAACGGCACCGGCGGCATTTTCGGCGGCGGCGACGACCGGCTGCGCGGCCTGGGCGATATCGACTTTTCTTTGGGGGTGCGCGGCTTTGCGACCTACCGCTGGCAGTTCCTGGAATTCGGCGCGGCGGTGACCAAGTATACCGGCAAGCAGAATGACGGCATCCTGTCGGACATCGGCGTGTCCGCCGCCCTGCCGCTGGCCAAAGACCTGCTGGTGATCCCCAACATCCGCTTAGGCTTTGCCGACGACAAATACATGCAGACCTATTTCGGCGTCACGGCGCTGCAGGCCTCGCGCTCGCTGTTCCCGGCCTTCAACGCCACCGGCGGCCTGCACCAGGTGCGCGCCGGCGCCAACCTGGTCTACAGCTTCACCGACAACTGGTTTGTGGGCGTCAATGCCGGCTTTACCCACCTGGCCGGCGATGCCGCCAACAGCCCGATCAGCATCAGCGACAATTATGCCACCGCGCTGAGCTTTGTGGGCTATCGCTTCTAGGCCGCCTGCCGCCACAGCTTTGCCGTGTTTGGCGTGCTAGCGTGGCGCATGACCTTCACCAGATTGCTGCTCGCCGCCACGGCGCTGCTCATCGCCCTGCCCGCCGCGGCCCAGCCGATGCGCGGCGGCATGAAAGGCCCGCCCAAGACCTGGGACATCAGCCTGGGCGCGGGCGCGATGTGGCGGCCCACCTTTGAAGGCAGCGACCGTTCGCGCGTTCGCCCCCTGCCCTTCGTCACCGTCAACTGGCGCGACACGATTTCCTTCGGCGAAGGCGGGCTGAGCACCCAGATCAAGGGCGGGCGCCTTAGGCTGGGCGGCGGCCTGACCTTCGATGGCGGGCGCAAGGATCACGATACCGGCGGCATTTTCGCCAATGGCGATGACCGGCTGCGCGGCATGGGCGATATCGACTTTGCCCTGGGGCTGCGCGGCTTTGCCGCCTATCGCGTCGGCTTCATCGAATTCAACGCTTCGGCCATAAAATATCTGGGCGAGCAGAATGACGGCGTGCTGGCCAGCTTCGGCGCCTCCGCACCCGTGCCGCTGGGCCGCAAGCTGCTGTTCATTCCCGGCGTGCGCGCCAGCTGGGCCGACGACAAGTATATGCAGACCTTTTTCGGGGTGACGCCGCTGCAGGCGTCGCGTTCGATCTTCCCGGCCTTCAATGCGCGGTCGGGCATTCAGGAAGTGCGCGGCAGCGCCAATCTGATCTACCGCATCGACGATCACTGGTTCGCGGCGGTCAACGGCAATGTCACGCGCCTTCTGGGCGACGCCGCCGACAGCCCGATCAGCATCGTCAACACCAACAGCAGCGTGATGACGCTGCTGGGCTATCGCTTCTAGATTTATCGACGCCCGGCCGAAGCCGCGACATAGCGCGAACCGGCGGCCGTGCCGGTCGACGCGCCCGCAACGGGCTGCTGCACGAACTGCATCACGATCGGCCCGCCCTCGTCGGAGGCAGCCGTGCCGACCCCGCCCGACAGGTCACCAATGGTGATGCCGTCGGCGACATCGATATCCTTGGCGTCCAGGTCCATGACGATGGCGGTCTGGGAATCCAGGTCATCCGCATAAGCGGGAACAAAGGCCGGAACGGTGCTGAGAAGCATCGTCGAAGCCAGAAGAAGCGTGCGCAGTTTCATAAAAGCCCTCCAATGCCGCCACGGACTGTTCCGGGTCGGGAAACCGCGGCAGGGGGCACTGCCGCGTCTGATCCAGTTTGAAACACTTGGACATTCAAAACGTCGTTGCTGACAGGTCTGTCGCAACCGCCGTGCCAAGCGAAAGAGCTAGTCTTCCTTGCGCAAAACCTCGGTTATCAGGAAGCCCCCATCATGGCCCTGGCAACCGTTACCCAA
>CAILUV010000004.1 GCA_903837555.1 uncultured Alphaproteobacteria bacterium
TCCGCCATCACCTGGAAATATCCCAGCTGCATCCTGCGCGGCGACGAAAGCGTGGGCGAGTTTTATTCCATCGCCATCGCCAACAACTACCAGCAGGCCGATACCGGCACCAAGATGATCCATCTGGGTGCCAATACGAAGTCGCGCATCATTTCCAAGGGCATTTCGGCGGGCAAGGCGCAGAACACCTATCGCGGCCTGGTCAGCGTGTATGGCAAGGCGAAGAATGCGCGCAATTACACCCAGTGCGATTCGCTGCTGATCGGCGGCGACTGCGGCGCCCATACCGTGCCCTATATCGAAAGCCGCAATCCGACCGCGCGTATCGAGCACGAAGCGACGACGTCGAAGATTGCGGAAGACCAGCTGTTCTATTGTCTGCAGCGCGGCATTCCGCAGGACGAGGCGGTGTCGCTGATCGTCAATGGTTTCTGCCGTGAAGTGCTGCAGCAACTGCCGATGGAATTCGCGGTCGAAGCGCAAAAGCTGGTCGGCATCTCTTTGGAAGGTTCTGTGGGTTAGTCATGCTTGAGATCAAGAATCTGCACGTCGCGGTCGGCGACAAGGAAATCCTCAAGGGTCTGACGCTGTCGCTCAAGCCCGGCCAGGTACACGCCATCATGGGCCCCAACGGTTCGGGCAAGTCGACTCTGTCGTATGTGCTCGCGGGCCGCGCTGGTTATGACATCACGTCCGGTTCGATTACCTATAACGGCGAAGACTTGACGGCGCTGGCGCCCGAAGAGCGCGCCGCCAAGGGCGTGTTCCTGGCGATGCAGTATCCGGTGGAAATTCCGGGCGTCACCACCATGACCTTCCTGAAGACCGCGCTGAATTCGCAGCGCCGGGCACGGGGCGAATCCGACCTGGATGCCATCGGGGTGCTCAAGCTGGTGCGCGCCAAGGCCAAGACGCTGAATGTCAGCGAAGACATGCTGAAGCGTGCCTTGAATGTGGGTTTCTCCGGCGGCGAAAAGAAACGCCTGGAAATTCTGCAAATGTCGGTGTTCGAACCCAAGCTTACGATCCTGGATGAAACCGATTCCGGCCTGGATATCGATGCACTGCGCGTGGTGGCCGAAGGCGTCAACATCCTGCGCGATCCGTCGCGCGCCATGCTGGTGATCACCCATTACCAGCGCCTGCTGGATTACATCGTGCCCGACCGCATCCATGTGCTGGCCAAGGGCCGTATCGTTGCCGAAGGCGGCAAGGAACTGGCGCTGGAGCTGGAAGCCAAGGGCTATGAGCATATCGTGAAGGACGTGGCATGACGTTGGCGATCGCTGACCGCAAAGCCGAAGCCGCCGCGATCTTCAGCGGTCACGGCGTGCCGCATCGTCGAGTCGAGGAGTGGAAATACTCCGACCTGCGTTCGGCGCTGGGCGATGCGGGAATCGGCGCGGCGCAGGCCGAACTGCATGTCAGCCAGATGGCGGCAGGCATTGAGAGCTTCGACCTGTCGCAGCCCAATCCGCCGACTTGGGTATCGGCACATTTCGGCCAGGCGCACCGCAATGTGATGAGCGCGGCTTCGCTGTCGTTGGCGCAGGGCGGCATGGCCTTCCGCGTTTCCGGTGCCATTGCCGAACCGCTGAAGCTGGAATTCGCCGCTGCCGGTCATGTCTGTGCGCTTCTGGTTTTGGAGGCGGGCGCGTCGTTGACCCTGGTGGAAAGCGTTGGCATCGCAAATTTCCGCAATGTCGGCCTGGAAATCGTGCTGGGGGAGGGCGCCACGCTGGAGCATGTGCGGATGTCGCCGCAATCGGGCGAAGCAGTTCTGGTGGAAAATGCCAATGTCCGCATCGCGGCGGGCGCGCAGTATCGTGCCCATTTCGCGTCGTTCGGCAGCAAGCTGTCGCGGATGGAGCTGGAGATCGCGCTGGAAGGTGATGGCGCCCAGGCGCACCTGTCTGGCGTCGCGCTGCTGGACGGCAATCGTCACAGCGACGTTACCACGCACGTCATTCACCGCACCGGCAACACCCACAGCACGCAGCTTTTCAAGCATGTGGCGGGTGGCCACAGCAAAGCCGTCTATCAGGGCAAGGTCACGGTCGCCAAGGGCGCCGACGGCAGCGACAGCATCCAGAGCGCCAAGGCGCTGCTGCTGGGCGATGCCGCCGAAGCCGATCTGAAGCCGGAGCTGGAAATCTTCGCAGATGACGTCAAATGCGCCCATGGCGCGGCGGTCGGCGATCTGGATGCGGAATCGTTGTTCTATCTGCGCGCCCGCGGCATTTCGGAAAATGACGCCCGTGGCCTGTTGCTGCAGGCCTTCCTGGAAGATGCGGTGGCGGAAATTTCGAACACCGACCAGCGGGAGCTGGTGCGCACCGAGCTGCTCACAGCCTTGAAGGCGATCGCATGACCGCGCAAAGCAAAATTTCCGCCTCTTTCGATGCCGAAAAGGCTCGCGCCGATTTCGAAATCCTGTCGCGCCAAGTGTATGGTAAGCCGCTGGTCTATCTGGACAGCGGGGCGTCGGCCCAGAAACCGCGCGTGGTGCTGGATGCAATGCGCGACTTCGCGCAGAGCGAGTATGCCAATGTCCATCGCGGGGTGCATTTCCTGTCGGCGGCAGCCACCGACCGTTATGAAGCGGCCCGCCGCACGCTGCAGAAATTCCTGAAAGCCGCCAGCGAAGACGAACTGGTCTTCACGAAGGGGGGCACCGAAGCCATCAACCTGGTGGCGCATTCTTATCTGATGCCGACCATCCAGCCGGGTGACGAGATTGTTCTGTCGGTGATGGAGCATCATTCCAACATTGTCCCGTGGCATTTCCTGCGCGAACGCCATGGCGCGGTGCTGCGCTGGGTCGATGTGCGCGATGATGGCTGCCTGGATATGGACGCGCTGGACGCCGCTATTGGCCCTAAGACCAAGCTGGTCGCCATTACCCATATGTCGAATGTGCTGGGCACCATCACGCCGCTGAAGGATATTGTCGCCCGCGCCCATGCCAAGGGTGTGCCGGTTCTGGCCGATGGCTGCCAGGGTGCGGTGCATCAGCCGGTGGATGTGCAGGCTTTGGACATCGATTTTTACGTCATTACCGGTCACAAGCTGTATGGCCCCACCGGCATCGGCGCGCTGTATGCCAAGAAGGCGCATCTGAAGAAGATGCGGCCCTTCAATGGCGGCGGCGAGATGATCCGCGAAGTCGCGCGTGACCGCATCACCTATGCCGATCCGCCAGCCCGTTTCGAGGCCGGCACGCCGCCAATCATCGAAAGCGTCGGGTTGGCTGTCGCGCTGGATTATCTGATGGCGCTGGACCGCACCGCCGTTGCTGCCCATGAGCATGATCTTCTGGCCTATGCCCGCCAGCAGGTCGGCCAGTTCAACTGGCTGCGGGTGATCGGTGATGCGCCGGGCAAGGGCGCGATCCTGTCATTTGAGGCCGATGGCATGCATGCCCATGACCTGGCCACCATCCTGGACCGCGAAGGCGTGGCGGTGCGCGCCGGCCATCATTGCGCGCAGGTGCTGATGGAGCGGTTCAGCGTCGCATCGACCAGCCGCGCCAGCTTCGCGCTCTACAACACGCGGGCCGATGTCGATGCGCTGATCGGCGGGCTTTCCAAGGCGCGGGAGATTCTCGTCCATGGATAGCGCGCTGCGTGAGCTCTATCAGGAAGTGATCCTGGACCACTCGCGTCATCCGCGCCATTACGGCGCGATGGACGGCGCCAGCCACAAGGCGGAAGGCTACAATCCGCTGTGCGGCGACCGTGTTACCGTCTATCTGCTACTGGGCCCCGATGGTCGCGTCGCCGACATCAAGTTTGAAGGAAAGGGCTGCGCCATCAGCCAGGCATCGGCCTCGATGATGGTGGATATGCTCAAGGGCCGCAGCCAGGCGGAAGCCGAGAAACTGATGCAAGGTTTCCTGCACTTGGTGAAGGGCGAGGATGCCAGCGATCTTTCGGAAGATGACCGTGAGCGGTTGGAAGTGATGGGCGGGATTTCGGAGTTCCCCATGCGGGTGAAATGCGCGACTTTGGCCTGGCATACCTATAAGAACGCGGTGGAGGAGGGTGCGACATGAGTGATGCCCCTGTTTCGCAAGTGACGACGATGAGCCAGCAGGAACTGGATGCTTTCACCAGCAAGCTGGTGACGGCGCTCAAGACCGTTTTCGACCCGGAAATCCCGGTTGATATCTACGAGCTCGGGCTTATCTATAAGGTGGATGTCGCCGACAACAAGGATGTGGCCGTGGATATGACCCTGACCGCGCCCAACTGTCCGGTGGCCGGTGAAATGCCGCTGAATGTGAAGGCGGCGCTGGAACTGGTCGACGGCATTGGCGAGGTGACGGTGAAGATGACGTTCGATCCGCCCTGGACGCCCGACCGGATGAGCGAAGAAGCCAAACTCGAATTGAACATGTTCTGATGGAAATCCAGACCCAGAAGCCACGCCGTGAGCGCCCCAAGCCGGTCAAGCTGACCGAGGCCGCGGCCTTGCGCCTGGCCGCCATCATGGAAAATGCCGAAGGCAAGTATCTGGGACTGCGCGTGGGCGTGACCAATGGCGGCTGCGCGGGCATGAGCTACACGATGGAATATGCCTCGGACGCCAAGCCCTTTGAAGAGGTGATGGAAGACCGGGGCGTGAAGGTCTTCATTGATCCCAAGGCGATCCTGTTCCTGATCGGCACCGAGCTGGACTTCGTGCAGGAAAAACTGGGCTCGCGCTTCGTCTTCAACAATCCGAACCAGACATCGGCGTGCGGTTGCGGCGAAAGCGTTCAGATCACGCCGGCCAAGGCCGACTGATCACGTTGCGTTGAATGTCGGCGGGCGCTTCTGATGAAACGCGGCCAAGCCTTCCCGGAAATCATCGCTTTCCCCCGCGCGTTGCTGTGCTGCGGCTTCGCGCGCCAGTTGGGCTTCATGCGCGGCCTTGTCCTGGAACAGGGCGCGGGCGAGCGGCATGGAGGCTGGACCTGCCGCCAGACGTTGCGCCATGGCCAATGCGTCGGTTTGCAATGCCTCATCCGGTATCACCTGGTTGATCAGGCCCCAGTCCAAAGCCTTGTCAGCCGGCAGCGAATCAGCCAGCAGTGCCATTTCCCGGGCGCGGGTCATGCCGATGGCACGGGGCAGCAGAAACGTCATCCCGCCATCGGGCACCAATCCGATGCGGGTGAAAGACAGAAGGAAATAGGCGCTGCGGGCTGCCAAAATCAGATCGCCCATCAGCGCCAGGCTCATGCCGATCCCGACCGCCGGGCCATTGATCGCCGTGACGATGGGTACGGGAAAATCGCGCAGGGTGCGAAACAGCGGGTGATACAGCCGCTCCAGCACATGACCGGCGCCTTCGTCGCGCCAACCCGGCAGCTCTTTCATGTCGGCGCCGGAACAAAATCCGCGCCCCGACCCGGTGATGACCACTGCGCGATAGTCCCCGGCCGCCACCGCCGCCAGCGCGGCCTTGAGTTCATCGACCAGCGCGCTGGAAAGCGCATTGATGGTCGGCGGATGGTTCAGGGTGACAAGCGCGACCTGGCCATGAGCGGTGAGGGTGACGCGATCCGGCGGCTGAGTCATGCCGCCAGCATAATCCAAAATGGTGGAAGGGTAAGCTAGGCGGCGCTTGTTTCGAGCGCAGCAATGCGCGGATCGTTCTAGTGGATCACCAGATTGCGGCCGCTATGCTTGGCGCCGTACAGGCAGGCATCGGCACGGCGGATCACAGTTTCGGCGCTTTCACCCGGTGCGAACTGGGCGACACCGATGGAAATGGTGATGGTGCCCAGCACGTCGCCGGTCGACTTTTTCACCAGCTTCTTGGTTTCGACCGTCTGGCGGATCTGGTCGGCGACATGGGCGCCGGCCATCAGGCCCGATCCGCGCAGCAGCACGGCAAATTCCTCGCCGCCATAGCGGGCGGCCGTGTCGCGACCCTTAGTGTTTTCCGACAGGCAGGACGCCACCAGGCGCAAAACCTGGTCGCCGGTCTGATGGCCCCAACTGTCATTGAATTTCTTGAAATGGTCGATGTCGCACAGCAGCAGCGTGGCTTCTTCGCCGTCATGCTGCACCGCTTCGATCGCTGACTTGACCGCATCGTCGAACGCTTTGCGGTTGGCGATGTTGGTGAGCGGATCGGTCAGGCTTTCCTTGCGGACATTGTCCAGTTTGTCGCGCAGCTCGTTCACCTGCGCGGACGAGGCCTGCAGTTCGCCTTCCAGGCTCTTGGCGCGCTGCTCCATTTCGCGGGTGGCGGCGATCAGGCCTTCCACCAGCTTGCGGATGTCCGCCGGGCTGCCTTCCAATTCGCCGCTGGCGGCTGAAAGTGTCTTCTTGTAATCGGCGGTGTCGCGGACCGAAGCTTCCAGCTTGCCCAGCACGTCGCCGATAACGGCGCTCATGTTGCTGCCAACGGCATCCATGGCGAGCGCCGCGCGCGCCTGACAGACAGCGCAGGCGCAGGTCCTGCAGCAGTTCGGCGGTGAAAGGTTTCTTGGCGGCAATTGCTGCGCCCATGATCTGGGTGATGGCCGGGTTTTCGCCCGACACATGCGCATAGAAAAGTTCGAAATTCTCAGGCGTGGAGACAACCGCGCACTCGCCCATCAGGTCGAGGGCGGCTTTGGCGAAGCCCTTTTCGCGGTCCGGCTTGAACACGGCTAAATATCTCCCTGCGCCGGCGCATGACGCCGTATCGCGGGCATAGAGTGCCCCCGCGCAGGGTAAAAAAACGTTAAATACCGCGCTTTTCGATGCCTGAAATTTCAGCAAAATCGCAGTTTTGCTCGTTATTCGCCCTGAGGGTCGGGCTTTTTCACCGGTACCGGGCGAAACAGGAAGGCTGGCAACTGGCTCTTGTCCACCGCTTCGGGCTTGGCGGCCTGTTCGTTGTGGTGGCGCTGGCCGCCGCGTTCGCGCTTTTCACTCCGTTCGCGGTTGTCGCTGCGGGGCTCGTTGCGCGGGCGCTGGTCACGATTTTCCGGACGGCTCTCCGGACGGGGTTCTTGGCGCGGCTTTTCCTGGCGTTCGCGCGGACGTTCGACCGGGGCCGGTGCTTGCGCAACAACCTGCGGGGCAGCGTCGGGCGCGGTTGCGGTCGGCTCCATGCTGGCGACCTGGTCGTGGAATTTTCCACCCGGTGGACGGCGGTCGCGACCCCGATCCTTGCCGCCGCGTCCGCGGTCACGATCCTTGCCGCCACGGCCACCGCGTTCGTCGCGGCGCGGGCGCGTGTCTTCGCGCACTTCGATGTCCATCATCTCGCGGCGGGGCAGGGGCTTGCCGGTGATCCTTTCGATGGCTTCGATGTATTTGCCGTCGCGATGCGAGGCCAGCATATAAGCGGCGCCGCTGCGTCCGGCGCGGCCGGTGCGGCCAATGCGGTGGACATAGTCGTCGGCATGAATCGGCACGTCGAAATTGAAGACATGGCTGACGGCCGGAACGTCCAGACCGCGCGCGGCGACGTCGCTGGCGACAAGGATCTTCAGCTCCCCGGCGCGGAAACGGTCCAGCGTCTTGGTGCGCAGCGACTGGTCAAGATCGCCATGGATCGGCGCGGCGTCGAAACCGTGTTTGACCAGGCTCTTGGCCACCACATCGACATCGCGCTTGCGGTTGCAGAACACGATGGCGTTATTCAGCGTCGGCTCGGCTTCGCGGATCAGGCGGCGCAGCGCTTCGCGCTTGGCCCAGTCATTGGCGGGGATTTCCACCAGCTCCTGGGTGATGTTGGTGCCAGTGGTGGCGGGGCGCGAGACTTCGATGCGCGCCGGATTATGCAGGAACTGGTCGGTCAGGCGCTGGATTTCCGGCGGCATGGTGGCCGAGTAGAACAGCGTCTGGCGCGTAAATGGCAGCTTCTTGCAGATTTCCTCGACGTCGGGAATGAAACCCATGTCGAGCATGCGGTCGGCTTCGTCGATTACCAGGATATTGACCTGGCTGAGCAGCAGTCGGCCACGGTTGAAGTGATCCATCAGGCGGCCGGGGGTGGCGATCAGCACGTCGACGCCGCGGTCGAGCTTCTTGATCTGCTCGTCCATCGCCGTACCGCCGATCAGCAGCGCGTGGGTCAGCTTGGAATATTTGCTGTACTTGTCGAAGTTCTCCGACACCTGGTCGGCCAGTTCGCGGGTTGGTTCCAGCACCAGCGCGCGCGGCATGCGCGCTTTGGCGCGGCCCTTGGACAGCATCTCGATCATGGGCAGGGTGAAGCTGGCGGTCTTGCCGGTGCCGGTCTGGGCGATGCCGATCAGGTCGCGCCCCTGCAGCGCCACGGGGATGCCCTGGGCCTGGATCGGCGTGGGGGTGGTATAGCCGCTGTCGGCCACGGCCTTGAGAATTTCGGGGGAAAGGCCCAAGCCTTCAAAGCCATTGGCCTGGGGCGGGGCGGTCGAGGAAGTCGGGGCAGAATTTTCTGCGGTTTCAATGACTTCGTCTAATCCGGCTTCCGCGCCGGAGATCGTCACACTGGTCGTAGCACGCTCCTGAAAAAGGGGCGCGACGTGTGGCGCCCATGGCCGGCGGCCCGAATGGCGGCCGACTCTTATCGCAGCGCAAAATAGGGATATTCCTCGAAAATGCAAGATATCACGGTATTTTCGATGAAAACGGGAACTTGGACACGCGCGATGGGCAAAATCTGGGGATTGGCGGCACTGATCGCGGGCATTTGGCTGCTGTCTGTCTATGGCCAGTCGCGCCCCACGCCGCTGGGGCTTGATGCGCCGGCCACCGTCTTTTCTGCCGCCCGCGCCGATGCCGTGCTGGGCCGTCTTATGGGCGATCAAAAGCCGCGTCCCGCCGGATCGCCGGAAAATGCAGCGCTGCGGGCGCGACTTTTAAAAGAGCTGGCCGATCTGGGCGTCAGCGCCCGTACCGAAACGCGCATGAGCTGCGCTGATGAAAGCCGCCGGGGCTACGTTCCCTGCGCCACCGTCAGCAATATCGTGGCGGGCGTGTCGCCGGGATCGGGCAAGCGCATCGTGTTGATGGCGCACCTGGATTCCGTCGCAGCGGGGCCCGGCGCCGGCGACGACATGTCGGGCGTTGCCACCATTCTGGAGACCATCCGCGCCCTGAAGGCGCGCGGCCTGACCGGTGAGCGTCCCATCACCGCGCTGTTCACTGACGGGGAAGAGAGCGGACTGCTGGGCGCGCGTGCCTATTTGCAGACACCGCTGGTGGCGGCCCGCACCGGCGCGGTGATCAATGTAGAATCGCGGGGCAATCAGGGACCCAGTTATCTGTTTCAGACGAGCGCGGGCGATGCGAAGCTGATCGACCTGTATGCGGCCAGCGTGCCGAACTTCGCGGCCTCGTCACTCTATGCTGAGATCTACAAGATACTGCCCAACGACACCGACCTGACGCCGTTCCTGCGGGCAGGCATCACGGGCTTCAATTTTGCCTTTATCGGCAATGCCGCTCATTACCACACGCCGCTGGACCGCCGCGAAAATATCGATCCGCGCAGCCTGCAGCAGCACGGCGACAATCTTCTGGGGCTGACCGATGCGCTGAGCCGGACCGACCTGGATACCCTGGGCGGCGGCAACGCCATCTATCTGGATGTTCTGGGACGCTGGCTTCCGCGCCTGCCGGAAAGCTGGGCGCTGCCATTGTCGATCGCCGCTTTCCTGCTGGTCGCGCTGGCGGGCTTTCTCACCCCGCGCGAACGGCGCGAAGTGCGCCGCCCGGTGCTGGCCTTCTTCATGCCGCCGCTGATGCTGGTGGGTGCGGTAGGCACAGGTTTTGTGCTGCATTCCCTGGCCGCGTGGATTTCGGGCCATGCCG
This sequence comes from uncultured Alphaproteobacteria bacterium, assembly GCA_903837555.1. GTDB lineage: Bacteria > Pseudomonadota > Alphaproteobacteria > Micropepsales > Micropepsaceae > Rhizomicrobium. Next base: position 9,786 of record CAILUV010000004.1, read on the forward strand.
ATCCGTCTTTCGCCCATCCGGTGTGGCTGCGCCTTTCGCTGGCGTTTGGTGTCTTTGGCGTGGCGCTAATGGTGTCGCGCGGTGCCGGCAGCATCAGTTGCTGGTTGTGGCTGGCAGGGCTGGCGGTCGTTTGCGCAATTTTTGCGCCAGGGCTGACACCCTATTTCCTGTTCCCTTCGCTGGTCGCCGCGCCCCTGTTGCTGGCCACCATACGGGATGGCCGTGGCTACGCGGTCTTCTTCGCGACGCTGCCCGCGCTGGTGGTCTGGATTGGGTTCAATGCCGCCAGCGAACCCATCATGGGCCTCAAGATGCATCCCCCGTTCATGATCACCGCGGCCTTCGGCCTGATCGCGGCGCTGCCGTTGCTGGCCAAGTCGAAACGCTGGGGCGGTTCCTGCGCGGTGTCGCTGGTACTGGCTTTGGCTCTGGCGGTGACCGCTGGTTTGCGGCCCGCATACAGCGTGGACGCGCCGCAGCGGATCAACCTGCGCTATGCCGAGATCGACGGCAAAGCGAGCTGGCTGGCCGATCCGGTGTCGCGTCTGCCGGACGGCCTGCGTGAGGCTGCGGATTTCTCCGCCACGCCGCAGTCCTTGCCGCTGGACACCACCGCCTATGTCGCGCCTGCGGGCGCGGCGCGATATCCGGCGCCGGGCGCGCAGGTTTCGCGCAGTGGTGACATCGTGACGCTCGACCTCAAGACCGAAGGCGAGATGGTGATGCTGGTGGCGCCGCCGCAGGCCGGGCTTCAGTCCGTCACCGTGGCTGGCGTTTTCACCGAGGTTGCCGGTGGTCAGGCGATCATCGCTTGCAGCACGCCCGATTGCGCCCAGGCCCGCGTCAGCCTGCGCCTGTCATCGTCCGAGCCCTTGGAACTGCTGCTGGTATCGCAGAAGCGCGGTCTGCCATCCGATGGCACCAGGCTGTTGAAGGCGCGTGGGGCCGAAGCAGTACCGCAGCAGCAGGGCGACCGGACCATGCTGGTGGGCAGAATTCAGATACCTGGACGTTAAATGTCGACCGCTTCGCGGGCGAACTCGGCATTCTCCTGAATGAACTGGAAGCGCAGCTCCGGCTTCTTGCCCATCAGGCGTTCGAACAGGTTTTCGGTGTGCTCGATGTCGTCCTCGGGGATGTGCACCTGCAACAGGGTGCGATGTCCGGGACGCATGGTGGTTTCCTTGAGCTGGGAGGCCATCATTTCGCCCAGGCCCTTGAAGCGTGACACTTCCACCTTGGCGTTGCTGCGGAATTCCTTTTTCAGGATGCGCTCGCGGTCGGCATCGTCGCGGGCATAGATGGTTTTTCCGCCCTGGGTCAGGCGATAGAGCGGCGGCATGGCGAGATACAATTTTCCGTCCGCGATCAGGCCCGGCATCTCGCGATAGAAAAAGGTCAGAAGCAGCGAGGCGATATGGGCGCCGTCGACGTCGGCGTCGGTCATGATGATGATGCGGTCATAGCGCAGGTCGCCCGCGCTGTATTTGGCGCCGGTGCCGCAGCCCAGCGCCAGCACCAGATCGGACAGTTCCTGGTTCTGCTGCAGCTTGCCCGCGGCTGCGCTCGCCACGTTGAGGATCTTGCCGCGCAGGGGCAGGATCGCCTGTGTTGCGCGGTCGCGCGCCTGCTTGGCGCTGCCGCCGGCGCTGTCGCCTTCGACCAGGAATATCTCGGTGCCTTCCGCCGCGCTCTTGGAGCAATCGGCCAGCTTGCCGGGCAGGCGCAATTTGCGCGTGGCCGACTGACGCTTGGTTTCCTTTTCCTGCCGCTTCTTGAGCCGGTCTTCGGCACAGTCGATCGCGAAGTCGAGCAGGCGGCCGGCATCGTTGGGGCTTTCGGCGAGCCAGTGGTCGAAATGGTCGCGCATCACCGTTTCCACCAGCCGCTGGGCGTCGGGTGAAGACAGCTTGTCCTTGGTCTGGCCCTGGAATTCCGGTTCGCGAATGAACACCGACAGCACGGCGCAGGCGGAATCCATGACATCGTCGGCGGTGATCAGCCCGGTCTTGCGGTTGTTGGCGCGTTCGCCATGGGCGCGCAGCGCCTTTGTGAGCGCGTTGCGCAGGCCCTGTTCGTGGGTGCCGCCCTGCGGCGTCGGGATGGTGTTGCAATAGCTGCGCGTGAAGGGATCGCGCGACGGCGCCCAGGTCACGGCCCACTCCACCGCGCCGCGCCCGTCCTTGTTCTCGGTCTTGCCGGCGAATTCGCGCGGGGTCACGGTTTGCGCCTTGCCGATTTCGCCGCGCAGGAAGTCGAGCAGGCCGCCGGGGAATTTCAGCACATCCTCGGCCGGAGTCTCGTCCTTGATCAAAGCGGGATCGCAGGCCCAGCGGATTTCCACGCCGCGAAACAGATAGGCCTTGGACTTGGCCATGCGGTGTAGCCGGGCAGGCGAGAATTGCACATCGCCGAAAATCTTGATGTCGGGCTTGAAGCTGACGATGGTGCCGCGCCGGTTGACTGCGCCCATGTCCTTCAGCTTGCCGATGGTGTGGCCGCGTTCGAAGCGTAGTTTCCAAGCGTGCTTTTCGCGCGCCACTTCGACTTCCATCCATTCCGAGAGGGCATTCACCACCGAGGAGCCGACGCCGTGCAGGCCGCCGGATGTCTCATATGCCTTGCCGTCGAATTTGCCGCCGGCATGCAGCGTGGTCATGATGACTTCCAGCGCCGACTTGTTCTTGAACTTGGGATGCGGGTCGATGGGGATGCCGCGGCCATTGTCGCGCACGATCAGGACGTTGCCGGCCTGCAATTCCAGCTCGATACGCGTGGCATGTCCTGCCACCGCTTCGTCCATCGAATTGTCGATGATTTCGGCCGCCAGATGATGCAGCGCGTTGACGTCGGTGCCGCCGATATACATGCCGGGGCGGCGGCGCACGGGCTCCAGCCCTTCCAGCACCTCAATGTCCTTGGCGGTATAGGCCTTGGAAGATGCGGAACCGCTGTCGAAAAGGTCGGGTTTGTCTTTGGCCATGATCGTCTGATGCGCGCTTTCGGTAACGCGGGCAGCCGCGAATCGCGCTGCCCACAGCTATTTTTACGTTTTCTCAACCATGAAAAGCGAGCCAAAAGGCAAGACCGGCTGGCGGCGCCAACTTAGTAAATTTTAAGACGCGGGCGCGATACTGGAACCTGGGAAACAGCAGTCTTCGGAAGAATTGCACGTGTCGTTCTGGGGCTTGGCAGAAGTGGGTGGCGGTGATCCGCGCGTCCTGAAGGCGCAGTTGGGCCTGACCGCCCATGCCATGCGCGCCACCCGGATCAGCGCGCCGTTCTGGGCGCTGCTGGTGGCGCTCCTCACCTCCAGCATCACGGGTATGTTCGGCGACGTCAGTTTCGCGCGCACCCTGTTCCTACCGCTGGCCGTGGGCGTCACGGTCGGCGCCACGGCGCTGATGGCCAGCGCCTATGAACGCTATAGCGGCGGCGACAGCGAGGTGAAAAGCTGGTTTCAGTGCTTCGTTGGCATGCAGGTTCTGGTCAGCTTCGCCTGGGGCCTGATGCCCTGGCTGTGCTGGCAGGACGGAAACGCGCTCAACCATATCTTCATCGCCTCCTGCGTTATGGCGGTGGTGTCGGCCCTGGTGGTCAGCCGCGGCAGCAACATGGACATGTACTTGGCCAGCCTGGTGCCGATCTCGGCCATGACCTCGCTGCGATTCCTGACAGGCGGCACGCTGACCGACATCGTGATCGGCCTGGTCGCGCCCTTTATCGCGCTGCAGCTGTGGCGTACCGGCCGGCCCATGGTTATGCGCATGGACGAGGACACCCGCCTGCGTTTCCAGGTCGAGGATATGGCGCACGAAGTGGAAGAGGCGCGCGATGAGGCGTTGAAGAAGCGCTTTGAGGCCGAAGCCGCCAACGCCTCCAAGACTGCTTTCCTGGCCAATATGAGCCACGAATTGCGCACGCCGCTGAACGCCATTCTGGGCTTTTCGGAAATCATCAGCCAGGAATGCTTCGGCCCCGTCGGCTCGCAACGCTACCGCGAATATGCCGGCGACATTCATTCCTCCGGCGCCCATCTTCTGTCGCTGATCAACGACCTGCTGGACGTCGCCAAGATCGAGGCAGGGCGCATGGACATCGCGCCCCATCCCCTGGACCCGGCGCGCACCTTCGACATCGCGCTCAAGCTGGTCGGTACCAAGGCGCGCGAGAAGCACCAGCATCTGGTGATCAGCGTCGAGGACACGGCGCCGCCGCTTTATGCGGACGAACGCGCCGTGAAGCAGATACTGATCAACCTGGTGTCCAACGCCGTCAAGTTCACGCCGCAGGGCGGCCGCATCGAGGTGGTGGCGGGCCGCGCTGCCAGCGGTGATTTCCAGATCATGGTGCGCGACAATGGCCCGGGCATTCCGCAGGGCAAGCTGGACAAGATTTTCGCGCCGTTCAACCAGGTGGACAACCGCTTTGACCGCCAGGCGGGTGGTACCGGGCTGGGGCTGGCGCTGGTGCGCGGCCTGGCCGAACTGCATGACGGCAAGGCCTGGCTGGAAAGCGAATTCGGCAAGGGCTGCTCGGCTTTCGTGACGTTCCCGGTGAAGGCCCCCGAACTGACCACCGCCGTCGCCTGATCTTCACAGCGCAAAAGAAAAAGGCGCGGCTTACGCCGCGCCTTTTGTCTTTGGACTGATCTTTCGATCAGACCGAATAGTACATCTTGAATTCGATCGGGTGGGGCGTGTGCTCGAAGGCATACACGTCTTCCATCTTCAGATCGATGTAGGACTCGATGAAGTCCTTGTCGAACACGCCGCCCTTCATCAGGAAGGCGTGATCGGCGCGGAGCGAGTCGAGGGCCTCGCGCAAGCTGCCGCAAACCTGCGGCACCTTCGCCAGCTCTTCCGGGGGAAGAGCATACAGGTCCTTGTCCATCGGGCCGCCCGGATGGATCTTGTTTTCGATGCCGTCCAGGCCGGCCATCAGCATGGCGGCGTAGGCGAGATAGGGGTTCGCGCCCGGATCGGGGAAGCGGACCTCGACGCGCTTGCCGTTGGGCGAGGGCGAGTGCGGGATGCGGCAGGAGGCCGAACGGTTACGGGCCGAGTAGGCCAGCAGCACCGGGGCTTCGAAGCCGGGAATCAGGCGCTTGTAGCTGTTGGTCAGCGGGTTGGTGAAGGCGTTCAGCGCCTTGGCATGCTTGATGATGCCGCCGATATAGAACAGGCACAGGTCCGACAGGTCGGCATAGCCCGAACCGGCGAACAGCGGCTTGCCCGCCTTCCAGATCGACTGATGCACATGCATGCCCGAGCCGTTATCGCCATAGATGGGCTTGGGCATGAAGGTGGCCGACTTGCCATAGGCCTGGGCAACCTGGTGGATCACATACTTGTAGATCTGCATGTAGTCGCCGCACTTGGTCAGCGTGTTGAACTTGAAGCCAAGTTCATGCTGGGCGGTGGCGACTTCGTGATGGTGCTTTTCCGGCTGGATGCCCATGTCCTTCATGACTGCCAGCATTTCGCCGCGCATGTCCTGTTCGGAGTCGATCGGGGGGACCGGGAAATAGCCGCCCTTCACGGCCGGGCGATGGCCCAGATTGCCTTCCGGATATTCGGTGCCGGTGTTGTAGGCGCCTTCCTTGGAGTCGACATAGTAATAGCCCTTGTTCATCCCGACTTCGAAACGCACGTCGTCGAAGATGAAGAATTCGGCTTCCGGGCCGAAATAGGTGGTGTCGCCAACGCCCGAGGAGTTCACATAATTCTCGGCCGCCTTCGCGATCGAGCGCGGGCAGCGCGAATAGTGCTGGCCGGTCATCGGCTCCATGACGTCGCAGATCAGGATCAGCGTGGTCTGGGCGAAGAACGGATCGATGACGGCGGTCTCAAGGTCCGGCTTCAGCAGCATGTCGGACTCGTTGATGGCCTTCCAGCCCGCGATCGACGAGCCGTCGAACATGGTGCCTTCATTCAGGAAGTCCTCATCGACCATCATCAGGTCGAAGGTAACGTGCTGCCACTTGCCCTTGGGGTCGGTAAAGCGCACGTCGACGTATTTGACTTCCTTGTCCTTGATCAGTTTCAGGATGTCGGCAGCAGTCGTCTTCTTGTCGGCCATAATTCAGTCTTCCCTTCTTTGATTAGTACCGCCCCACCAGAGCGGCGTATGTGATCCGGCTTCGCCGGTGTTTTTAGATGGCGTCCGCGCCGGTCTCGCCGGTACGGATGCGGATGGCTTCCTCGACATTGAGGACGAAAATCTTGCCGTCGCCGATGCGGCCCGTCCGCGCAGCCTTCTGGATGGCTTCGATGCTGGCTTCCTGGCGGTCTTCGTTGATGACGATCTCGATCTTCACCTTGGGCAGGAAATCCACCACATATTCGGCGCCACGGTAAAGCTCGGTATGGCCCTTCTGGCGGCCAAAGCCCTTGGCCTCGGTGACGGTGATGCCCTGGACCCCGACTTCCTGCAGGGCCTCTTTCACTTCGTCGAGTTTGAACGGTTTGATGATCGCTTCGATTTTTTTCATGCTGCTCCTCCGCGCGGCCGAAAGGCCGCAACGCTCGTGTTAACTGGTTAGCAGGACTTGTGCCGGTTTTTGGCTTGTAAATATGATATATGTATCAATGTCTTATCTTAAATCGCCCAAATAGCGGGCGAAAAAATAGCCCGTAAATTAGGCATTATGCCTATTTTAAGTGCAGTTATGGACGCGGGCAAAACGGGTGTTCCTTGGCCCCGCCGCCGCCTAAGGTCGGCGCCCACTCCTCAAAGTATCGCCATGCCGCCCACGCTCAATCCCGTCTTTTCCAACCTTCCCATCAGCATCTTCCAGCACATGACCGGGCTGGCGCTGCGTTATGACGCCATCAATCTGGGGCAGGGTTTTCCCGATCAGGATGGCCCGGCAGGGCTGCGCGCCGTGGCAGCGCGCGCCCTGATCGACGGACCCAATCAATATCCGCCGTCCAAGGGCTTGGCCGAATTGCGCCAGGCGGTCGCGGCGCATGCGCGCAAATTCTATGGCCTGGAATTCGATCCCGAAGACGAGGTGGTGATCACCTCTGGCGGCACCGAGGCATTGGGCGCCTGCATTTTGGCGACAGCGGTGCCGGGCGACGAGTTCGTGCTGATCGAGCCGACTTATGATTCCTACCGTCCCATCGTCGAAGCGACCGGCGCGGTGATCAAGACCGTCACGCTGGGTCCGCCCGACTGGCGGTTGACGCAAGAAGCGCTGCGCGCCGCCATCGGTCCGAAGACTCGCGCAGTGCTGATCAATTCACCGCACAATCCGGCCGGGCGCGCGTTTGGCCGTGAAGAGCTTGAGACGCTCGCCAAGGTGGTGCTGGAAACGGACGCGGTGGTTATCTGTGACGAGGTATACGAGCATCTGGTGTTCGACGGCCGCCCGCACATTCCGCTCAGCACGCTGCCGGACATGCGCGAGCGCTGCCTGCGCATCGGGTCGGCCGGCAAGATATTCTCGCTGACCGGCTGGAAGGTCGGCTGGGTGGCGGGCCCGCGCAAGCTGTTGTCGGTGGTGACCAAGGCACACCAGTTCATCACCTTCACCACGCCGCCCGCGCTGCAGCTTGGCGTGGCACATGGCCTGACAAACGAAATGGATTTTCCGCTGGACCTGACCAAAAGACTGCAGAAGAACCGTGACATCCTCACCGCCGGGCTGACAAAGCTGGGGTTCGAGGTGCAGCCCTGCGAAGGCACCTACTTCCTCACCGCCGGCATTGCCAAGCTGACCAACGAAAAGGATTTCGCCTTCTGCGAGCGGCTGATCCGCGAAGCCGGCGTGGCGCTGATCCCGCTATCGGCCTTCTTCAAGACCGGCACGCCCGATACCTTTGTGCGCTTCGCCTTCTGCAAGCAGCAGTCGCTGATCGAACAGTCGCTGGCGCGGCTGGAAAAATATCTCGGGGCGCCGTGAGCGACGAAATCCTCACCACCGCGCAGATGGCCAAGGCCGATGCGTTCGCGGTGGCGCAGGGCACGCCGTCTTTGACCTTGATGGAAAATGCCGGGCGCGCGGTGGCCACCGCCATTGCCGCGCGCTTCAAGCCCTGCGTGGTGACGGTGCTGTGCGGTCCCGGCAACAATGGCGGCGATGGATTTGTGGTGGCGCGGTTGCTGGACGAAGAAGGCTTCACAGTCCGTCTGGCGCATGATGCCGACCCGAAGGGCGATGCCGCCGCCATGTCGGCGCGCTGGAAAGGCGCGCGGCTGGCGCTGACGCCGGCGGCGCTGGACGGCGCCAGGCTGGTGGTGGATGCGCTATTCGGCGCCGGGTTGTCCCGTCCGCTGGAAGGCACGGCGGCGCAGATGGTCGAAGCGCTGCACGATGTGCCGGTGGTGGCGATCGACATGCCCAGTGGCGTGTCAGGTGACAGCGGTGCGCCATTGGGCGGCGTCTATGTCACGGCGGCGCTCACCGTCACCTTCTTCCGCAAGAAGCCGGGGCATCTGCTGCTGCCGGGCCGCGCGCTGTGCGGCGAGATCGTGCTGGCGGATATCGGCATTCCGGGTGCGGCCGCCGACACGCAGTTGTTCGAGAATACGCCCGCGCTGTGGACCTATCCGCATCCCAAAGCTACCGGACACAAATATGACCGCGGCCATGCGGTGGCGGTGAGCGGGGGCGCCACGGCCACCGGCGCTGCCCGGCTGGCGGCGCGGGGCGCATTGCGGGTTGGAGCCGGGCTGGTGACCGTGGCGTCGCCGCCGGGCGCGCTGGCGGTGAATGCCGCCCATCTCACCGCCATCATGCTGAAGCCTTTTGAAGGCGCGGCCGGTCTGGCGGACATGCTGGACGACAAGCGGCTGAACGCGGTGGTGATCGGGCCAGGCCTGGGCGTGGGCGGAGAGACCTGTGCGCTGGTCGATGTCGCGTTGAAGAGCGGCGCGGCGGTGGTGCTGGATGCCGACGCGCTGACGTCTTACCGCGATGATCCCGAGGCGCTGTTCAACCGCCTGCATGACCGCTGCGTGCTGACGCCCCATGCCGGGGAGTTCGAGCGCCTGTTTCCCGGCCTGCTGGACGAGGCCGCTGACAAGGTCGCGGCGGTGTGCGCCGCGGCGGCCCGCGCAGGGGCGGTGGTGCTGCTCAAGGGCGGCGACACGGTGATCGCGGCCCCGGGCGGCAAAGCAACGATCAACGCCAATGCCCCGCCCACCCTGGCGACGGCCGGGGCGGGGGATGTGCTGGCCGGATTCATCGCCGGGCTATTGGCCCAAAATCTGCCGGCCTTCGAGGCTGCAGCTTGCGCGACGTGGCTGCATGGCGCCGCAGCGGATGCTTTCGGGCCGGGCCTGATCGCGGAAGACTTGCCGGAAATCCTGCCCCAAGTTCTGGATTTGCTCTAGTTCCATTCGTCTATTATAATAGACGAATGGATATGATAGTGGATAAGACCGAAGCGGGCATCGCCCAACATATCCGCCTGGAACGCGATGCTCGCAACTGGTCGCTCGCCGATCTGGCGGAGCGGTCGGGTGTCGCCAAGGCCTCCATCAGCAAGATCGAGCGGGGCGAGATGAGCCCCTCGGCCGGCCTTCTGGTCCGTCTGGCGGCCGCCTTCGACCTGACGCTGGCCGGATTGCTGCTCAAGGCCGAGGGCGAGAAGGGCCGTCTGACGCATGCCGCCGACCAGCCGGTCTGGCGCGACCCGGCCACGGGCTATCGCCGCCGCCAGATCTTCAGCCGCCCGGATCATCCGCTGGAGATGGTACAGGTCGAGCTGCCGGCAGGGGAGACGGTCTCCTTCCCCGCCTGGACCTATGCCCATGCCCGCCATGTCGTGTGGGTGCAGATGGGGGAACTGGTGCTGACCGAGGCGCGCGAGCGCCACCTGCTCCGGACCGGCGACAGTCTGGGCTTCGGCGCGCCGGCGGAAGTCACCTATGCCAATGAAAGTACGCGGTCCTGTCATTATGTCGTGGCGCTGGCGCGGAGCTAATGGATGGAAATCCTCTCCGTTGCCGCGCCCACAGATGATGTCCGCCAGCTCATTGGCGAGCTGGATGCCGAACTGGGAGGGCTGTACGCCCCCGAACAGCGGCACGGTCTGGCGCTGGATGCGATCTTCCAGCCGCACATCCGCTTCTTCATCGCGGTCAGGGATGGCAAACCGCTGGGTTGTGGCGGCGTGGCGCTGTTTTCGGATTTTGCGGAAATAAAGCGGATGTATGTGCGAGCGCATGCGCGCAGAACGGGTGTGGCCGATGCCGTGATGACCCGGTTGATCGTGGAGGCGCGCCGGCAGGGCATACGATCTTGCGGCTGGAGGCAGGCACACAGTCGCACGCCGCGATCAGCTTTTACCGGCGCAGCGGCTTTCGCGAGTGCGCGGCTTTCGGGGCATATGCCGCCCTGCTGCCGAACCAGATATCAGCCAGCTACTTCATGGAAAGGGCTGTGTGATGGTGCTGGTCATTCGTCCGGTCACGCAGATGGACCTTCCGGAGCTCACCGACATCTACAATCACTATGTCCGTGAAACGACCGTTACCTTCGACGTTCAGCCGTTCACGGTGGAGCAGCGCAAGACGTGGCTGGACGGGTTCGCGGCGACGGGGCGCTACCGCTGCCTGGTGGCGCAGAAAAGCGGCGCGGTCATCGGTTGGGCCAGTTCGCATCCCTATAACGAGCGCGCCGCCTATGAGGCGACGGTATCGACCAGCGTCTATCTGGCGCCCGGCATGACCGGGCAGGGGATCGGGCGGCAGCTTTACGCCACCCTGTTGGGCGCTCTGGAAAAGGAAGATGTTCACCGCGCCATCGGCCGCATCACGGCGCCCAACGAAGCTTCCGTCGCGCTGCACCGGGCACTGGGGTTTGCGCCCGCCGGGCTCTACCCGCAGGTGGGGCGCAAATTCGGGCGGTTTTGGGACGTCGCCACCTATCTCAAAGCGATGCCCGGTTCGCCCTAGCAACCCCCCAAATCCCCTGCTATAGGGGCCGGCTTCGGGGCCTTTCGGGCCAAAAACGCGGACATGGCGGAACTGGTAGACGCGCTGGATTTAGGTTCCAGTGACGAAAGTCGTGGGGGTTCAAGTCCCTCTGCCCGCACCAGTCCCCAAAAGAGATGAGTAGGACGTTCGAAATGCAGATCGACGAGACGGTTTCCCAGGACTTGCACAAGCAGTTCACGGTCACCGTGCCGGCCAGCGAGCTGGACAGCCGCGTCAATGCCCGGCTCGAGGAAATGAAGCCCCGCGTCAACCTCAAGGGTTTCCGTCCCGGCAAGGCGCCCGTCTCATTCCTCAAGAAGCAGTTCGGCAAGTCCATCATGGGCGAAGTGGTGGAAGCCGCCGTCAATGAAGCCAGCCAGAAGGCCATCGCCGACAACAAGCTCAAGCCCGCCCTGCAGCCGCGCGTCGAGCCGGTCGGCAGCGTGGAAGACGTGGTCGATGGCAAGTCCGACCTCACCTTCAAGGTGATCGTCGACCTGATGCCGGAATTCGAAACCTCCGATCCGGCCAAGCTGACGGTGGAGCGCATCACCGCCGACGTCGCCGACGCCGACGTGAACGAAGCGCTGGACCGCCTGGCCAAGAACGTCCGCAACTACAAGACCAAGGACGGCGCTGCCGCCAAGGATGACGTGGTGGTGATAGATTATGAAGGCAGCGTCGACGGCGTGCCTTTCGATGGCGGCAAGGGCACCGATTTCAACCTTACCCTTGGCACCGGCACGTTTATTCCGGGCTTCGAAGACCAGTTGATCGGCGCCACCGCCGGTGAGAGCCGCGACGTGAAGGTCACCTTCCCGGCCGAATACCATGCCCCCGAAATGGCAGGCAAAGACGCCATCTTCGCGGTGACCGTCAAGGAAGTGAAAATTCCGGAAGACGCCGCGATCGACGACGAGCTGGCCAAGAAGCTGGGCCTGGACGATTTGGCCTCGCTGAAGGACCGCGTGCGCGAACAGCTCACCAGCGATTTCAAGGCCGCCGGCCGCCTGCACCTGAAACGCCGTGTGCTGGATGCGCTGGACAACGCCCATGACTTCCCGCTGCCGCCCGCCATGGTGGAACACGAGTTCGCCAACATCTGGGCCCAGGTTGAGGAAGAACTGAAGCGCGAAGGCAAGACGGCGGCCGACGAAGGCAAGACCGAAGACGAACTGAAGGCCGAATACCGCAAGATCGCCGAGCGCCGCGTGCGCCTGGGTCTGGTGCTGGGCAAGCTGGGCGAGCAGAACGGCATCACCGTTGCCGGTGACGAAGTGCAGCGCGCCATCATGGCCCGCGCCCGCCAGTTCCCCGGCCAGGAGCAGCAGGTGTTCCAGTTCTACGCCAACAATCCGCAGGCCCAGGCCGAGATCCGCGCCCCCTTGTTCGAAGACAAGGTCGTGGACTTCATCGCCGAACTGGCCACGATCAACGAGCGCAAGGTGGACAAGGAAGCCCTGTTCGCCGACCCGGAAGACGAGCCCGCCAAGGCCTAAGGCGGTCCGGCTCGTAATTCGCCAAAGCAACGCTATATTGAGCGTGGCCGGATGATTTTCCGGCTACTGTCCGCTGACGAATCGCAAAGGCCCGCTGATGTCCAACCCGACCGAATATTACAACAACACGTTGGTCCCGATGGTGGTCGAACAGACCGCACGCGGCGAGCGCGCCTATGACATCTATTCGCGTCTGCTCAAGGAGCGGCTGATCTTCATCACCGGTCCGATCGAGGATTACGGCGCCAGCCTTCTGACCGCCCAGCTTCTGTTTCTTGAGGCCGAAAACCCCAAGAAGGAAATTCACATGTACATCAACTCGCCGGGCGGGTTGGTGACGGCGGGCATGGCGATCTACGACACGATGCAGTACATTCGCCCCGCCATTCATACCTATTGCATCGGCCAGGCAGCCTCGATGGGTTCGTTGCTGCTGTGCGCCGGCGTGAAGGGCCAGCGCTATGTCCTGCCGAATGCCCGGGTGATGGTGCATCAGCCTTCGGCGTCCTTCTATGGCCAGGCGGCGGACATCGCACGCCACGCCCAGGAGATCGTCAAGCTCAAGAAGCGGCTGAACGAGATTTACGCCAAGCATACCGGCCAGACGGTCGAAGCCATTGAAAAGCTGCTGGACCGCGACACCTATATGACGGGCGAAGAGGCCAAGGCTTCCGGCCTGATCGACCAGGTGATGGAGCGCCGTCCGGAGACCGAGTCCCCAACCCCATAGGGAAATCCGGCTAAAGTTCCGGGATTGCACGGAGATTCGGCGTCCGGCCGGATTAAACAAATCTTGATCCCATCGGCCCTAGCATGGTCGAATGTTGGGACCGGGGTGCTTCGAGGTTCCCCGCATTGTGCAAAGCAGCACGGGCCGGTTAGGCTGACGGTTGCGCCGACCCCGAGCAAGGGCGGCAAATAGGGTCGAAAGGGCCCGGTGGAAGACGATGAGCAAGGCTAGCGGCGGCGAGTCCAAGAACACGCTCTACTGTTCCTTCTGCGGCAAGAGCCAGCATGAGGTGCGCAAGCTCATTGCGGGCCCGACCGTGTTCATCTGCGATGAATGCGTCGAGCTCTGCATGGAAATCATTCGGGAGGAGAACAAGACCTCCTTCATGAAGTCCAAGGAAGGCGTGCCCACGCCCCAGGAAATCTTCAAGGTGCTGGACGATTATGTCGTCGGCCAGGCGCACGCCAAGAAGGTGCTGTCGGTCGCCGTCCACAACCACTACAAGCGCATCAATTCGTCCGGCAAGAATGGCGACGTCGAGCTGGCCAAGTCCAACATCATGCTGATCGGCCCGACCGGCTGCGGCAAGACGCTGCTGGCCCAGACGCTGGCCCGCATCCTGGACGTGCCGTTCACCATGGCCGACGCCACCACCCTGACCGAAGCGGGTTACGTGGGCGAAGACGTCGAGAACATCATCCTCAAGCTGCTGCAGGCTGCCGACTACAATGTCGA
>CAILUV010000005.1 GCA_903837555.1 uncultured Alphaproteobacteria bacterium
CTGATGACCATCCACATGCCGGTCCCCGCCAAGTAAGCGAGCCTCAGTCGAGGGCGAAGACGTACAGCATGTTGCCGGTGGCGGGACGGTGGACCTCTTTCAGCAGCGCCGTGGGCTTGGCCTGCGGGCTGCCGCCGCCCAGCCCGGTGGTGACCGCGATATACTGCTTGCCGTCCAGGCTGAAGCTGACGGGATAGCCCTGCACCGTGTTGCCCAGCCGAGTTTCCCAGATCACTTTCCCGGTGGTCACGTCCACCGCCTTGAAGCGGCGGTCGAAGTCGCCCACGAACGCCACGCCACCCGCCGTGGACAGCACCGCCGACAGGAAGGGCGAACGCTGCTCCCAGGTCCACATTTCCTTCATGTCGCTGGCGCGATAGGCCGACAGCCGGCCCAGCTTCTGCTTGGAGCCGGGCGTGAAATAGAACTTCTGCTGGGCCGCGGTGCCGCCGCCGCCAAGTTTCGGGTCCACATCCAGGCCGCGGATCATCACGCAGCTCTGGCTGAGCGGAATGATCAACTGGTCAGTGGGCTGGTGATAGCTGGTGGCCTGCCAGTCATGGCCGCCCTGCGGGCCGGGGCATGAGGAAAACCATTCGTTGGTCTTCTGCTTGAGGATGTCTTCCCGGTACGTCACCTCGCCCGTCTTCTGGTCGATCTTGGAGAAGATGTTCTGGAAAATGGTTTCCTTGGCGGCGATGAACTTGCCGGTGACGCGGTCGAGCTTCCAAAGGATGCCCGGCTTGCCGATGGTCAGCAGCGTCTTTTCCTTGCCGTGATCGATCAGCACGCGCTCGAACACCTCGTCCAGGTCCAGCGACTCGCCGGGCGCGTGCGGGAAATGCCATTTCAGCTCGCCGTTGTCGGGATTGAGCGCCAGGGTTGAGCTGGAATAGAGCGTGGCGCCGTCGCCGGTTCTGCGGCTCGCGCGGAACCAGGGCTTGGCCTGGGCCACGCCCCAATAGGTCGTGTTCAGCTCCGGGTCGTAAGTGCCCGCGATCCAGGTATCGCCCCCGCCGCGCAAATGATTGGGCAGGCCGTTCCAGGTGTCGCCGCCCGGCTGGCCTTCCAGCGCGGTGGTGTAGAACTTCCAGGCCGGCGCGCCTGTCCGGGCGTCCAGTCCGCTGATGTAGCAATTGTTCACCGAGTAGCTGCCGCAGCCGGTGAGACCGGTCACCAGCTTGCCGCGCATTACCATCACGCCGCCGGTGCTCGAATTGTGCTCGAGGCCCAGCATGTGCTGCCACACCACCCGCCCGGTGCGCGCATCCAGGGCATGGACCTTGGCGTCGGTGGTGGCGACATAGACCTTGTCTTCATAGAGCGCCAGGCTGCGGTTGCCGCCATAGGCGATACGCGATACCGGGCCAAGCCGGTTTTCCCAGATCAGGTCGCCGGTTTTTGCATCCAGCGCCTGCACCGTGTTGGACGTGTTGGCCAGGAAGATCACACCGCCATGCACGATCGGCGTGGGCTGGCTGGCGCCGCCCTCGTTCATGTTCCACGCCCATTTCAACGTCAGGCGCTTGACGTTGGACGCGTTGATCTCTTTCAGCGGGCTGTAGCTCCAGCCCTGGTAATTGCGCCGGTACATCAGCCAATCGCCGTCCGGCGGATTGCGCAGCATCTCGTCCGTCACGTCGGTGTAGTTCTGAACCGTGCCCTTGACGGTGTGGCCCAGCTGAAAGGGCGGCGGCATCAGGTCGGTGCGCTGGCTGAGCGGCAGGTTGGTGGCTGGCGCCAGCTTTGCACCAGATGCGAGCGGCTTTGTGCCGGATGCAGCCGGTTTGGCGGCGGCAACGGGCGCCGGGGCGCTACCGGTGGCGATGCTGGAAATCCGGACGCTGACATTCTTGTTGAAGGGCTTGGCACCGGCTTTCGCACCATTGGCCGCCAGCAGATAGGCGACGACATTGGTGTACTGGGCCTCGCTCAGGCTGGCGGGCGCGCCGACTGGCATCGACACCGCGATGAACTTGTAGAAGTCGGCGGTGGTGCGGCTGCCCCAGGCGTTTACGAAGCCCTTGCCGCCCAAGGGCGGAGCCTCGGCAGCGCCCGCCAGATTGTCGCGGTGACAGCCAGCGCATTGCTGCGTGTAGACAGTCTTGCCGGCGGCGGCCTGCTGGGCAGTAAAGACGGCGGGGGCCTGCTGCTGTTGCTGGGCAGCCGCATAAGCGCCGCCCAGGCCGATCAAGACGGCGGCGCCCGCAAGCAGTTTTCCAGTGACAGCCATTTTATTTCCTTTTGGCTTCCAGCCAGCCCTGCAGGTTGCCTTCGGGCGCCTTTTCGCTGTCCACACGGATATAGACCGCTTCGCGGTTCAGGGCTTCGATCTGCGCCGGCGACAATTGCACCGAGCCGGACACCGTACCCTGCGCCGTGCGGGTGACCGTCAAAGGCCCGATGGCATCACCCAGCACGCCTTTCAGCAGACCCACGCGCACCGAAGCGGCGATCGCCGGCGAGGTCATGTCCTTGAAGGTGCCATTCACGGTCAGGGTGTTGCCGGTCAGCGTGGCGCTCACCTGCCCGATCGAGCCCAGGATGTCGGCGCGCGTCGTGGCATCGAACGGCGCCGGATCCATCTGGGCTTCATAGTCCGTGGCCCAGGCGGGCGCGCAGACCAGCAGCATCGCAGCCACGATTCCAAAAACGCCAGAACAGCGCGTCATGGGTCCCCCACCCCTTCGCCGCCTTTTAGATTTGCGGCGGCAGCTTCACACCCAAAACGTGACGCAGATAGTTGATGTTGTGCATGATGTAATTGTCGGTCGCGACATGCATGTTGCCGCCGATGGCGTCGAACCCGTCATCGCCCTTGCGCGGACCGTCCACGTCCATCACCACCCAGCCGTCGAACTTGCGGTCGCGCAGCACCTTGAACAGCGCCGGGAAGTCGACACCGCCGCCACCGAAATTGTGATAGACGCTGGCTTCCTTGTGCATCTCCGGCGTCGGGGTCTGCTTGTTGCCGCGATATTTGGCGTAGGTATCCTTCATGTGGATCTTGGCGACGCGCGGGAAATACTCGCTGAGCATCTGCACCGCATCGGCGCCGCCCAGAGTCAGGTGTCCGGTGTCGAAGGTGAACCAGACATACTTCGGATCGGTCAGCTCGAGCGCGTGGCGGATTTCTTCTTCGCGTTCCAGCGGGCCCCAGATGTGCGGATGCGGTGCCAGCTTGATGCCGTATTCGAGAGTGCGGCGGCCCAACTCGTTCAGCGTGTTGCAGAGGCTCTTCATCTGGTCGGGATTGGGGCCGCCCGCCGGGCGCGCGCCCATGTTGATCTTCCACTGCTTGCATCCGAAGACCTGCAGGAAGTCGCGCGCAAAGGCGACGTGGTCGGCCAGGGTCTTTGGGATCTGCTCCTTGTCGATGAAATTGGTCGACTGGGTCTTGCCGCCATTCGAGGCGTCGATGAGCTGCACGTTGTTTTCGGTGCAGATCTTCAGCAGCGCTTCGGGCTTGTTGCGATATTCTTCCCAGCCGCCGGCATAAGGCTCGACGCCCTGCAGGCCCACCTTCGAACACATCTTGATCGCCTGCTCGGTCGAATAGATGCGCGTGGCGCCCACGCCCGCTTCACCCCAGATCGAGCCAGTGGTGCCGAACCGGATGTTGGGGTTCACCGGATCGAGCGGCTTGTGGTTCAGCTTCTGCGCCCAGGCGGGTGCGGCGCCCATGGTCATGCCAGTGGACAGAGTCGCGGCGGCGGCGGTCGCGCCCACGATGAAGTGACGGCGCTGCAGATTTTTCATGGACGTTTCCCTCGAAGCAATTTGCATGACGTTTGGGCGCGGGTGACAGTAAGTCAAGTGCGGCGTAACGCGCGTGCATGCGCGAACTCTGCTGCAGCGCAATAACGCGCGAAGCTTTGCGACAGATGCCCTGATGCTGCCCGATTTACTCACTGCGCCAAAAATGACAGCTTAGCTTCACGTGCGCCGGTCCGGCGCTTGGGGCAATTACCGGCAGGCGTTCACGCCCGCTTTCTTCAACAAGTGGAGACGTTCTTCATGCGAATTTCGAAGCCTATGCTTTTGGGCTGCGCTGCGGTCATGGCCGCGGCGATCACCTTGCCCGCGCTGGCGCAGCCCGCCGCGCCGGCCAAGTCGCTGCTGGCCTACTCGCCTCGGCCGACCAAACTGCCGCCTTACGGCAGCAACAAGCCGGTGGTCCGCCTCTCCGAGGTGCTGACCAAGCACAAGGGCCAGCAGAGCTGGACCGAACAAGTTATCAAGACCAGCCGTTTCGACACCCGCTGGGTCTCCATGGCGCCGGGCAAAAAACTCTCCACCCGCTATTATGGCGACGACCGCGTGATGTGGGTGGTGTGGCAGGGCCAGATCCGTTTCAACATCGAGGGCCAGGAGCCCTTCGTGGCGTCGAAGGGTTTTTTGGTGCAGGTGCCGCAGCGTGTGCGCTACAGCATGGAGAATGTCGGCAGCGAACCGGCGCTGCGCTATGAAGTCACCCGCACCGGCATGAGCCCCAATTTCCCTGCGGACAATGGCGAACCCAAGCCGCCGAACACGCCGGACGGCACCGAATACATCAAGATCACCACCCGCGATGCACCCGACAAGTATGAAGGCGTGAACAGGCCTTATGTGGATTTCTTCAAGGATGTGGTGGCCAAGGATCCGGTGAAGGGGCCCAATCCCTCGCTGGTGATGATGGATGAAGGCAACATGTCCAACATCATCCGCGGCAAGGGCGTGCCCACGCCGCCGCCGACCAACAAGGGTCACTTCCATGTCGGCCGCGACGAATTCTGGTTCATTCTGGAAGGCCAGATCGAGCATCTGATCGAGGACATCGGACTGGTCAAATCCGATCCCGGCGACATCGTCTTTGTGCCGCCCGGCCGCTGGCACCGCGCCAGCTTCGTCGACGGACAGACCGACACGCGCCTGTCCTTCAATGCCAACCCCTACACATTTCACGCTTTCGGCCCCGAAGCCGGCGGCGAGCAGTAAAGGACCGCGAATATGCGAAACATCACGAAATTTGCGGCCGCCGCGCTTGCGCTTCTGATCATTCCGGCCGCCGCGCAGGAAAGCAAAGTCTACACCTCCTGGGTGCCCAAGAAGATGGTGGCCTATACGGCCCCCAACAAGCCGATCACGCGCATCGATGCGGTTCTGGCCAAGCACAAGGGGCAGAAGAGCTGGAAGGAAGATGTGATCAAGACCGATCGCTATCACGCCCAGTGGATCCAGATGGCGCCGGGCGAAAAGACCCGCACCATCTTCTATGCCGACGACCGCACGGTCTGGGTGGTGTGGGGCGGCCAGGTGCGCTTCAACATCCAGGGCCAGGAACCCTTCGTGGCCTCCAAGGGCTTCTTGGTGCAGACGCCGCTGCGCATGCGCTACAGCCTGGAAGTGGTCGGCAATGAACCGGCGCTGTTCTTCGAAGTGCGCCGCAACGACACCCTGCCCAGCTATGCCTTCAATGAAGGGGAGCCGGTGCCGGCCACTGTCGGAATCCAGAAGTATGAAAAGGTCAGCTATCCGCCGAACCTGCGTGCCGGCGGCAACGTGCCCTATGATGACGTCAACAAGCCCTATCTGGACTTCTTCAAGGACATCGTTGGCAAATATCCCAATGGTGGTTCGGGCTGGCCGCGCTACTTCGTCAACGACAAGGAAAACCAGTTGGCCATCATCCGCGGCATGGGCGTTCCCACCCCGCCGCCGACCAATCGTGGACATTTCCACATCAATACCGACGAGTTCTGGTTCATTCCGGAAGGCAAGATCGATTACCTGATCGAAGGCGTCGGCCTGATCACCGCCAATGCCGGCGATATCGTCTATGCGACGCCGGGCCGTTACCATCGCGCCAGCTTC
>CAILUV010000006.1 GCA_903837555.1 uncultured Alphaproteobacteria bacterium
CAAAACTAGGTTTCGCTTGAGAGCCGGGGAAGACTACCCCGTCGATAGGCCAGGTGTGTAAGCGCAGCAATGCGTTGAGCTTACTGGTACTAATTGCTCGATTGGCTTGATCGCAAGCAGCACCGTTCCATGTCTGGAAACAAAGCCAGGCATGTCTAATGAAATACATTGGTCGCCAAGTGTCGTATTATTTCTCGTGCAATCCGCTAGCTAGCGGATTTGACTTCAGTCCTTCGCCGACCTGGTGGTCATAGCGAAGGAATTCTACCCGATCCCATTCCGAACTCGGCCGTCAAAGCCTTCTGCGTCCATGGTACTGCGGCTCAAGCCGCGGGAGAGTAGAACGCCGCCAGGTCTGCCAAGGACTGAAGTCAGAGAACCCGCCAATACAATTCAAAGAAAACCCCCGCTGCGAGAAATCGCGGCGGGGGTTTTCGTTTTTGGGCCATCAGAAATCCCCGACCTGGCGAGCAATCGCCGCGCCGGGGATTTTTGCTTTTTGCCGCCTGGTTCAGGTCTGAAGCAGCGGCGCAGCCGCGGATCCGAACAGCTTTTCCACCATGAAATCCGGCAACAGGTGCTGCGGGAAGCTGCGTGACATGTTGTCGGTGCGCAGCACGTGCAAGCACAGGCCGTCAGTATCGTCAAAATGGTCGAACGTGAATCCCTTGGCCAGGGCTGCGGCGACGAAGCCATAGTCCGACGCGTATTCCACAGGCGGAAACGGCGCGGCGTCCCAGGCCGACTTCTTGAACACATAGCTAAAGCCATAGCCCAGATAGTTGTTCTTCATGTTGTCTGGCGGTGCATGATTCACAAAGCCCTGCAGCGAATTTTCCGGTCCGAATGTGAAATGCAGGCCCAGCGTGTTGGCGGTGTCCCAGTATCCCAAGCGTTTCAGCTGCGCCGAATAGACGAACCAGGCCGACAGCTTGGTGATGTCGGCGCCCGTCTGGTTCAACCGCGCCAGCATCGTGGCCAGATAGTGCGGCGCGTAATAGTCGTCATCGTCGAACTGGGCGATCACGGGCGCCTTGGCGCGCTCGCACAGCCAGTTGCGCTTGGCCGCCACGATCATGCGATCGGGCGTGTGCGTGTAACGCACCCGCGGGTCCGCAAGCTTGGTGAAATAGGCCGATGGCTGCGGGCTGTCGTCCAGAATCAGCCATTCGAAATCGCCGGCCGTCTGGGCGGACACTATCTTATGCTGCGCTTCCAGCAGAACCTGGCGATTGAAACTGGGGGTTATGATCGAAACGACCGGGGCCATGGCGGCACTCTAAGCTTTGATTTCCCGGCGGGAAACCGCCCGGCGCCTAGTTGTTGCGGGCTTCGCGGATCAGGCCCTTGGTGATGAAGCCGCTGACGGCATAGGTGCGGGCGCCGAACTGGCCCGAGGGAATGTCCCAAACGCGCACCATGGTCCAGTCATTCTTGGGGCTGACGTCCAGCACCGGGGTGCCCAGGTCGATTTCGCGCTTGTTCTGCCAGTTGGCGTGATCGACGATGATTTCACGGTCTGAAACGACCTCGGTCACCACCGCGACATGGCCGCGCTTCAAACGCTTGGAGCCGCTGAACACCATCACCGCGTCTTCGACCGGATGGGCCACGCGGGCATACAGGGTGCGGGCGCGTTCCCACCAATGCTTGGCGTCGCCGAACACCGCCAGGCCGGAGCGCAGGCGGGCATATTCCACGCAGAAGAATTTCTTGAAGCCTTTTTCGGTGCGCGGCTTATCGCGGTCGGCGCCCGGTACGTCGGGGGCGGCGAGGGTGGCATGGGCAACCGGCACCGCCTGGATCGGGCGCGCGGCCAGCTCGCGCGGCTGGGGCGTTTTATGCTCGGCAACCGGCGCGGGATCGGTGGGGTTGTTGGCCTGGTCGCCGCCGAAACCGAAGAAAGAGCCGATTTCCCTGGTCAGACCGGTGACCTGCTTGGTCAGGCCGGCGACCTGCTGTTCGAGGCCGCTTTCGACCGAGGCATGCGCGGGCGCAGCGGCGGCCAAGGCAGCCGACACGATCAAACCCGTCACGACACGATGAAACTGAGACACCCGCTACCCGTCTTAAAGTTGCTGCGCCGGTTTTTCCGGCGTCGACCTGGTGCGGATTGCCCCCCCCGACATCTCAGGCAGCCGGATTGAAGCAAGACTCGCAGCTGTCACAAAGACGTTTGATTGCCACGGTTGCGTGGCATTTCAGCAACATTAAATCCTTGGAATCGCTCGATTTTTGGCTATTATTGCAGTGCGGTATCACGCGGTGTCACAGGCTGTAACCTGGGGTGGTGATCCGTTCTGGATAATCGCCATTAAGCATGGCCTGGATACCCGCTTGCCCAGTTCCCTAAAAGTCGCGCTAAATCCGACCTAACAAAATCTCAGCCACAGGGGATCAGGGCAATGGCAGACCATGAATCGTGCAGGGCGTGATCTTCTACCGGACGCTGTGCATCATCGGCCATGTGAAGGCCGATGTGGTGTGCGACAATGTCTTCATCCGCGACGGCGGACTGATGTCGGGCGCGCTGAAATACAAGACGCTCAAGATCGAATCCGACGCCGCCATCCTGGGCAAGTTTGAGCGCCGCGGCGCGCCGGGCGAAGCCGATCGCGGCTGGGCCGCCGAAACCGCGCTGGCCGGGATCTAGGAGCCATACGCCAAAAGAAAAAGCCGCCCGGTGATTGCGCCGGGCGGCTTTTGCATTCTGCTCAGGAAAGCGCAGGGGTTATTTTTTAGAAACCACCGCCAGAGACTTTTCGACATGCTCGACCGGCGAGATGCCGTCGGCGGTCGAATTCATCGAGGCGAGGATCTTGCCATCCTTGCCGACCACATAGGTGTGGCGCTCGATGATGGCGTGGGTCAGCGGGTTGCCCTGATTGTCCTTGGCGCCGGGACCGGGCTGGCGGACGTTCAGGTTGTAGCTGGCGGCGACCTTGGTGTCGGCATCGGAGGTCACGGTGAACTTGCCGGCGCAGAATTTCGGATCGGCGGAATATTTCTGCAGCCGGTCCAGCGTGTCGCCCGACACGCCGACGATGCTGGCGCCGGCGGCGGTGAACTTGTCGGCTTCCTCGGCGAAGGTGCGTGCCTGCAGGTCGCAGCCGCCGGTGTAAGCGGACGGATAGAAGTAGACCACCACAGGGCCCTTCTTCAGCGCGGTCTTCAGGTTGAAGTTGACGTCCTTGCCGCCCAGGCTGCCCTTGGCGGTGAAATCGGGGGCGGTGTCGCCGACCTTGAGTGCGGCGAGAGCAGGGCTGGCGCAGAACGCCGCCGCCAGAACCGCAATCAGAATATGCTTTTTCATGGTGTTCCCTTTGGGGCTGAACGCGAGGCGAACGCTAGCAGGGCGCACCGCCCCGTGCCAGTCTGGCGCGGCTTTGCAGGGGGCGGATTTGGGCGTTTCAGCACTGGAGCATGTCACCATCAGCTGCGCGCAGTTGCAGCGCACCCGCGATTTCTATGTCGATTTCCTGGGGCTGACCGAGGGCGCGCGCCCGGACTTTGCGTTTCGCGGCTACTGGCTCTACCTGGCCGGGGTGCCGGTGGTGCATCTGGTGGAAGCGGCCGACAAGCCGTCAGCCTGGGGGGCAAGCGGAGAAACTGTCATTCCCGACGCCGCCGCCGGGACTGGCAGCTTCGACCATGTCGCTTTTCGGGGGCAGGATTTCGCGCTGATGCGCCAGCAGCTTGCGGCGTCCGGCATGGCGTTTCGCGAGCGGGTGGTGCCGGGCGGAAGGCGGGCGCAGCTCTTTGTCCATGATCCCGAAGGCGTGCTGGTCGAGATCAACTTCGACGCTGCATAGACGCTGGGGCGGGTCTTTACTATCCTTGGCCGCTGTCTGCCGGGGGCTTCATGACAAACATCATTCGGACTTTGGCGCTTGTCGCCGCGGCGAGCCTGGGCGCCTGCACCACCGTCAACACCACCGCGCCGGGCGCGGTCGGCATCGCCCGGCAGCAAAGCTTTCTGGTGTCAGCCGAAGCGGTGCAGAACGCCGCCGGCCAGTCCTATGCCCAGACGCTGACCGAAGGGCGCGGCAAGGGGCTGATCAACAACAAGCCGGCCATGCTGGCGCGGGTGCAGGCGGTGTCGCGCCGCGTGATCGCGCAGGTCGGCACGTTTCGCCCCGATGCGCGGGGCTGGAACTGGGAAATCAACGTGATGGACACGCCGGAGATCAACGCCTGGTGCATGGCCGGCGGCAAGATCATGGTCTATTCGGGCCTGATCGATAAGCTGCAACCCACCGATGCCGAACTGGCGGCGCTGATGGGCCATGAGATCGCCCATGCCCTGCGTGAGCATACGCGCGAGGCGGTGTCGCGCTCGGTCGGGCAGCAACTGGTGCTGGGCGGGCTGGCGGCGGCGACGGGCGCCAGCGCTTCGACGGTGCAGATCGCCAATGCCGTGGCGCAAGTGACGTATTCGCTGCCGCATGGCCGCGAGCAGGAAACCGAATCCGACCGCATCGGGCTGGAGCTGATGGCGCGCGCCGGATACGATCCGCATGCTGCCGTCACCTTCTTCCAGAAACTGGGACGCGCCGCGCCCAGCAACGCCCCGTCCTGGCTCAGCACCCATCCGCAAAGCCAGGCGCGCGCCGCGGACCTCAAGGCCTATATCTCGCGGGTGATGCCGCTATACGAAGCGGCGAAACGCTAGGCGGTCAGCGCTTCAGGTCAGAAACGGCCTTGAGCGTCTTGCCGACATGGCCGTCGGGATCCATGTCGCTATGAACGAAGGCGATCTTGCTGTCCTGCGACACGACATAAGACGTGCGGTCGGCCATGCTGGTCAGGAATCCGAGGGTGGCGTCGTAGCTTTTCATCACCTTGCGGTCGGTGTCAGCGCCGACCGGGAACTTGCCCTGGCATTCGCTGACCGAGAATTTGTTCAGCGTGGCGATCTTGTCGCCACTGATGCCGATCACGCTGGCGCCCCGCGCCTGATACTCCGGCATGGCCTCGGCAAAGGCGCGTGCTTCCAGGGAGCAGCCCTTGGTGAAGGCGGCGGGATAGAAATAGACCACCACCGGGCCTTTCTTCAGCGCATCGGCCAGGCGAAAGGTGAATTCCTTGCCGCCCTGGGAGGCGGGAATGGTGAAATCGGGCGCGGGCGCGCCGACCTTCAGCGCGGCAAAGGCCGGCGCGGTGCTGGCCAGAAAAAGGCAGGCAATCAGGGCTTTCATGGGCATGGCCTGTGGTTGGTTCACCCTTGTACGCCGGCCAAGGGTTGGTCGATCACTTGTTGGTGATTGGCCGATCACGTGCGCCGCTTGATATCGGTGTAAGGCGTGCCGTCGGTGTGGGTGTACAGGGCAGGCTTGCCGCCCGGCGGATAGACCAGGTCGATGCCGGGATACATCGCGCCATCACTGTCGTTTCGGGTACCGACTTCCAGCAGACGCGCATCGGCGCTGCTCCGGTTCTGGAAGTGATGGCCGTTTTCCTCGCCGCACCTGAAGCCCGCGCAGTCACCCGCCTTCAAGACTTCTTCCCCGTCATTGGTCACCAGCACCACCTCGCCCTCCAGCACCCAGACGAACTCGTCCTGGGTGGAATGCCAGTGGCGCTGGCTGGACCACACGCCCGGCTTGAGGGTGAGCAGGTTGACGCCGAATTGGGTCAGGCCCGCTGCATCGCCCAGCTTGCGGCGCTCGCGCGCCCGGCAGGGTTCGTCATAGGGCGGGGGATACAACGTGCCAGTATGAAGCGGCAGGGCGCTGATATCGATACGCTTGGGCATGGCGGTCCCTCAAAACGAAAACGGCCCGCAAGCTTAGTGCGGGCCGTTGGCAGAAACTACCGGAGCGACCAGCGATCCGAAGCGGCGAAGCCGCGAAGGACCGTCCGGCGCAACCATTAAATCAGTCTTTTGCGCGTTCCACATAGGCGCCGTCGGCGGTCATCACCACGATGCGGGTGCCGGCGGTGATGTGGGTGGGCACCATGGTGCGCACGCCGTTGGACAGCATGGCGGGCTTGAACGAGCCCGACGCCGTCTGGCCCTTCATCACCGGTTCTGTTTCGGTGACTTCAAAAGTGGCGCGCTGGGGAATTTCGATCGAGATGGCGTTGCCTTCGAACAACTGCAACTGCACGTCCATGTTCTCGGTCAGGTAAGGGGCGGCGTCGCCGACCACGTCGCCCGAGACATGAAGCTGGTCGAAGGTCTGGGGCTGCATGAACACGTAATTGTCGCCGTCCTGGTACAGGTACTGGAAGTTCTGGTGTTCGACGAACGCCTTTTCGATGCTGTCGGTGGTGCGCAGGCGTTCCACGGTCTTCACGCCGTCGCTGATGCGGCGCATTTCCAGATGGGTGACGGGCGTGCCCTTGCCGGGATGGATATTCTCGGCGGTGATCACGAGATAGAGCTTGCCGTCCTTCTCGATGACATTGCCTTTGCGCACGGAGCTGGCGATAACCGAAACCACGGGAAACCTCACAAAATTCGGACTTAAAGGGACAGGCGGACCGGGCTATAGCAGGGGGGCTTTGAGAGGTCAAAATGCCCTGGTGGGACGCCCAAACGCATGCCGACCGGCGCCCCCTTCTGCTGCAGCGGGGGCGGCTGAAGGCCGTCATCCGGGCGCATTTCGAGGCTCAAGGCTTCACGGAAGTGGAATGCGGCGCGCTGGTGGTGTCGCCGGGCAACGAGACCCATCTGCAGGCCTTTGAAACCGTGTTGACCGGCCCCGACGGGGCCCACCAGCCGCGCTATCTGCACACCTCGCCGGAGTTTGCGTCCAAGAAGCTGCTGGCGGCGGGGGAAGAGAGCATCTTCGATTTCGCCCGCGTGTTCCGCAACCAGGAACGCGGCCGGCTGCATGCGCCCGAATTCACCATGCTGGAATGGTACCGGGCGCGGGAAGACTATGGCGCGGTGATGGAGGATGCGTTGGCTTTGCTGCGGCTGGCGGCGCAGGTCTGCGGCATGACCAGCTTTCGCCACCGCGATGCGGCGTGCGATCCCTTCGCCAAAGCCGACCGGCTGACGGTGGCGCAGGCCTTCACCCATCATGCAGGCATTGACTTGATGGCGACCCTGTCGGCGGCGGGCGAGGGCGATGCAGACGCGCTGCGCAGCCGGGCGCGGCGCGGCGGCATCGATGTGTCGGACGATGACGACTGGTCGGACATGTTCGCTAAGATCCTGACGCTGCGGGTGGAGCCGCGTCTGGGCCTGGACCGGCCCTGCATTCTTTACGAATACCCGGTGTGCGAGGCGGCGCTGGCGCGGGTTTCCCCGCGCGACGCCCGCGTGGCGGAACGGTTTGAGCTTTATGCCTGCGGGGTAGAGCTGGCCAATGGCTTTGGCGAACTGACCGACCCGGTTCAGCAGCGCGCCCGCTTTGAAACCGAGATGGCCAAGAAAGAGCGCGTCTATGGCAAGCGCTATCCGCTGGACGAGGATTTCCTCAAGGCGCTGGAAAACATGCCGCCGGCGTCGGGTGTGGCGCTGGGCTTTGACCGGTTGGTGATGCTTGTGACAGGCGCTCCCACTATCGACTCTGTTTTATGGACGCCGTTACCGTAACGGTCCCATCTTGGTAACCCGCCCGACACTGGTATCGCCGGAATAAACATTTCCCGCTTTGTCCCAGGCCATGTAGGTGGATTCGACGAACTGGCCGGTGCCCAGGCCCGAACCATTGCCCACCGCCGCCAGCACATTGCCATTGCGGTCGAGTTTCAACAGCTGGCCGTCGCGGCCGCTGGAGACCCACAGGTCGCCCTTTGGATCGAAGGCAATGGCGGACATCAGGTTGCGCATCTGGATGGTGCGTTTGTGCTTGCCGTCCTTGCCATAGACCACCAGGCGGTATTCCTCGCGGTCGCCGATCCACACATCGCCATTCTTCGGATCGACGCCGACGCCGTGGGCGCTGCCGAATTTTCCAGGTCCGATCTGGTTGCCGTACCACTGGTTGATGAACTTGCCGTTCTTGTCGAGGTGCAGGATGCGGGCGGCGCCGATCATGTTGTCGGGCGCCAGGCCGACATCGTTGGGGCTTTCATTGCCATGGCCCTGGGCGATGAAGACGTCGCCATGGGGCGCAAAAGCGACATCCAGCGGCTGCCACAACAGTCTTTGCTTTTTGCTTTCGTCCCAGTCGCCACGCTTGCCGCGTGAACCCAGGGTCATCAGCAATTTGCCCTGCGGGCTCAGCTTCAGCACGATCCCGCCATTGGCGTCGCTGATCCAGACGTTATCGTCGCGGTCCACCTTGATGGTGTGGCCCTTTTCCAGTGCGCCGATCACGGAATTGGGAACGGTGCGCACCAGTTTGTAATCGGGGCCGAACTGGAAAAGTTGCGGCTGGCCGGGCACGGCGCGCTGCAGCACCCAGAAATTTCCTTTTGAATCGATGCCGACGCCGGTGGCCCCGCCACCGACCGGCAGGGTGAAGGGATAGGAATAGGAAACCTTGCCCGTATTCCACAATACGCGCTTGAGCTGTTCGCGGGTCGGCCCCAGCCGGTTGTCACACAGGGGCGAGCGCGAGCAGGGCGGCACACTGGAGGGCGGCAGCTTGGCCAGATCGACCACGCAGCGGGGCGACAGTTTGGCCTTGTTCTCGGTCAGGCAGGCGCGCGCGGAATACAGCCCGGAGCGGCCCTGACAGATCTTGTCGATGTCCGCCGAGCAACCCGCCAGTACGCTGAGCGGCGAGGAGCCGGGGGGCAGGACCTTGCCGCCCGGCGCCACCGGGGCGCGGCCGCCGGTGTCGGGTTGGGTATCGGCCAGGGTCCAGCCGGGGCCCTGGGCAAAGGCAGGCGCCGCGAAAAGGCAAAACACCGCCAGGAGGATGAGCTTTTTCATGTGCGTCTTCCCGATTTTTTATCAACCATGGCGGGACCGGCCCGGTGGTGCAACAGGCCGCAGAGCGCAGGGCCGTGAAGGCCCGAAAAAGGCTGGTCAAAAGACCGCCAACCGATAGGGTTCGGCCGCAATGACTCAGCCGACCGCCCAGAAAATCGCGCATGACACCAGCTTCACGGTGCTGTCGGCTATCGGCATCTGTCACCTGCTCAACGACATGATGCAGTCGCTGCTGCCGGCGATTTATCCGACCCTGAAAGATCAGTTCCAGCTCAGCTTCGCGCAGATCGGCATGATCACGCTGGCCTTCCAGTGCACCGCCTCGCTGCTGCAGCCGATGGTGGGCTATTTCGCCGACATCAGGCCGATGCCCTATTCGCTGGCCATCGGCATGGTGTCGACCTTGATCGGCTTGCTGGTGCTGGCGATTGCGCCCAGCTACGCGGTGATCCTGGTCGCGGCGGTGATGGTGGGACTGGGGTCTGCGGTGTTTCACCCCGAAGCCAGCCGCGTGGCACGCATGGCGTCGGGCGGGCGTTATGGCCTGGCGCAATCGGTGTTTCAGGTCGGCGGCAATACCGGCCAGGCGATCAGCCCGCTGATCGCGGCGCTGCTGGTGGCGACCTATGGCCAGCGTTCCATCGTCTGGTATGCCGGCTTCGCGCTCCTGGCCTTCTTCATCCTGCTGCTGGTGGGCAAGTGGTACAAGGAACATGGCCTGACGCGCATCCGCAGCCAGAACCACATCAAGCATCCCGAACTGACGCGCGGCAAGGTGATCCAGGCGCTGGCCATCCTGCTGGCGCTGGTCTTTTCCAAGTTCATCTATCTGGCCTGCATCGGCAGCTATTACACATTCTATCTGATCGACAAGTTCGGCGTGTCGGTGCAGTCGGCGCAGGTGCATCTGTTCTTCTTCCTGGGCGCGATCGCGGCGGGCACGCTGCTGGGCGGCATCCTGGGTGATCGCATCGCGCGCAAATACGTCATCTGGTTTTCGATCCTGGGGATGCTGCCCTTTACCCTGATGCTGCCTTATGCCGACCTGTTCTGGATCGGCGTGCTGGCGGTGATCATCGGCGTCATCCTGGCATCGGCCTTTCCCGCCATCGTGGTCTATGCCCAGGAACTGCTGCCCGGCCGGGTGGGGATGATCGCGGGCTTGTTTTTCGGGCTTTCCTTCGGGCTATCGGGCATCGGGGCGGCGGTGCTGGGCGCGCTGGCCGACGTCACTTCGATCGATTATGTCTTCAGGCTGTGTGCCTTACTGCCGGCGATCGGATTGCTGACCGTGTTCCTGCCTAACTTCAAAGCGCATAAACGATGAGCATCGCCCCGCGCGATCTGGAACAGATCGCGCAAGAAAAACTTGAACAGGTCGCGCGGCGTTACGCGGTGGCGGTGTCGTCGCATCTGTTGTCGCTGGTCGATCCGGCGGATCCGAATGATGTGATCGCGCGCCAGTTCCTGCCCAGCCTGGACGAGCTGGTGACCCTGCCCGAAGAGCTGGCCGATCCCATTGGCGACAATGCGCACTCGCCGGTTGCAGGCATCGTGCATCGTCACAAGGACCGCGTGCTGTTCAAGGCGGTTGCGGCCTGCCCGGTTTACTGCCGCTTCTGCTTTCGCCGCGAGATGATCGGACCCGGCAAAGACAATAACCTGTCGAAGGAGGCGTTCGACGCGGCCATCGCCTATATCGCGGCACATTCCGAAGTCCGCGAAGTGATCCTGACCGGCGGCGATCCCTTCATCCTGTCGCCGCGCCGCGTGGGCGAGATCACCCAAAGATTGGCCGCGATAGCGCATGTGAACGTGATCCGATGGCACACCCGCGTGCCGGTGACCGATCCGGCGCGGGTCGATGACGCGATGGTGGCGGCGCTGTATGCGCCGGGCGCCGTGACCTGGGTGGCGGTGCATGCCAATCACGCCCGCGAATTCGCGCCCGAAGCGCGGGCCGCCATCGCGCGGCTGGTATATGGCGGCATCGCGCTGGTTAGCCAGTCGGTGCTGCTCAAGGGCGTCAACGACAGCGAAGACGCGCTGGTCGATCTGATGGACGCCTTCATCGCCAACCGCATCAAGCCCTATTACCTGCACCATCCCGACCTGGCGCCGGGCACATCGCATTTCCGCGTCGGCATCGAAGAAGGTCTGGCGTTGATGAAGGCGCTGCGGGCGCGGGTGTCGGGGCTTTGCATGCCAACCTATATGCTCGATATCCCCGGCGGCTTCGGCAAGATCGCGCTGGAATCCGATCACCTGGAGAAGACCGAAAGCGGCTACCGGGTGCGCGATGGCGCCGGAACCTGGCACCGCTACCCCTAGCCAAGGCCAAGACCGGCCACGGATTTTCTGGCCGCTTGCCAGATGCCGCCTTTGAGCGCCACTCTATGTATCGTAGCTAGGAGGCCGATGGTAATGCGCATATTGCCCGTTATCGTTATTTCCCTGCTCGCAACACCCGCCCTGGCGCAGATGAACACCGACACTGCGCCGGTGCTGCCCTTCACCCCCAGCGGCTATGGCGAACCCGAAGCCGTGGTCTGCCGCGCGCCCCAGCCGCTGCCGCAGGGTGGGCTCGGTCCCAAGCTCTGCATGCGCAACAGCGTCTGGCTGAAGCTGACCGACACGGCCAGCGATCTCAGCGCTGATGGCAAGACGGTGTTCGCGCGCGAAACGGTGGCCGAGCCGTCCGGCCATGGTCATCCCGAAGCCGTCACCTGCCGCCGCCCCACGCCCACCACGGCCAGCCGCGTCGAACTGGGGCCGACCGTGTGTCTGACCAACAAGTACTGGCAGGACCTGGCCGCCCAGCAAAAGCGCGTCAACAGCTATGGCGTGATCGTGTCGACCAAGGCGATCGGACCCACCGCCAACGCCAACGGCATCCCGATGCTGGCGCCCGACGTGCGCTGACACTTCGTTCGCTGCGAAATGAAAACGGCGCGCCCTTGCGGACGCGCCGTTTTCATTTGTGATGTGCGGCGGATCAGCCGCGGGTGGCCTGCCACTTGGTGCCGTCGGAGGCCGAGCCTTCCATGCGGTTGCCGTTGACGCGGCCGGTATACATCTTGCCGCCGGCGGTGAAGGTGATTTCGTTGCCGCGCATCTTGCCGTTGCTGATCGGGGCGGCGTTGACCGTGCCGGTCAGCATCTGGAATTCCTGGCTCAGGGTCAGATCGCTCTTGCCCATCTTCCAGGCGCCGCCGACCTTGGCGGGCACGATCCACAGCATGGCGTTGCAGAAGCTGGAACAATCCGGGGCGGACTGGATGCGGTCATCGGGTTCCCACTCGCCCATGTCGAAGGTATTGGCCACCACGCGGGTGCCCGGCTTCATGTTCAACAGGGTGGGGCGCAGGCGCAGGTTCAGGCTGGAGAGCAGGAACAGGGTGACGACGTCGGCCTTGCTGAAATCGGTTTCAAAGATGTCGCCCTGGATGAAGGTCGCCTTGTCGGCGACGCCAGCCGCGATGGCGTTCTTCTTCGACAGCGCCACCATGTCGGCATTGAACTCCACGCCCATGGCGCGCACGCCGCGCTTGGCGGCCGTGATGACGGTGCGGCCGTCACCCGAACCCAGATCGACCAGGAAATCCTTGGGCGTGACCTTGGCCATGTCGAGCATGCGGTCGACGAGGCTCTGCTGCGTCGGCACCCACACCACGTCCTTGCCCGGCTGGCCGCTGTAAGGCTCGAACTGCTTGTTGAGCTGCTGCGCGATGGCGCTGCTGCTCATGGTCACGGTGAAGCAGGCAGCCAGCAGCAAGCTGGAAATTTTCTTGGGCGTCATGTCGTCTCCTGGGTCTGCTTTGAAGGAAAATGAAAGCGCAGGCTTTGGTTTAAAAAATTCCCACCGCCAGCTCGGCCCAGACGGCGAGCAGCGAGGCGGCAAGGCCGGCGCCCACCGCGATGCGGGCGCTGCGGTTGGTGGTCCGCTCGGTGATCAGGACATAGAGCAGCCCGGTGCCAAACAGCAGCGCGCCCGCCACCAGGAAATCGCCCGGACCCCAGTTCATTTCATCGCTGAACTGCATGGCGATGGCCGGGATCATCAAAAGGCCGACGGTGATGAGGGCGACGCGAAGAATTGACTGGATCATGTCGTTACATCCTTTCCGGGGCGGAAGACGCGCCGCCGCGCAGGCGCTTGAAGAAGGCGCTGACGCGGTGGCGGAACTGTTCGCGGCGCACCACGCCCTGGTCGGTGACCCAGTTGAGCTGGATCACGCGGCGCGGGCCTTCAAAGGGATGAAAGCCGTGCCAGGCATGGGGCTCGTTCTTGAAGACGAGCAGCGTGCCCTGGTCGGGCGGCACTTCGGCGATCATGTCTTCGAGATCGCCCGGTCCGCGCAGCAGGCGCAGACGTCCTGTCTTCGCCTCCCAGTCGTTGTTCATGTAGATCAGCACGGTCACCAGCTTAGTGCGGCTGTCAGTATGAATCTGGCCGTCGCGCGCCGCCGAAATGCCGCGCGCCGTCACCATGGTGGGGCGGCCCGTCAGGTCGATGCCCAGCTTCTTTTCCACCGCGCGGGTGAATTCCGGCCCCTGGATCGCGTCCATCAGCTCGGCGAAGGCGGGGCCGTATTTGAGAGTGGGCAGCGGAAAGCTGCCGGGATGGGTCACCAGCGGATAATCGGCATTGATCGCGGGCATGGCGGCCCGCTTCACAAAGCCCGGCACCATCGCATAGGCGAAAGGCTCGCGCGCCGCGGGCGCGGCTTCAAAGGCATCCAGGTCGATGGGCAGGGTTTTCATGGGCGGGCCGGATACTATCAGGCCGGCAAAAGCGCAAAAAGGGGCGGGCCAACGCTTATTTGGCGAGCTGGGCGGCCTTCAGATTGGAAGGGTCATAGGAAAATACCACCTTGTGGTCGGGACGGGTGAGGCGCTTGTCCTTGTGGGCATAGTGTAGCCGGTCCAGCATGTCCTTGATGATGTTCAGCCGCGCCAGGCGCTTGTCATCGGCATGTACCACCGTCCAGGGCGACATCGGGCTATGGGTCCGCGCCAGCATCTCGTCGCGCGCCGCGCCATAGGCTTTCCAGTATTTCAGCGCCTGGCCATCAATCGGAC
Organism: uncultured Alphaproteobacteria bacterium; assembly: GCA_903837555.1. GTDB lineage: Bacteria > Pseudomonadota > Alphaproteobacteria > Micropepsales > Micropepsaceae > Rhizomicrobium. Next base: position 13,919 of record CAILUV010000006.1, read on the forward strand.
TGCTTTTCCATTGCGTCAGGGGGCTGGCCTTGCGGTCTTCCAGGCGGCGCTGCTGCTCGGCCTTGCTGATGTCCAGATAGTATTTGAGAATCTTGACGCCCGAGGCAGCCAGCATCTTCTCGAAGTCCAGGACGGAGTTCATGAACGCCTCATGCTCGGCTGGCGAGCAAAAGCCCATCACCTTTTCGACCCCGGCGCGATTGTACCAGCTGCGGTTGAACAGCACGAGTTCCTGGGCGGCGGGCAGATAGGGAACATAGCGTTGAAAGTACCAGGCGCTGCGATCACGGTCCGATGGCTTGCCGAGTGCCACGACCCTGGTTTCGCGCGGACTGAGATGCTGGACGATGCGCTTGATGGTGCCATCCTTGCCGGCGGCATCACGCCCTTCCAGGATGATCAGGATCTTGTCATTGCAGGCGATGAAGTGGCGTTGCAGCTTGACCAGCTCGATCTGCAGATCGCCCAGCGTTTTTTTGTAAACCTTTTTCGGGACGGCGGAAGCATGGCCGCCTGCGTCCTGCATGTCGGATTTTGCGGACACCGTCATGGGCGAAGGTTCCTTGCGGGGCTAGGCGGTGGCGAATTTCGCCGGTCACGGGGGCTGGGCAACCTTGCGCGCCCAAGGGCAGGGCCGCAAGGGCATAAAAAACGATGGGGACGGGCGCGATGTCCGGCGCGTTGGTCCCCAAACTCCGGGATTCTAATTTTGCCCCTCAGAAGCCCGGAGCAAACCGGTGTTAGTGGCCGCCCGTATTGTAGTGGATGACGCGGGCGGTGTTGCCGATGGCGCTGGACTGCATGCCGATGGTGCCGCCGACGTTGAAGGCATTGACCGCCATGTTCGAGATCGCGGACGAGCCGTTGATCTGCTTGTTGAAGACCAGGAAGTTCGGGGCGTTGGAGTCGGCCTCGAAGCTGTTGGAGATGGCCGAACCCTGGAACACCGCGTTGCCGCCGATGTTGGTCACGAAGGCGCTGGTGCCGGTGTAGGTATCACGGGCGTTACATTCCTGGTAGCTCTTGACCGAGGTCAGAAACGGATCGGTCGACACGCTGGCGCCGTTGCACAGCGAGGAGTTGTTCACGCCGACGCTGCCCCACACATTGTTGGCATCCAGGGCGACGTTCGAGCCGATGGTGGCGCTGTTGCTGACGATCTGGTTGTTGAAGGCGCGGGTGTTGTCCATCGTGATCACGTCCACAATGTTGCCGGCCGCGGCGCCCATAGCGACTACGTCGCCGCCCACCGTATCCACAACGCCCGACAGGTTCGACCAGTTGGTGACGGTGTTGACCTGGTCATTGACCACCAGCGAACCGATCGCGCCCTGCTGCAGGCTGTTGTCGTTCCAGGTGCCGTATTCGGTGGCGAAGCTGGGCAGAGCCGTGGCGGTCATCAGGACAGATGCGAGAAGGATCTTGCGAAGGGACATATTGAACTCCTGGGAAATTGTTTGGTTGGGGCTTTATGAAGTCGGGTGTTTTTTACAGGCCGCCGCGAAGCTGCAGACCGAAGCCGGGTTCCGAAGGGACGTAGCTGCGATAGGGCGACTGGCGATACGCGTCGTTGTAAGGCTGCGGCGCGTAGGCGACCGGATAGGGCTGCTGCTGGTAGGGCATCGGATACGGGGCGCCATAAGCGGCCTGCGGGTAGTAGGGGCGTTCGCCCGCACCGCGCAGCGGATCTTCCATGGTGCCCAGCGGGATGGCGCAGGAGCCGCCCGGCGCGCGGTAGATGCGGGTCAGCATTTCCAGGGTGGCGCGTTCCAGAACCGAACGGACCGCCAACTGCACCGGTTCCAGGGCGCTTTCGCCGATGGAGATGTCGAAGAAGTTGGTGCCCAGGAAGTCGAACACGCCGGCCGAAACCTGACGTCCGATGATCTGCTTCTGGTAGGAGATGACGTCGGCCACTTCCAGCGTGTTGGTGTTCACCAGGCGCAGGTCCATGCCGATGTTCATCACATACAGGCTGCCGCCCGCGGTGCCGGTCATGGCGTTGGTGCCGGTGCCGCCACCATTGCCCGAAGCATTTTCCGAACGGATGTTGAAGTTCAGCTCGGTGATGCCACCGACGATGTAGTAGTCGGAGCCAGGGATCGAGCCCGCCAGGATCTTGCGGAAGTCACCGGGCTTGGCGTCGGGACGCGGCGCGTCATCGCCGATCAGCTTGTTGTTGGCGTACTTCAGTTCCATTTCGGCCACCGAAGTGTCGAAGCGTTCGACCATGTGGACGCCCGCCTTGTTCAGGGCGCTCATCGCCATCAGGGCGGCGCTGGCGGTGACCTTGCGGCCCGAGCCGTCGGATTCGGTCTTGCCGGTGTAATCGGCGATCTGGCCGACCGCGATGCGGACCGGGCGCTGGCGGACATAACCGGCCAGGCAGCGCAGGGCCGCGGAATAGGGGGTTTCGTTCGAGATGACCTGCGCGCCGCCGATCGGGGAGGTGTAACGGCCAACCGCGTTCGGGGTCGCGCTGATGCAGCCTTCAAGCGCGACGACGGCCAGGAGGGCCACCAGGGGCTTCAGGAGATGTTTGCGAGCGCGGGTCGTCATGGGAGGGGCTTCCCTTCTTTCCTAGAAATTCTTTAGTGCGTGTTCAGATCGGCGGTTGCCGTCTGGTTGCCGTTATTGATCTGCGTCGAGTCGATGATTGTGGTGTTGCGACTTCCAATGACAGTGACCGAGAGCTGATTGCCGATCGCGGTGGCCTGTCCGTAAGCGTTCATTGCACCGCCCGTGCCAACTCCACCGCCGGCATACTGGGCACCCGAGCCCTGGCTGTACTGGGCGCTGGTTACCCGGCCATCAACCATGGTGAGGTTGCCGTTCTGGTCGCGCAGCGAATAGTTGGAGGCCGAATTCTGGTTGTAGGCGCCGTAGCCGTTGTAGTTCGACGAGTTGGTCCAGTCGGCGGCCTGCGCCACCGTGGACACGGTGGAGGCGAGGAGGGCCAGGGCGATCAGGGTCTTCGAACGGGTCATGGGCTTGGTTCCAGTTTCTGTTGCCAGGAACAGAGCAACCGCCATGCCAGTTTGTTAAAGGGCGTTAGCAATTGACCGTGCCGCGGCGGGACAGGGCTGTTCGAAAAAGCCCGCCATTGCTGGGTTTTTGCAAGGATGCGGCCGGACCCTTCGGCGGCGGGCTTAAAGCCTTGCGGGCGCCGTCCCGCTTCGGGACACAGGTGTTGTCCCGCCCATGCGGAACGGTCCGTGCCGGATCGGAACACAAGCGCGCGCGGCACTGGCCCGATCTGGCGAAGCGCCTTATGAAGCGCCATGGCCTTCCTGCAGCCCCAGACCCCGCGCCAGCCCATCTTCCAGGCGCCCGCCATCGTCTTGTGGCTGATCGGCACACTGGCCGGCGCCCATGGCTTGCGCATGCTGGTGTCGGACGACCGGTCCCAGGACCTGATCTATACCTATGGCTTCGTTCCGGCCCGCTACAGCCGTGCCTTTTTGGAAAGCCATATGTACGACCCCGGCACAGTGCCGGAGCGGGTCATTCCCTTCGTCTCTTATATGGGGCTGCACAGCGACATCACCCATCTGGTCATTAACTGTCTTTGGCTGCTGGCGTTCGGCCCCATCGTGGCGCGGCGCTGGGGCGGCGTGCTGTTCCTGGTCTTCTTCATGGTCTGCGGCGTTGCGGGGACGGGCGCCTATCTGGCGATGAACTGGGGCAGCGCGGTGCCGGTGGTCGGGGCCTCGGGCGCGATCTCGGGATTGATGGCGGCGGCGATCCGCATGATGCCCGGCAGCGCCGCGCCCTGGATGACGGTGGCGGGCGAGCCCAAACTGGCGCCGCTGTTCTCGCGCCAGATACTGCTGTTCAGCGCGGTGTGGGCGGTGATCAATTTCCTGACGGCGATGATCGATCTGGGCGGTGGCGGCGAGCGCGGGCTGATCGCCTGGCAGGCCCATCTGGGCGGTTTCGTCGCCGGGCTGGTACTGGCCGGGATTTTCGATGCCCTCAGACCGCGTGCTATCGCCGTGCACCTGGAAAGCTGAGGCTTTTTCCTAGGATTATTTGCCCGCTCGACAAGACGCCCCGCCGCGGCTAGCATCTATTACGATTGTAGGTGGATTAAAATGCGGCTTCCCAAACTCAGCAAGCTTGAACTTCAGATCATGGACGCGCTGTGGAGCGGCGGGCCCTTGGCGATCCGCGAAATCCAGGAAACCTTTCCGCAAAAGGGCCGCCCCGCCTACACCACGGTGCAGACCATGGTGTACCGGCTGGAAGTGAAGAAGGCGCTGCGCCGCGCCCGCAAGATCGGCAACGCCCATATCTTCGAAGCGCTGATTTCGCGCGACGCCGCCCAGCGCCGCCTGGTCGATGATTTCCTGGGCATGTTCGGCGGCCGGATGCAGCCGGTGATGGCCCAGCTTATCGAAGCGGGCAACCTGACCACCAAGGACGTCGCGGACGCCGAAAAGCTGCTGCGCGACCTTTCCAAGAAGCGCAAAGACGCATGACCGCGGCGCTG
>CAILUV010000007.1 GCA_903837555.1 uncultured Alphaproteobacteria bacterium
ATTGCCAAAGCGGATGGCATCTGGCCCCCGCCCCGTCAAGACAGCGGACCGCCTACGAGGCTTTTATGAACGGAATCACCGGCGCATCACGGTCCGGCAGGACCGGCTTGGCGATGTCGTCGCGCACCGCGCGGGGTTCGCCGAACAGATAGCCCTGTGCGAAGTCCACGGCATAATCCAGCAGTTGCAGCACGGTCTTCTCGTCCTCGACCCGCTCGGCGATTAGGTTGAGGTCGTGGCGCAACAGCAGCTTCTTGAAATTCTCGGCGGCGACGGCGGCGCTAGCGCCGCTCATGCCCTGCACCATGGTGGTGGCGCGGACCTTGAGATATTCGAAGCCGATGCCCTTGAGCTTGACGAAATCCAGCGCCAGCGTTTCGACATGGTCCATCGAAAGCGCGAAGCCCGTCTCCGACAGGCGCGCCAGGTTCTGCTCGCCCACCGAATCGGCCTTCAGCACCGCTTCCTGCGAGAATTCGAAGATGATCAGCGCCGAGAGGTCGCGGTTGGCGGCCATAGTAATTCCCGTAATAGCCATCACTTTAATTCAAAGAATAGCCGGGGCCGCCAAGGCTGAAGCCAGAGAACTGCGCGGCTGCGGGGGCGGCGGTTGCGATGGTGGCGCCAACCAGCATCGTAGCGCCCAGGATGATCTTGCTGAAGGTCTTCATCTCAAACTCCTCTCACTCTGCCCTGCCCAGGCCGGAATATTGGTCGCTGCGGATGAACCCAGCATGAACGGGTATTAACCTCTCCGGTTTGAGAACGCAGGTCCGCCCGCCCGGTATTCTGCGTTTCGGTGCGCCCGGCCCTTGATCCTTCCCGAGGGGGAGCCTAAATACCGGGTGTGCCGGGTTGGCACTCGCCATGGCTAAGTGCTGCCTTTGCGTGAATATCCAACAAATTCAGACCACTAGAAGAGAGGATTCCTCATGAAGTTCCGTCCGCTAGGCGACCGCGTTGTTGTCCGCCGCCTCAAGGAAGACCAGAAGACCGCTGGCGGCATCATCATTCCCGACACCGTCGCCGAGAAGCCGCAGGAAGGCCAAGTCGTCTCCGTCGGCCCCGGCGCCCCCGATAATAACGGCAAGCTGGTTCCCACCAGCGTCAAGGCCGGCGAGTTCGTGCTGTTCGGCAAGTGGTCGGGCACCGAGGTCAAGATCGATGGCGAGGATCTCCTGATCATGAAGGAGAGCGACATCATGGGCGTGCTCGAAGGACGCAAGGCGTCGAAGAAGTAATCGTCCCCACCCCACCGCCACAAATCCAAAAACAGAATTAGGAGAATTATCCAATGGCAGCCAAAGACGTGAAGTTCGGCGCCGACGCCCGCGAGAAGATGCTCCGCGGCGTCGACATCCTGGCCGATGCGGTGCAGGTCACGCTCGGTCCCAAGGGCCGCAATGTTGTGATCGACAAGTCGTTCGGTGCCCCGCGCACCACCAAGGACGGCGTCACCGTCGCCTAGGAAATCGAACTGGCCGACAAGTTCGAGAATATGGGCGCGCAGATGGTGCGCGAAGTCGCCAGCAAGACCAATGACGTCGCGGGCGACGGCACCACCACCGCTACCATTCTTGCGCGCGCCATTGTGCGTGAAGGCGCCAAGTCGGTCGCCGCCGGCATGAACCCGATGGACCTGAAGCGCGGCATCGACCAGGCGGTGGAAGCCGTCGTGGCCGATCTCAAGAAGCGCTCCAAGAAGGTGAAGTCGAACGACGAAATCGCCCAGGTCGGCACCATCTCGGCCAACGGCGACAAGGAAGTCGGCGACATGATCGCCAAGGCGATGGCCAAGGTCGGCAACGAAGGCGTCATCACCGTTGAAGAAGCCAAGGGCCTGGTCACCGAGCTGGACGTCGTCGAAGGCATGCAGTTCGACCGCGGCTACATCTCGCCCTACTTCATCACCAACCCGGACAAGATGATCGTCGAACTGAACGACGCCCTGATCCTGATCCACGAAAAGAAGCTCACCAGCCTGCAGCCGATGCTGCCGGTTCTGGAAGCCGTGGTGCAGTCGGGCCGTCCGCTGCTGATCATCGCCGAGGAAATCGAAGGCGAAGCCCTGGCCACCCTGGTGGTCAACAAGCTGCGCGGCGGCCTGAAGGTTGCCGCCGTCAAGGCGCCGGGCTTCGGCGATCGCCGCAAGGCCATGCTGGAAGACATCGCCATCGTCACCGGCGGCCAGGTCATCAGCGAGGACATCGGCATCAAGCTTGAGAACGTCAAGCTGGACATGCTGGGCAAGGCCAAGACCGTCAAGATCGATAAGGACAACACCACGATCATCGACGGCGCCGGCAAGAAGACCGACATCCAGAGCCGCGTTGCGCAGATCAAGGCGCAGATCGAGGAAACCACCAGCGACTATGACAAGGAAAAGCTGCAGGAACGTCTGGCCAAGCTGGCCGGCGGCGTTGCGGTGATCCGCGTCGGCGGCGCCACGGAAGTGGAAGTCAAGGAGCGCAAGGACCGCGTCGATGACGCCCTGAACGCCACCAAGGCTGCCGTCGAAGAAGGCATCATCCCGGGCGGCGGCACCGCCCTGCTCTATGCCTCCAAGGCCCTCAAGGACCTGACCGGCGACAATGAAGATCAGACCCAGGGCATCAATATCGTGCGTCGCGCGATCCAGTACCCGATCCGTCAGATCGTCAACAATGCCGGCCAGGAAGCCAGCATTGTCGTCGGCAAGCTGCACGACCAGAAGTCCAACACCTTCGGCTACAACGCCCAGACCGGTGAATATGTGGACTTCATCGAAGCCGGCATCGTCGACCCGGCCAAGGTTGTCCGCGTGGCCCTGCAGAACGCCGCTTCGGTGGCTGGCCTGCTGATCACGACGGAAGCCATGATCACCGACCGTCCGAAGAAGGACAGCGGCGCTCCGGGCGGCATGCCCGGCGGCGGCGGCATGGGCGGCATGGGCGACATGGACTTCTAGTCCAGACGCTCATTCGTCTAAAAAATGCAGAAAGCCCGGTGAGCGATCACCGGGCTTTTTTGTGAGCGGTTGATACGCGACACCCGCACAGGCCGTCGCCAAAGTATCCGTTTGCGCTTATACTAGGCATGCGCTGAGGGTAGCCCTATGCTGAACAGTCTCCGCTTTATAAACTTTAAAGCATCACCTGGCGGATCGACAATTTCCTCAACACGCGGTTCCAGGTCGCGGATGGCTATATCGTCTTCGCCCAGCGCCGACCGGTGCGCACCTCGCGCCAGCCAAATGCCGAATGGGCGCCCGCCGTCTACACCGCATACGCGCCCGAACTCGACACCGCCAAGATGCGCGCCCATGGCATGGAGTATCTGCGGCTGCAGGAGCGGCGCTCTTATAACTACCTGCAGAGCCATGACGTGCGCAGCCGCGCCCGGCCCGACAAGACGGTGGCCGAGAAGATTCCGCGCCACATGGTGCTGCGCCTGATGATCACCGAGCATATCGACCCGAACCGCATGAAATATGTCGGGATCGAGCAGTGCATCCACGAGGTGCTGATCACCGTCGCCGCCAACAAGGAGAAGGCCTATTCCTTTGCCCGCTCCAGCGCGGGCGCGCTGGGCATCGTCCAGTTCATCGAGCCCAGCTACAAGATGGTGCGCACCAACTACCCCTCCGCGCCGCTGGAGCCGCATTTCGACACCGCCATGCGCGACCTGCGCAACGCGGTGATGGCGTCGGTGCTGCACATGGACCTGCAACTGGCGCACCTGCCGGCCGATTACCTGCAGCGCTTCACCGATTCCAGCTATCACATGGCCGCCTTCCTGGCCGCCGGCTACAACCGCAACGTGGTGAAGGTGGTGCGCACCTATCGCAAGACCCGCACGTTCACCGGCGGCGACGCGCCCCTTGAGAACAAGATGTATGTGCGCATCCAGGACTGGGTCGGCGATTACCTGAAGCGCAAGTACGAGATTTCCTGAATAGCCTCACGTGACCGGCAGGCCTTGCGGGAACCGGAACAGCCCTTCGGGGTCGTACGCCTTCTTGATGCGCAGCAGCCGTTCCAGGTTGGGGCCGTAATAGGCGCGTTGCCAGTCCTTCAGATCCGGGTCGATGTAATTTACGTAGCAGCCGCCGCTGGAATCCTTGCGCACAGCGGCATGGAAATCGCGGATCCAGGCGACATTGCGCGCCTCGTCGGTCGCTTGCGGCCAGCTGGTCAGGAACTGGGCGCTGAACAGGGCACCGCGATGGGGGAAGGCGGTTTCATCGGGTTTGGGCCGTCCCGCCGCGCCGCCAAAGCCGTCGAACATCACCCCGCCCTGCAGGCCCGCGCCTTGCGCCTTTTCCAGATGGGCCAGGAACCGGGCGATGGCGTCGTCGCCGAGCGGCTTGTCATAGAAGGCTGACTTGGCGGTGTAGGTGCCCCGCCCCAGCGTGCCTTCCTTCGAGGTCATCTCGACATGGCATTGGGCGACACTTTTGTTCTGGCATCCGGCCAGGCCCAGCATGGTGTGCAGGCCGTCGGCATGTTCCAGCGTGCGTTTGGGCTCCGCCCCCACCCCATCGATCAGCCCCGGCAGCAGTGGCATGAGTTCGGCCTCGTTGCCGATGAACACGATCAGCACGAAAATCTGCGGCGCCGTGCCTTTGCGGTTCGACGCCATCCGGCAATAGGACCATAGCGGGTCGGGCATGACGGGCGCCCATTGCTGCCAGGTCTGGATCACCTTGGTGGCGCGCTGCCAGTCCCATTCCAAGAGCAGCGTGGTGATGTTCTTCAAGGGATGCGTCTGGAATTTGAATTGGGTAGCGATGCCGAAATTGCCGCCACCGCCGCCGCGCGAGGCCCAGAACAGGTCAGAATTGTTCTGCGCGTCGCAGGTGAGAATGTCGCCCGCGGCGGTGACAATCTCCAACTGCCTGAGGTTGTCGCAGGTCATGCCATAGGCGCGGCCCAGCATGCTGATGCCGCCGCCCAGCGTCAGCCCGGCAATGCCCACCGTCGGGCAGGAACCGCCCGGCAGTGTGCGCCCGGCCGCCGCCAGCGCGGCATAGACATCGATCAGCTTGGCGCCCGCGCCGATGGTGGCGATGTGGGTGCCGGGATCGACGCTGACAGCGTTCATGGGGCCGACATCGATCACTAGGCCGGGGCCGGTGGACCAGCCGGCATAACTGTGGCCGCCGGAACGCGCATGGATGGGCGTGCCGCTGCGGCGGGCAAAATCGATGCAGGCTCGCACATCCTGCGCGCTTTGGCACCGGGCCACCGCGCTGGGGCGAATGTGGTCGTAGCGGGTGTGATAGAGCTTGCGGCTGATGTCGAAGGCGGGCGCGTCGGGGAGCAGCAGTTCGCCCTTCAGCCCGGCCTTCAGGTCCGACAGGGTCGGCTTGGCCGGGGCGCAGGACGCCAGCAACGGCGCCGCCAGGCTGCCCAGAACAAACGCGCGTCTTTTCATGGCCCCGCCCCCGGTAAGCCGCAGCACTCTAGCGATTCCTTGGGGCGCGCGCACCGGGGCGGAACCGTGGCGCCCCTCGCGCTTTTTATTGAACGGGACTGTGGGCACGACCTTATGTGGAGAGTTCCATGCGCCTTGTTCCCAAGTTCATGCTGGCGTCCTGCGCCGCGCTCGCCTTTGGCGCCGCCGTCACCCAGGCCCATGCTGAAGTGCACCAGACCGGCTTCGTCAACGTGCCGTCGGACCGCTATGCCGATGTGAGCTGGACCAAGTTCGAAGGCCCGGTGAACCGGCTGCGCTTTTACGCCACCAACGACACGATAGAATGCGATCACATCAGCGTGACCTATCGCGACGGCATCACCCGTGAAGTCTTCCGCGGCTCGATCCCGCTGGGCGGCTACACCACATTGACCTTCCCGGAAGGCGACAGCCGGATGCGCGAAGTGGCATTCGCCTGCAAGGCTTCGCTGAAGGATGGCGCGCGCCTGACCTTCACCGCCTTGTCGGAAGGCCAGACTTGGGCGGAGCAGGAACTGCCCCTGACCCGCCGCGCCGATGTGGTCGCCGCGCCGAATTAACAACCCATCCTGCGTATGACAAAGGCCCGGTTCCACGAACCGGGCCTTTGTGTGTTACCGTCGCGGTTCTTTCGGGGATCACCCGATCTGACACGCCTTGCCGCCCGATCATCAAAACCCAGGAGCGGCCATTGCTGTTTTACCTCGCCTCGACCCTCGCAACGCTGCTGAAGTTTTCCGGTGCCGCCGTTGCGGTCGGGGGCGTGGGATATTTCGGCTTTCATTTCATTGCGGAGAACGGCCGCTCGGCGCAACGCGGCGAAAGCGCCGTGCCGGCCAAGGCCTGGCAGGGGGCCGGCGCGCGCAAAGGCCTTCGCATCATCGGCGTCGGCGTGCTGCTGCTGATCGCATCTTTTCTGGTGGCGCTGGTGCTGCCGGACGTTCCAGTCGCCTAATCCAGCTTCATGATCTGCCAGCCGCGCTTCTTGAGTTCGGCCTGCGCCAGGGGCGACAGTGTGCCCACCGACGCAAAGACACGGGGGCGTTTGGGATGCCGCGTGGCAGCCTCGGCGCTCAGGCGCGTCAGGTTGCGCGACACCGCATCGGTCCAGAACAGCGCATCGAACGGAAAGGCCGCCACCAGACGACCTGCCCCATCCACGTTCACAACAAATCCCGCAACCGGCACAAAAGCCTTCAGCGTGCCCAGCCTGGCGCTGTCACGCACCAGAAGTTCGGCGCGGTAGCGGTTGAACTTGGCGACATCGAAGCTGCCTGCCGTGGCGGAATTGGCGATAAAGGCGTTGACGTTGGTGGCGCCCAGTTTTTCCAGCGCTTCGGCCATCGCGATTTGATCCGCCGGGGAATAGAAGCGGTTGGCCGCGAATGTCTTGACCGCCGCCGCGTCGACACCCAGCGCGGTTAGCTTCTTGATGACGATTTCCGTCACTTCGCGCGCGGTGCGGCTATAGACCAGCCCCGAGACATTGGAGGCGGTGGAGGCAGAACTGGCGGCAAGCCCCGCCCCGCCGGTGATGAAGGAAATGCCGGCCGTGACCGGAAGGCTGCCCAGCGCGGTGACCTGCGCCACATCCTTCAGGCCCGCGCGCAGCGGTGAGTAATCCGAATAGGGATCGACCTTCAGTTCCTGCGCCAGCTCGCGCTCGACCTTGGTGACGCCGGTGATGCTGGCCAGCAGACCGTCACGGCCGCCGCCGGGATTCCTGGCGCTAGCCGCCACCGTGTCGAACATCTTGCCCACGCCGGACAACAGGTTGCCAACCGTCTCGAACGGGTCGAGCACCAGATCGCGGCCAAAACGAATGGGCGCCAAACCCGCCTTCACCAGCGCTTTGCCGAAGGCTTCGGATCGCGACATCTTCTGAAGCAGCGCCAGGGCGCGCAATTCCTGCGCCCGGTCTTTCATGCGGCGCAGGCCATTGACCTGAAACGCGCCATAGGAAGTGTTGACGCTGAATATCCAGACAAAGCCGTCGCTCAGCACAGCCTGCCCAACCGTCCAGTTGTCGCCCTGCGCGTCCGCGCCCAGCAAACGCGCGGCATCGCTGCGGGGCGCCTGCTCGAGCGCCGATACCGGCGCGGCAGCGCACAATGTCACCGCCAACATCACCGCAATTCCGCAAGCGCAACGCATGAAATTCCCCTGTGCACCGGCCTTTGGCGCAGCGAGACAACGCGTGGCGAAGGGTTGTGGGCGCACAGGGCAGCGTGCCGGGCCTCGCAGGCGCGGCGATTTCGTGCAAAGTACGCCAAACAAAAAGGAGCCCCCGGGATGATGCGAACCCTGCTTGCCGCCGCCGCGCTGGTGCTGACGCCCTGCGCCGCCATGGCCGACATCACCGTCATCACGTCCGGCGGCACTTTTCCGGGGCTGCGCGTCCTGTCCGAGCAATGGACCGCCCAGACCGGCAAGAAGGTAACCCTTGTCGGCGGCACTGTTACCCGCGCACGCGACAATGTGCAGAACAAGGTGCCGGGCGATCTGGCCTTGTTGCCTGCGCCCCAGTTCGAGGAAGTCAGCGCCAACTACAAATCCGGCACCACCACGCCGATCGGCCGGGTGCATTTCGGCCTGGCGCAAAAGGCGGGCGAGCCCAAGCCCGACATTTCCACCATGCCCAAATTCATCGCCGTGCTGAAAGCGGCCAACGGCGTCGGCTTCACCGATCCGGCGCGCGGCAGCGCCGCGGGCAAATGGGTAGGCGAGCTTCTGGCGCGGCCCGAATTCGCCGGCGTCGTCCCGCGCCCCATCGCCGGCATGCCGGGCCATGCCGTGGCCCGTGACGGCATCCAGTATGGATTGGGCCCCATCTCGGAAGAAGTGACGGTGCCGGGCGTCGATGTCATCGGCACGCTGCCATCCGAAATCGCCATGCATTTCGACTATTCCGGCGCGGTGCTGGCCCATGCGGCGCAGCCCGACGAGGCAGCGCAGTTCCTGGCCTTCATCACCACGCCCGCGGCGATGGCGGAATGGAAGAAGGTCGGGGTCGAAGCCCCCGCGAAATGAAGAAAGGCCCGGATCGCTCCGGGCCTTTTCTTTTGCGTTTGGAGCCGCGTGAGTATCAGTAGTTGTTGAAGATGTCGACGATCCCGCCGACATCGAGATTGAAATTGTCGTTGTAGGTGTAGCGGTTGTTGCTCTGGTTGCCGTTACCGTTGCTGTTCTGGTTTCCGTTCTGATTGCCGTTCCAGTTGCCGTTGTCGTTGCTGTTATTGTTGTTGTTATTGCCGCCGCCACCGCCGCCGCCACAACCCCAGTTGCAACCGCCACCGCCGCCGTGACCGCCGCCATGGCCGCCACCGCTACCACCACCCCCCACGCCGTAATTCCAGATGTTGGTGTTGCGGACGTTAATGTCCTTGTCCACCCGCACATGGCTGGAGGTATCGATGTTGGTCGAGGTGTCGACGTAAGACGAATTGTCGATATGCTTGTTTACCGTCACGGGCGCATAGACATTCACCCGCGAATTCACATCCATGTTGAAGGAGCGGTTGATGTTGTTGGTCACCGTCACGGGCGCAAACACGTTCATGTTACTGCCCACCCCGGGCCGCCCGCCACAGCTGCCGCAGCCGCCACCACCATAGCCGCCGGCCTGTGCCGCCAGCACGCTCGTCATCAGCCCCGCACCAATCAGTGCGGAGGTCATCAGTAGGCCTCGTCTGCGCATGGAAATCCCCTTTCGCCAGACACATTGATCCGCACGGATAGCTTCACGCTTCATGCCAGCCACAACGGCGAACACGCGGCACTTTCGTGCCGGAACGGCACATACTTGCGCCCCACAGCGCCCCGAACGCCCGGAATCGGGAACTTTCGGCCCATGCAGGCGTTAAGGCCGCGAGGGGAACAATCAGGAGAACAAGATGAAAAAACTCGCACTGCTCAGCGCCGTCCTTTGCCTCGGCACGGCCGCCCCCGCCATGGCCGCCTGGCATGAGATCGGCACCATCCGCGTCAATCCCGGCCAGGATCGCGATGTACGCAACTTCGACCTGGGCGGCCCAGTCGACCGCCTTCAGCTGCGCGCCGAAGGCGCCGACATTCGCTGCCGCGCCGTCACCGCGCGCTATGGCAATGGCCGCACCCAGACGCTGTACCAGGGCAACCTGATCGAGGATCAGCCCGCCAACATCAACATCCCCGGCAATGGCCGCAACATCACCCGCCTGACCTTTGACTGCGGCGCGGAACGCCAGGTGGGCAACCGCCGGGGCGAGCGTGACGACCGCCGCGGCGCGCGCCGCGACCGTGCCGACGCGCGCATCGTGGTGGTGGCTGATGTCGACCGCTATCGCAAGGAATGGCGCAGCAACCCGCGCTATCAGAGCGACTGGTCCAAGATCTTCAACTGGGGCAGCGAGCTGGTGAACGACTGGCGCCTGCTGACCACCGTCACCTTCGAAGGCCGCCGCGACAGCGAACGCGCTTTTGCCGGCTGGCGTGGCCAGAACATCAACGCCGTGGCGCTGATGCCGATGGATGCCGATGTACGCTGCAATCGCGTCACCGCGCGCTTTGGCAACGGCAACGCCCAGCCGCTGAACGTCAACAATGGCGACCTGATGCGCCGGGGCCAGTATTACAGGCTGGACCTGCCGGGACGCGCCCGTGACCTGACAAGCCTGGACATGCGATGCCGCGCCACCAATTCGGACCGTGTGCGGGTTCAGATCTTTACCAGCCGCTAAGTGAACGACAGCCACCTCCGGCACCCACCGGAGGTGGCGTCATTTTTGAGTATGCGATGAACCGCTTGTGCTGCGCTTTGATCGTGTCGTTTGGCCTCAGCGGCTGCGCCGCGCTGGACGAACTGTACGGCCCTGCAGAAACGGACGAAGTGATGCTGGCGGCCACGCCGCCGCCACCGCCCGCGCAGCCGGCCTATGAATTCTGCCGCCGCATTGCGGCGCAGGAGGCCGCCAAGGACAATCCCACCCGCGAAACCCAGACGCGCCGGGCCGATACCTATTTCCGGGACTGCGTCACGGCTTTCGGCGACATTTAGCGCAAATAGGGTTCGACCTTGCCCTTGTACTTGACCGTCATGGCGTTGCCGTTGCGGTCCACCGTCTTGCCGACGGCCAGACGCACCCAACCCTCGCTGACGCAATATTCCTCGACATTGTTGCGGTCGACGCCGTTGAACTTCACGCCGACGCCGCGTTCCAGCAACTCGGCATTGTAATGCGGGCTGGCCTGATTGGTTGACAGCCGGTCAGGCAGCGCGGGCGCCTGCGTTTCAGGGGCCACTGTTTCGAGCTTCTGGGCGTCGGGCGTATCGGTCATGGCGCGTCTTCTTGAAAAACCACACGCGTCATATCCCTTACGCCGTCAGGGTTGCAAGCGCGGCGGATTTGACGCCTGAATCCGCCCGGAAAACCACTCCAAGGAAGCCCATGGCCTACGACATTTACGACGCTTCGATCCCGCCGCTGATCCATATGCTGGGCAGCCTGTCGACCATCCTGTCCAAGGGCGAGGCCCATGGCGGCATTGATCCGGCCGAGGCGCGGCTGGCGCCCGACATGCTGCCGCTCAAAAACCAGGTCTATATCGCCACCGACGGCGCCAAGGGTTGCGGCGCGCGGCTGGCAGGCGTGGACATTCCCAAATACGAAGACACCGAAGCCACCTATCCGGAGCTGAAAGTGCGGGTAGCCAAGACCATCGCCTTCCTCAAGACGCTGGATCGCAAGAGCTTTGCCGGCGCCGAGAACAAGGAAATCGTTCTGAAATTCCCCAACACCACGCTGGAATATAACGGCCGCGACTATGTGGGAAATTTCGTGATGCCCAACACCTTTTTCCACATCACCACCGTTTACGGCATTTTGCGCAACCGTGGCGTGAAGCTGGGGAAAAACGATTACTTGGGCGGGCTAAAGGAATAAGAAAAAGGCCGGTCGCAAGACCGGCCCTTTTTACATCCGCATCACGTCAGAAGCGCCGGCCATCCCGATCGCGATATTCGCGGTTGGGATAGTCGGTATAATAAGGATTACCGGGCCTACGATCGCTGTAATAGACGCCGCTGCCGGGCACCGCGCTGTCATAGCGGCTGTCGCCGTAATCCCGATAATCGCGCTCATAATAGCGGCCGGTACAGGCCGACAGCGCGACGATAGCGGTCAGCGCCACCACCACAAATCCTGTCTTCTTCATGTCCGTCTCCATTGGTAAAGCGCCCTCTGGAACCAATAACGCACACCTGACGAAAAAGGCCCGGCTTGCAAGCCGGGCCTTTCCTGCATTCGCCGATGTTGCAGATCAGTCGCGATAGGGATTGCCCGGGCGGCGATCGGCATAATTGGGCGTGCCGTCACCATCACGGTCGCGGTCATAACGGTTGGGAACGCCGTCGCGGTCGCGGTCGGCATAACCGGGGGCGTAACGGTAGTCGCGATCATAATAGTTCGGGGCGCAGGCGGTGACTGCCAGGGCGGCCAAGCCAGCGGCCAGGATTGCTGTCTTTTTCATGATGGTCTCCAAATGAACACCCTTCTGTTCCCGATAACGCGCGGGTTCGGCTTTTGGATGCCAAGAGGCGAACCTGGGGCTAGAAAAGCTTCGGGAACCCGGCCTATGCTGAAAGCGTTTGCAACACTTCTATATTTGACCGATTTTGAGGACCTCCCAATGGCCAAGAAACCCGCGCCCAAATCCGGCAAAGCCAAGGCCGCGCCGCGCCTGCAGACCCAGACCGATCTGTCGGGCAATGCGATTCCGGAAATCGCCGAGGCGCTGAACGGCCTCGTCGCCGATTCCTATGCGCTTTACACCAAGACCAAGAATTTCCACTGGCACGTCTCAGGCCCGCACTTCCGCGACTACCACCTGCTGTTCGACGAGCAGGCGACCGAAATCTTCAACACCATCGATGAGCTGGCGGAGCGCGTGCGCAAGCTGGGCGCCAAGACCATTCATTCCATCGGCGAGATCGCCAAGCTTCAGTCCATCAAGGACAATGACAAGGACTTCGTGTCGCCCGGTGACATGCTGCTGGAGCTGATGGACGACAACAAGAAGGTCATCAAGCGCATGCGCGCGGCGCATGAGATCGCCGACGAGCATGACGATGTGGCGACCGCCTCGATCCTGGAAAACTTCATCGACGCGGCCGAGAAGCGGAACTGGTTTCTGTTCGAAGCCAGCCGCACCGGCACAGACTCTGGCCACTAGGCGGCAGCCGAAAATGAAAAAAGCCCGGTCGCAAGACCGGGCTTTTTGCTTGGGTAAAGCGCCGACTAGCGCGGGGCGACAGACATGGCCTGCTTGCCAGTGGCGGGTTCGAAGGCGCCGATCATGCAGACCTGGCCTGACTGCAGCACCTGAAAGCTCTTCTCGTTGTCGCAGACCTTGGTGTCGCTGCTGGGCAACTGCCAGACGAACCCATTATATCTGAGATCCGGGCAAAGGCCCTGGAGCCGGTTCAGCAGGGTCTGGCCGTTCTTCATCTCGAATACCATGACCTTGCCGTCTTCAGACTTGCTGGAAACGATATCGCGCGTGTCGATGCAGGTTTTGGCGCTTACGGGCGCTGCGGCGAAAACCGCCCCTGCCACCATCAGCGCCGTCATCAGTGTTTTCATCAGATCCTCCATGCGGTGTGCCCCCCGCAAGTAACGCCAGTATCTGCCTGTCGGGCCTGGCCCGCAATAGCTACGACAGGTGTAATACCTTGTGGCCGCCAGACTTGACGCCGCCCGCGGCAGGGGCCAAAGGTCCGCACCTATTGGTTTTTTACGGAGATTTGCCGTGTCCGCTGCCCCTTCCCAGGTGACCATGACCTTGCCCGACGGCAAGGCCCTGACGTTCCCCAAGGGTGTGACCGGGGGGGAAATCGCCGCCGCCATCGGCCCGGGCCTGGCCAAGGCCGCCCTGATCATCATGGTCGACGGGCAGGAATATGACCTGTTCCGCCCCATCGAGCAGGACGCCCAGATCCGCATCATAACCCGCAAGGATGCCGAAGCGCTGGAGCTGATCCGCCACGACGCCGCCCATTTGCTGGCCATGGCGGTGCAGGACCTCTACCCCGGCACCCAGGTGACCATCGGCCCGGCCATCGAGGACGGCTTCTATTACGACTTCGCCCGCGACACGCCCTTCACGCCCGACGATCTGCCCAAGATCGAAGCGCGGATGCACGAGATCGTCAAAGCCGCGCTGCCGACGCGCCGCGAAGTGTGGCCGCGCGACAAGGCGGTCGCCCACTTCCAGGAGATGGGCGAGAAGTACAAGGCCGAGCTGATCGCGTCCATTCCGTCGAACGAAGACGTCTCGCTCTACTGGCATGGCGACTGGCACGACCTGTGCCGCGGACCGCATTTTCGCACCACCAGCGAAATCGGCGATGCTTTCAAGCTGACTAAGATTTCCGGCGCCTACTGGCGCGGTGACGCCAAGAACGCGCAGCTCCAACGCATCTACGGCACCGCCTGGCGCGACAAGAAGGAGCTGGACGCCTATGTCACGCGGATGGAGGAAGCCGAGAAGCGCGACCACCGCAAGATCGGCAAGGAGATGGACCTGTTCCATACCCAGGAAGTCGCCACCGGGCAGATTTTCTGGCACGCCAACGGCTATACGCTGTACCGCGCGCTGGAAAACTACATCCGCCGCCAATTGGTGCGCGCCGACTATATAGAAGTGAAGACGCCCCAACTGCTGGACCGCAAGCTGTGGGAAGCCAGTGGCCACTGGGACAATTACCGCGATCACATGTTCATCGCGGAGGTGGAAGACGAAGCCCGCACGCTGGTCGTCAAGCCGATGAACTGCCCGGCGCATGTGCAGATTTTCAACGAAGGCCTGAAGTCGTACCGCGAGCTGCCGATCCGCATGGCGGAGTTCGGCTCGTGCCACCGCTACGAGCCGTCCGGATCGCTGCACGGCATCATGCGCGTGCGCGGCTTTGTGCAGGACGACGCCCATATCTTCTGCACGCACGAGCAGATCACGCCGGAGACCACCTCTTTCTGCAAGCTGCTGCTGGCCTGTTACAAGGACCTGGGCTTTGAAGAGGTGCGCGTGAAGCTCGCCACCCGCCCCGAAAACCGCATCGGCAGCGATGCGGTGTGGGACCAGGCCGAAAAAGCCCTGGCCGAAGCGACCAGCGCGGCGGGGCTGGACTATGTCCTCAATCCCGGTGAAGGCGCCTTCTACGGTCCCAAGCTGGAATTCGTGCTGCGCGACTCCATCGGTCGCGACTGGCAGTGCGGCACGCTGCAGGTGGACTTCAACACCGCCGAACGCCTTGGCGCCGCCTATATCGCCCAGGACGGCAACCGCCATGCGCCGGTGATGCTCCATCGCGCCATCGTCGGCTCGCTGGAACGCTTCATCGGCGTGTTGATCGAACACTTTGCCGGCAAATTCCCCCTTTGGCTGGCGCCGGTCCAGGTGACCGTCGCCACCGTGGTCGCGGACGCCGATTCCTATGCCCATGAGGTGGTCCAGGCGCTCAAGGCCGCCGGCCTGCGCGTGACGCTGGACACCGAAAACCAGACGGTCAATTACAAGGTTCGCCAGCACAGCCTCGCCAAAACCCCGAATCTGTTGGTTCTGGGCCGCAGGGAGGCCGAAAACCGCACGGTTACCCTGCGAAAACTGGGGGTCGAGAAGCAGGAAAGCCTTGCGCTGGAGGCCGCAATTTCTATGCTGGCCGCCGAAGCCGTCCCGCCCGACCTTCGTTGAGCGGTCACGAGGAACCCATCTGCGCCCAAGATCGAAATCCGTTTCGCGAGGCTGGCTGGACACCCCTCGCGAAGCGTGACCATTTTTGCCTGATGCA
The DNA here is from genome assembly GCA_903837555.1 of uncultured Alphaproteobacteria bacterium. Lineage (GTDB taxonomy): Bacteria > Pseudomonadota > Alphaproteobacteria > Micropepsales > Micropepsaceae > Rhizomicrobium. Next base: position 15,260 of record CAILUV010000007.1, read on the forward strand.
AAAAGGGCGCGGACGTAACAACAGGAGAGAGTCATAGTCCCCAGACGTTTTCAGGGTAACGCACCCCCGCCGGCCAAGGATGGCCCGCGCATCAACGACGAAATCACCTCCAAAACCATTCTTCTGATCGGCGACGACGGCCACAAGTACGGCGAGATCGGCCTGGACGAAGCTCTCGCTCTGGGCGACGAGAAGGGTTTTGACGTCGTCGAAGTCTCTCCCGACAACAAGCCGCCGGTCTGCAAGCTGATGGACTACGGCAAGTTCAAATACGAGCAGCAGAAAAAGGCCAACGAGGCCCGCAAGAAGCAGAAGGTCATCGAGATCAAGGAGATCAAGATGCGCCCGACCATCGACGATCACGATTACGACGTGAAGATGAAGGCGATGAAGCGCTTCTTCGATGACGGCGACAAGGTCAAGGTCACGCTGCGCTTCCGCGGCCGCGAAATGGCCCACCAGCATCTGGGCATGGAACTGCTGACCCGCGTGCAAAAAGACACCGAAGTCTTCGCCAAGCTGGAACAGTATCCGAAGATGGAAGGCCGTCAGATGATGATGGTTCTTGCGCCGCGATAGCGGCGCAAGAAGCCCGGCACGCCCAAGCGCCGGGCCGGATGGCCACAAGCTCAAACAAAAAGGCGCCCCAGCCGGGCGCCTTTTTTTGTTTCCAGTCGATCGGGACTTACGCCTCTTCGATCGCCTTGTACGCTACCCGGCCGCTTTTCAGCAGGAACACGATATGGCCACGCTCACCCGCCGGCGCGGCATGGGCCGCCATGAAGCCGCCGGCCAGTTCGGGCTCGGCCATCGGGAAGATCAGCGCGCTGCAACGATCAGGCGTTTCGAAACACGAACGGATCGCCGGATCGAGCTGGTCGAATTCGCGGCTGGTGGCAGGCATGAAATGCTGCTGGACGCCCAGGCCGGAAAGATTGCGCGCCTTCAGGCGGTTGCTGTCGAAGCCAAGCTGCACAAGCTGCGGACGCGAAGTGGCGCCCGGCAGGACGCGGTCATAGGCGGTCTGCAGCATGCTGCGCGAGCCCAGAATCTTGGAGTCCATGTCCGCGATGCTGCCGCGCGACCACAAGGCGGCGGCGACGATGGCCAGCAAAACGACAATAGAAGCGATCAGCACCAGGGGCAGCACGTGATACTCGTCGCGCCAGCGCAGCAGATTGTCCATGACGTTAACTTTGTGCCGAATGGGTTTCGTCACACCATTGAGCGAAACCAGGGCGCGAACCAAGAAAAGGGTCGCGGCGTGGTAAACGGCTTAACGAAGGTTATCAGGCGTTGCCGCCCGACAGGACCAGCGCGGTGCACTTGCCCCGTACGTCCAACTTTCCCGCCAGCAGCGCCGCCAGCGCCGCCGCGCCGCCAGGCTCTACCACCAGCTTCAGGTCACGGGCCGCGAAGACAACCGCGCGCTCCAGTTCGGCGTCATTGACGGCATAGCCAGGCGCCAGCAGATCCTTGGCCAGTTTAAACACGATGGCGCCGGGCGTAGGCGCCATCAGCGCGTCCGCGATGGAAAGCCTGCCGCCCGGCGCGGCGATCCGCGCGCCGGCTTCCAGCGAGCGTTTCATGCCGTCGAAATTCTCCGGCTCCACGCTGTGAACGCCCGCAGTCAAACCACAGCCCTTGAGCGCCAATGCCACGCCGCTCACAAGCCCGCCGCCGCTGCAAGGAACCAGAACATCGTCCAGCGTCACGCCCAGCCGCGCTACGTCTTCGGCGATTTCCAGCCCCGCCGTGCCCTGCCCCGCAATCACGCCGGCATCGTCGAACGGCTTGACCAGCACCGCGCCCCGCTCGGCGCAGAGTTTTCCGGCAATCGCTTCGCGGTCCTCGCGCTGGCGATCATATTCGACCACCGTGCCGCCCAGTGCCCGGGTGCCATAGATCTTGGCGCGGGGCGCATCCGACGGCATCACGATCACCGCCTCCATCCCGAACAGCGCCGCGGCGGCGGCCACGCCCTGCGCGTGATTGCCGGATGAAAAGGCCACCACGCCATTGGCGCGATCGCCTTGCGGGATCATCGCCAACCGGTTGCAGGCGCCGCGAAACTTGAAAGAGCCGGTGCGCTGCAATGTTTCCAGCTTCAGGAATATCCGTCCGCCGGTCAGGGCACTAAGCACGGGGCTTTCCACCAGCGGCGTGCGCACCGCATGGGGCGCGATGCGCGCGGCAGCGGCCTGGATGTCGGCAAAGGCCGGAATCATTCGGGCATCATTCGGGCAGCCGCGTGACCCGGTACAGAGTCACATGCACCTTGCGGCCGCGCGAATAGTTGAAGCCGGTCAGTTCGCCCACCTTGTCGGCATCGGCCTGCAGTTCGGCCAGCCGCGCCAGGAAGCCGCCCAGCTCGTCATCCTCGACCAGCGCCAGCCCACCGGATTTTGCGCCGGCATCCGCGGCGCGCGCACCATCGGCCAGCACAACATCCTTGCCGAAGGCGAACAGCATGCTGGGCTCCTGATACCCGGCCAGCGCCAGCGGCGGATCGCCGGGGCGCGAAGCCTCGCGCACCAGCGGTTTCAGACGCTCGGTCACCCATATCTGGCTTAAGCGGGGCGCCACGCCCGCGAGCAGCGTGGGCACGAACACCAACATCGCCAGCAGCGACACCAGGACCGCCCAGCTTTGCGCCTGGCGCAGCGACAGAACGAGCGCCGTGATCGCCAACACCGCGCCGGCAGCCGCCAGCGCCATCAGCCACCACGCATCGCCCTCGCCATACAGGCGCGGCAGCAGCAGCACGGCTACGGTCAGCACCACAGCGCCGATCACGAACTGCACCCGCCCGATCCAGCGCGCCACTGTCAGCCAGCGCGGATCGGTGGTGGTCGGCACCGTCAACACGAATAGCGCCGCCAGGATCGCCAGCGCCGGATAGGACGACAGCACATAGTGCGGCAGCTTGGTGGGCACCGCTTCCACCAGCAGCCACCAGGCGCCCGCCCAGACCAGCAGGAAACGGATCGCCGCGTCATTGCGCCTGACGATGCCCAGCACGATGCCGGGCGCCACGAACAGGATGGTGGGAAAGAAGGTCGCTGCCGACAGCAGCAGGTAATAGCCCGGCCACATGCCATGGCTTTCCTGTCCGCCCGCCAGCTTGGCGGCGAAATCATTGCCCAGCGAATGTTCGAAAAACGCGCCCTGGCTCTGGATGGTGATGGCCACCAGCCAGGGCGTGACCAGCAGCACGGTCAGCAGAAAGCCGGGCAGCGCATGCAGCTTGCGCAGCCAGCGTATGTCGCGGTCCCACACCGCGAGCCCGGCGATGGTGACGATGGCCACGCCCGGCACCACCGGCGCCTTGACCAGAATGCCTGCCGCGCAGGCCGCCCAGCCCCACAGGATCATGCGCCGCGACGGCTGGGGCGCATCCGGTTCGCGCGCGGCGCGGTACACACGCAGCAACACGCCCTGCACCGCCAGCACGCAGGCCAGCAATACCGCGTCGGTGGTGGCAATGGTGGCTTCGGCGGCCAACAGCAGCGTGCTGAGCATCAACAGCGCCGCGACCAGTCCAACTTCCACACTTGCCAGCGCCAGCGCGCACCACAGCGTCAGCCAGGCGACCGCGATGGCGCCCAGCAGCGATACCAGCCGGTAGGTCCAGATATGGGTGGTTTCGCCTTGATGGAAAATCGCGCCCGTCACCACCGTGCTGGCCGATTGCAGCCAGTAGATGCCGGCGGGTTTCTTGTACCGGGGCACCTGCCCCAGCCGGATATCGACGGGATCGCCCGATTCCACCATCTGGCGCGAGGCCTGGGCGAAGCGGCTTTCGTCCCGGTCCAGTGCCGGCAGGCTGACCACGCCCGGCAGCCACATCAACAGGCCCAGCAACGCCAAGAGGGCATAGGGGCGGCGCGTCAGCAGACCCCAGAATTTGGGCAAGGCGGTCCGCGGCAGGGCCGGCGCGGGCGGGTTTTCCGCCGCCGGCGCAGGGGCCAAAGCTGGGCCGAGAGCTGGGTTTTGTGAGTCGGTCATGCTCGCGGACTATGGTGGCCAGAACCCTATGTTGCAAAGTCCGGGGCCTGTTATAAGGCCCGCATTCCACCGCAGGAGAAAGTTCAGTCCATGGCAGGTTCCGCCGCCATTTCCGTGGTCGTGCCGGTGAAGGATGAGGCCGGTAACGTCGCCCCCCTCGCCCGCGAGATCGCGGCCGCGCTGGCTGGCGAGCCGGACCATGAGATCATCTTTGTCGATGACGGATCGTCCGACGGCACGCCATCGGCGCTGGTCGCCCTGAAAAGCGAAATCCCCGGCCTTCGGGTGCTGCGCCACGACCGCAACCAGGGCCAGAGCCGCAGCATCCGCACCGGGGTGCAGGCGGCGCGAGGCGGGATCATCGTGACGCTGGACGGCGACGGCCAGAACGACCCGGCCGACATTCCCAGGCTGCTGGCAGCGCTGCGGGCCGAGGATGATGTCGGGCTAGTGTCGGGCGTGCGGGTCAAGCGCCAGGACACCGCAAGCCGCCGCATTGCTTCGAAGCTGGGAAACGGCTTTCGCAACCTGATGCTGGGTGACGGCGCCACCGATACCGGCTGCGGCCTGAAGGTTTTCCGCCGCCAGCTTTTCCTCGACCTGCCCTACTTCGATCACATCCACCGCTTCCTGATCGCGCTGGCGCTGCGCGAAGGCTGGCAGGTTCGCTTCGTGCCGGTGAACCACCGCCCGCGCCTGACCGGTACGTCGAAATACACCAACTTCGGCCGGATGCTGGTGAGCATGCAGGACCTGATGGGCGTGCGCTGGCTGCAGCGCCGCCATCGCGGCCGCAGCCGCGCGGACGAGCTGTAAGCCCTCTTTAGGCGCGGCAGGCGCCCATGCTATTCTGCGCGCCGCGCCGGGTGCTTCGCGCGCCACAGGAGGATTCGATGCTGCGCATATTCCCCATGATCCTGATTGCCGTGATCGCCTACAATCTTGTGGTGTTCGGCGGCGGTGCGGCCGGCCAGAACGACATGGCCGCCGTGCTGAACCAGGGCTTCACGATCGGCATGTTCTCGGGCGATGCCTGGAAGGTGTCGCTGGGCGACATTTTTCTGATCGGCGCGCTGGCGCTGCTGTTCGTCGAAATCATCAAAGCCGCCGGCACCACCCACCGCGAGATCATCAATCACGGGCTTTCGATGCTGACCTTCGTGGTGGCGCTGGTCGAATTCATCATGCTGAAGGGCTTCGGCACCTCGACCTTTTTCCTGATCACCATCATGTGCCTGTTCGACGTGGTGGCGGGCTATACGATCTCGCTGGTGGCCGCCAAGCGCGACCTGTCCATGGCACCGCACGAGGCGCATTGAGAGGCTAAAAAGCCTTTTGGGTTAAGAACTTGGCTAGCACTTGCGGGGGCGGTCCCAGCCGTGTATTCCCCGTCTCCCAGTGCGGACAGGTGGCCGAGTGGTTGAAGGCGCACGCCTGGAAAGTGTGTAACGGTGAAAGCCGTTCGAGGGTTCGAATCCCTCTCTGTCCGCCATTAAAACTCCCTCACACCTTACCGCGAGTTGACGCCGCCCACAGCGGGCTGCTGTAATACGCCTGCCTCCTCGGGGAGTAGCCGGGCGCGCAAGCGCCTTCGCAATGTCGCCAACACGGAAATCGGATCGGGTCGGCACCCGGTCTTTTTTCCCGGCACTGCGGCCCACGCCAAAGCGTGGTGGCAAGACCGGCCTGGGCAAATAGCGATCCAATCGCGGCGATGCCGATCGCCTGGTGAGGCTTTTTTCATGATGTCTGTTGGCACACCGATGGTGTGGTCCCTGTTTGCACTGTTCGTGTTCGTCGCACTTGCGGTCGATTTCCTCGTTATGCGACGGCAGGGCGCCCACAAGGTTTCGATGGGCGAGGCCGCCACCTGGTCCGTCGTCTGGATCGTGGTGAGCTTTATCTTCGTCGGCTGGCTGTGGTGGTATCTGGGCGGCACCAGCACCGATGTGGCGACACAGGCGCTGGCGAACGCCAAGGCGCTGGAATTCATCACTGGCTACGTCATCGAAAAGGCGCTGGCGGTCGACAACGTCTTCGTCTTCCTGATGATCTTTACTTATTTCGCCGTGCCGGACGAATTCCAGAAGCGCGTGCTGATCATCGGCATTCTCGGCGCGCTGGCGTTGCGCGCGGTGCTGATCGTGGTCGGCGCCTGGATCATCTCGGAATTCCACTGGGTCCTGTACCTGTTCGGCGCGTTCCTTGTGTACACAGGCTTCAAGATGTGGCGGGCCGCCGGCCAGGAGCCGGACCTGGAGGCCAATCCGGCCCTGCGCTGGGTTCGCCGCCATATGCGCATTTCGCCAAACTATGATCGCGAAAATTTCTTCACGAAGGTGGACGGCGTGAAAATGGCCACGCCGCTGTTCGTGGTCATCCTGCTGATCGGCGCGGTGGACGTGGTGTTTGCCGTGGATTCAATCCCCGCCATCTTCGCCATCACGCTGGACCCCTTCATCGTGCTGACATCCAACGGTTTCGCGGTGCTGGGTCTTCGCGCCATGTATTTCCTGCTGGCAAACGTGAAGGACAAGTTTCACCTCTTGCCCTACGGCTTGGCGCTGGTGCTGGCGTTCATCGGCGCCAAGATGCTGCTGATCGACATCTACAAGATACCGGTCGTGTTTTCCCTGCTGGGAACGGGCCTGATCCTGGCGGTCACGATGGTCTTGTCGGTGCTGAAGCCTGCCCCCGGCCACACGCCCAATGCCTATCCCTTCCCGCCCAAGCGCAAGGATGGCGGCGGAAATACCGCGTCTTAACGGCGAAAAATGCGAAAGCGGAGCAGGTGCGCCAGGCACCTGCTTGCGCTTTTTCGTCTCAGGTCAGCGTGACGTGCAGGTCGCCGATCTTTTCGATCGAGGTCACCATCTTGTCGCCGGGCTTCAGCCAGACCTGCTTTTCCGGCGGATAACCGCTGATCACGCCTTCGCAGGTGCCGGTGAAGATCACATCGCCCGCCTCCAGCGCGAACGCCTTCGAGCAATAGGAGATGATCTGGGCGCAGGTGAAAATCATCAGCCGGGTGTTGGTGCTCTGGCGCACTTCGCCATTGACCAGCATTTTCATGTCCAGATTGTTGACGTCCACCTGGTCTGCGCTGACCAGCCAGGGGCCGAACGGACCTGAACCATCCGTGCTCTTGCCCAAGAGCCACTGCGCCGAGCGGCGCTGCAGATCGCGGTTGGTGAAGTCGTTGCCGGATGCATAGCCATAGACATATTCCAGCGCCTGGTTCTCCGGGATGTCGCGGCCGCCCTTGCCCATCACCAGCACCAGTTCGGCTTCATAGTCCCACTTGGGCGGCGCGGTCGACTTGCTGACCGCGATAGTGCCGTTGTGGTGGTTCAGCGCGCTGTTGAATTTGCTGAACATGATCGGTTCCTTGGGCGGCTTGCTGCCGCCTTCCGCGGCGTGGGCCGCGTAGTTCAGTCCCACGCACAAAATCTTGCCCGGATTTTCCACAATATTGCCAAAGCGCACCTGCGCTTCCGGGATCAGATGATTGGCAGGCGCGCCCGCCGCGCCGTTGGCCAATAACATGCCCAGCGCTTCGAGATTGCCGCGGCCATTGATGACGTCGATGGCCTTGGTCGGCAGGCCGATCTTGCGATCGCGTTCCACGCTCGCCACGTCCAGCACGCCGCGCCTGGTCTTCACGCCCAGGCCCAGCCCATTGGCGGTGACAATGTTGGTGATGTCGATGCCCTTCAGCGGCCGGTGCCCCGTGGGCATGCCCGGCCCTCTTTGCTGCGCCTGCGCGCCCGCGCTGGC
>CAILUV010000008.1 GCA_903837555.1 uncultured Alphaproteobacteria bacterium
CCCGCGTGGTGGAAGGCATTATCACCGGCATCGGATTTATCGGCGGCGGCGCCATCCTCAAGGATGGCCTGTCGGTGCGCGGCACGGCGACCGCCGCCAGCATCTGGGCGACAGGGTGCATTGGCACGGCGGTCGGGCTGGGCGTTTATGATGTCGCCATTGTCATCGCGATCATGACCTTCTTGACGCTCAAGCTGCTGCCAATCCTCAAGGACGATAATACAGACTGAGCAGGGCGATCCCCCCATTTTGCCGCGCCATGCAGGCGCATCGGCACTGGACGTCCCGCGCCAAGCCGTTACCATCGGCACGCAAAGCGGTGCTGCGGCACCGATCCCATGTTCTTGAGATGCCGGTGTGATGTTCGATTCTCTGTTGCGTATGCTCAAATCGCCGGAGCCTCAGGCGCGTCCGGATCTGCGACTTTCGGTGGCGGTGCTGCTGCTGGAAGCGGCGCGCCAGGACGATGCATTCGTTTCCCATGAACGGGCGGTGATCGCCGGGCTGCTGACCCGCAAGTTTGATCTGTCGGAACAGGAATGCGAGGCGTTACTCGAAGCGGGCGCGGTTCGCGCCGCCCAGATGGTGCAGCTTCACGGCCATACCAGCCATGTGTTCGAGGAAATGACGCCGCAAGAACGCATCGGCATGGTCGAAATGCTGTGGGACGTGGCGTATGCCGACGGCGTGCTGGACCCGGAGGAAGACCTTCTGATCCGCCGCATTTCTGGCCTGATCCATGTCACAGACCGCGAACGGGTGCTGGCGCGCCAGGAAGTGCTCAAACGCCTGGGCCGCAGCTTCTAGGCCAGCTTCTCCCGCATGCGCACGAATTTCTCCCGCCAGACCGGCGGCGTCAGCGCGGCGGCTTCTATGCCAGCCCACCCAGGTTTTGCGCGATTGCTTCATAAAGCGTGCGCGCGGTCTTGGCGGATTCGCGCAAGGCCTGTTGGCCGGATTTTTCCAGCCGGTAATGGCGGCGCGAGCGTCCGCCGCGCTCGGGCGTGGGGTCTGACAGCCAGGAGGCGATCAGGCCTTTCTCTTCCATGCGGTCCAGCGTGGCATAGACCGCGCCGCGCGTGACTTTCTTCGGTTTGGAGAGTTCTTCGACCTTGGCATGGATGGTGACGCCATAGGCGTTGTCGCCCGCCACGAGTACCGCAGTGAGAACGATCTGCTCGAACTGGCCCAGGCTGTCCACCATTTGATATACATGGTAGGTATTATGGCTTCAGGCTGTCAAGTCGGGCGCTGACCAGGGGGCGGGTTTGCGCGCGCCTGGGGCCCGGCGGCCCGGCCTATGGCATCCAGGTTCGCAGCGGTTAGCGTCGCGGCATTTTCCTGCTAAGTCTTGTCCCGAACCAACGCAGGTCTTTTCGTGCCGCCGCTTTCCATTCATGATCTCATGCCCATCAAGCAGGGCGGCAACGCCGCGGCCACCTTCCGCGAGACGGTGGAGCTTGCGCGTCAGGCCGAGCGTCTGGGCTATCGCCGTTACTGGCTGGTCGAGCATCACAACACCGCCGGCGTCGCCGGGTCCGCCACCGCCGTGGTGATCGGCCATGTCGCGGCCGCCACAAGCACCATCCGTGTCGGGGCAGGCGGCATCATGCTGCCCAACCATGTGCCGCTGATGGTGGCCGAACAGTTCGGCACGCTGGCGGCGCTGCATCCGGGGCGCATCGACCTGGGGTTGGGGCGGGGTATCAATGCCGATCCCGCGACCATGCAGGCTCTCCGCCGCATGCCGGGCGACATGGAAGCCTTTCCGCGCGACGTGCAGGAGTTGCTGTCGTATCTGCGCGCCGCCGCGCCGGGCCAGCCGGTGCGCGCCGTGCCGGGCGAGAATTCCAACGTGCCGGTCTTTATTCTGGGCACCAGCATCGGCGGGGCGCAGCTTGCCGCGACGCTGGGGCTGCCCTTTGCCTTTGGCTCGCATTTCGCGCCCGACCAGCTCGATGTCGCGCTGTCGGCCTATCGCGGGCGCTTCATGCCGTCGGCGCAATGCGCCAGGCCCCAGGTGATGCTGTCGGTTGCGGTGGTCTGCGCCGAGACCGACGAAGAAGCCCGCTTTCATTTTTCATCGGCGCAGCAGGTCAGCGATGGCCCGTTGCCGCCGCCAATCCCCGACTATGAAAGCAAGATCGATCCGCAGCGGCTGGCGCTGATCCGTAAGGTGATGCGCTATTCGCTGGTCGGCTCACCCGAAACGGTCGGCAAGGGGCTGGGCGAATTCGTCGCGCGCTATAAGCCCGACGAGGTGATCGTCACCTCGCAGATCTTCGACCATGCGGCACGGATGAAATCGTTCGAGCTGTTAAGCCAAGTTCACACGCCCAGCGGTTAGCGCGGAGCAGGTGTGGGCGGCGTCGGCGTATAAGGGCCCGGGCGCATGTCCTGGAACGGCGGCGCGGGTTTTGTCGGGTCATAGGTTTCCGAACCCACAGTCTGCGGCTTCACCGCCATGGTGCCGCCCGCTTTGTCCGCGTAGGGCGAGCCGTTGGGATTGCCTTGCGGACCGGCGCAGGCGCCGAGGGCCAGGGTTGCAGTCAGGGTGATGGCGGCGATTTGAATTTTCATGGTCTGAATCTATCCAATATCGGTGATCTGGAACAGTCCGGGGAGCTTTTGGGTTCCGGCCGCCCTTGGCAAGTCCTACCGGCTAGGGGTTAAATATCCGAAAAATCGGGGGATTTGCATGAAACGCCGCCTTCTCGCCATCGCTCTTCTGGCTTGCGCCTTTCCGGCGACCGCCCAGACCCCGGCGCCCACTGCGCCCGCCGCCAAGCCTGCGCCCGCCCCCGATTACAATGCCGGCGGCCTGCCGCGCACCCCCAGTTATGGCACGATCGAGGGCCAGCCGGTGGATGCCCGCCCGTTCGAGAAAAAGCGCGACACGCGCCAGTTCGCCGAACAGACCCGCGCGCCCTATCGCAAGTCGACCGATTTCAAGGTGGAGGTTCTGACCGACAAGCTGTCCGCCGCCTGGGCGGTGGCGCATCTGCCCGATGGAAAATACCTGATCACCGAACGCCTGCCGGGCCAGTTCCGTCTGCTGGACAAGGGCAATCTTTCCGCCCCGCTGACCGGGCTGGATGGCCTGAAGATCGGCACGCCGATGATGGCGCTGCTGGACGTGGTGCTGGATCCGGAGTTCGCCAAGAACCGCACCATCTTCTTCACCTATACCGAGTATCACGACCGCACCATCGGCAACACGTCGATCGCCCGTGCCGTGCTGGACGTAAATTCCAATTCCATCCGCGACGTGAAGGTGCTGCTGAAGACCAACCCCTTCCTGCCCAATGATCAGACATTGTCGATGGGAACCAAGACCGGCGGGCGCATCGCCATCGGCAAGGATGGCTTCCTCTATGTCTCCATCGGCGACCGTGACAATGCCGGCACCCGTCCCTGGGGCGTGGCGCAGGTGAACGATACCCATCTGGGCAAGGTCGTGCGCATCACCAAGGATGGCGCACCCGCCCCGGGCAATCCCTTTATCGGCGTCGCAGGCGCTTTGCCGGAAATCTGGGCCATCGGCTTCCGCAGCCAGGAAGGCCTTGCGTTCGATCCCAAGGGCACGCTGTGGCAGACCGAGCACGGCCCGCGTGGCGGCGACGAGCTCAACATTATCGAGCGCGGCAAGAACTACGGCTGGCCCATCATCAGCCACGGCATCGATTATCGCGGCGGCGACATCGCCGAGGGTGAAGTGGTCAAGGCGGGCATGGAGCAGCCGGCCTATTACTGGTCGCCTTCGGTGGCGGTGGCAGGCCTGGCTTTCTACACCGGCAAGTCGAGTGCCTGGAAAGACAGTGTCTTTATCGGACTGTTGAATGGACGCGGCGTGTCGCGGCTCAAGCTCGTGAACAACAAGGTGGTGGAAGAAGAAGTGATGCTGACCGACCGCAAGGCCCGCATCCGCGACGTGCGCATGGGCAATGACGGCTCGATCCTGGTGGTCACGGATAGCGGCGGCACGGCGATGAGCGTCAGCCCGCCCGCCACCGGCCAGTTGCTGAAGCTGACGCCCGCCCGCTAATCGCGCGTGTAGCAGACCGCGTCATCGGCCTTGGTCATGCGCGTGACGCATTCGGTGTCGGATGACTGGAAGGCGTAGCCTTTCTGCGCCATGCAGACCAGCATCTGGCGATGTTCGTGCACGTCGATGATGTCGTCATCGCCATGCGGGGCGGTGGCCATGATCTGCTGGTGGCACGCAGTCACGTCCGCGCGCGCGGGCCCGTGACGGTCGCATCCGCTGAGGCCGAGCGCCAGCAGCGCGATTGCAGCATATCCTGTTCGCATGCGGCCTGATTAGGGGCGGGGCAGCCGGAAAGCAACAAGTTCGCCGGCAACCCCGCCACCGCCAATCGCCACCACGATGTATTGGCGTCCCCTCAGCATGTAGCTCATCGGCGATCCGGTCTGGGGCGCGGCGATATAGACCGCGCCTTTTTCCTCGCCGGTGTTCTTGTCATAGCCGCGCAGCATGGCGCCGCGTGCGCCCGATGGCGTGGTGTTCATGCCCGCTTCGCCGCAGATCACCAGCGTCTTGGTCACCATCGGTCCCAAAAGGCCGGGCCGCCCGGTGCGCGGGATTTTCAGGGCCTTCAGCGCCGGATGGTTCTTGATCGCGTCGGGCGTATCCCCATGGGCGATCTGCCAGTCATGCTCGCCGCTCGCCAGGTTGATGGCGGTGATTGTGCCGTAAGGCGGCTTGAGGATAGGCAGCCCGTCGATGGTGTTCTGGCCCGAGCGGAAACCGTCCTTGCCGCTGACGCCCTGCGCATTGTTGGTGCCCGGTCCCGCGCTGGTATCGCCCATGGCGGCGGCGGGAAGCGAGGTCACACCCGCCACGCCGCGCACATACTCATTCTCGGTGAAGCGCGGGTCGCCCTTCACCACGCCCACCACATCGGCGGTGTTCTGGGTGAAGACATAGACGCGGTATGTTTCGGGATCGTAGCAGCCACCCGGCCAGTTGGTGCCGCCCTGGAAGCCCGGCGCCAGCAGCGTGCCCCAGGTGCCTTCCGGCTTGGAAAGGCTGGGCGGTTCAAACGGCCCCCCGGTCTTGTAGCGCTTGATCAGCGCCAGACCACGCGCGTGCAGCTCCGGCGTGAAGTTCAAAATCGTGTCGGCATTGACGTCCTGCACGCCGTAAGGCGCGGGCCTGGACGGGATCGGCTGGGTCGGCGCGTACCATTCGCCCGGCACGCTGCCTGCGGGCACCGGCAGGTCGGGGATCGGCCAGACCGGCTCGCCGGTTTCGCGGTTCAGAACATATAGCCAGTTCTGCTTGCTGGGCTGGGCCAGCGCCTTGATGATTTTTCCGTTGTGGGGGATGTCGCATAGGATCGGGGCGCAAGGGATGTCGCGGTCCCACAGGCCGTGGCGCACCATCTGATAGTGCCATTTGCGTTTGCCGGTATCGATGTCGACCGCGACGATGCTTTCTCCGAACAGGCCGTCGCCGATGCGGTTGATGCCCACCGCGTCGCCGGTCGGCATCTCGATCGGCAGATAGGCGAGACCCAGTTTTTCGTCGGCGCTGGCTTGCGCCCACATGCCGGTATTGCCAGCCGCTTCGGCCTGGCCGGCTTTCAGCCAGCTTTCGTAACCCACCTGGCCCTTGCGCGGCACGGTGTGGAAAATCCATTTGCGCTTGCCGGTGCGCGCGTCATAGCCGCGGACATAACCCTTGATGCCGCCCTTCTTGGCTGGAACGCTGCCGCCCAGGAAGGCCGCGCCCACGATCACCGTGTCGTTGGCCACCAGCGGGGTGGCGTGCAGCCCGATGGGTTCTTTCTCCAGGTCCATCTCCTGGTCGATGTCGGTCTTCAGGTCGACCACGCCATCGACGCCGAAGCTTGTCACGCGGTCGCCGGTTTTGGCGTCCAGCGCGATCAGACGGTAACCGGCGGTGACATAGAGGATGCGCTCGGCTTTGCCGTCGGTCCAATAGGACACGCCATGGCCGGAATATTGCCGCGGCGCATTGCGGCCGCGCGCGCCTTCATCCTCGCTGTGCATCCACAGCATCTCGCCGGTGGCCGGGTCCAGGCACACCACCGCGCGGCGTGTGCCGGCGGTGACATACATGCGGCCCTTGATGACCAACGGCGTGCCTTCATACTGGTATTCGGGTCGTGGCCCCAGATTGTCGGTCTTGAAGCGCCAGGCGACCTGCAGCTTGCCGAAATTCTCGCCGTTGATCTGGTCCAGGGGCGCATAGCGGGTGTTGGCCGTGTCGGCGGCATAGTGGCGCCATTCGGTATCGGCGGGCGCTTGCGCCAGGGCGGGCAACTGCGTGGCGCCAAGCATGGCTGTGCCCGACAGGAGCACGTTGCGGCGTGACGGCGATGACATGAAAATCCTTCCCAGCGGCTTTGGACAGCCTTTTGGGAAGGACTTTATGTACCCGCACGCGCGGGTCAACCACGCTTAAGTTGGCATGCTTAGGCGGGCAGGCGGAAGGCGATGAAAGCGCCGTTATAGCTGCGGCCGCCGATTGCCAGCACGATGTATTGCCGTCCGCCCAGCATGTAGGTCATGGGCGAGCCGGTCTGCTCGCCGGGGATGAAGACCGCGCCTTTTTCCTCGCCGGTCTTCTTGTCATAGGCCCGCAACCGCGCGCCCACGCGCCCGGTTTCGTCGGTATAGGTCATGGGGTCGCCGCAGATCACCAGGCTCTTGGTGGAGAGCGGGCCGACCTTGCCAATCATGCCGGTGCGCGGAATCTTCACGCCCTTGAGCAGCGGATGGTTGCGGATATTGTCCGGTGTCTCGCCATGCACCGTCTGCCAGCTCTGGGTGCCGGTGGCCAGGTTGGTGGCAGTGATGCGCCCATAGGGCGGCTTGACCAGCGGGATGCCATCGACCGTCAGGTCGCCGGGCCGCACACCGGGCGTGTCGGCGGGCGGATTGACGTGCACCATCGAGAACTCGCCCATCTTCTTGTCGGGATTGGGGATGACGTTGCCGATGGTGAGCAGGTTGGTCTGCGAGTAGGTATAGACTGTGTGCTCGACCGGATCGTAAGCGCCGCCCGGCCAGTTGATGCCGCCGATATAGCCCGGCATGTTGATCACGCCATAGGGACCACCCTTCTTGGGCATGATCGGCGCGGTATAGACCGGACCCCACTTGTAATAGCTGGCGATCTTCAGCGCGCGTTCCTTGATCTCGGGCGTGAAGTCCACAATGTCGTCGGCGCCGAAACCCTGGCGGTCGAACGGCGGCGGCTTGGACGGGTGCGGCTGGGTTTTGGAATACCATTCGCCCGGCACGTCGCCGGCCGGCACGCGCTTTTCGGGAATCGGCCAGACCGGCTTGCCGGTCTCGCGGTCCAGGACAAACAGCCACGACTGCTTGGTCGGCTGCGCCAGCGCCTTGATGATGCGGCCATTGTGCGGGATGTCGCAGAGGATGGCGGCGCAGGGCACGTCGTAGTCCCACAGTCCGTGATGCACCATCTGATAGTGCCAGCGGCGCTTGCCGGTCCTGGTGTCGACCGCGACGATGCTCTCGGCGAAGAGATTGTTGCCGGGGCGGTAGAAGCCCATCTGGTCGCCGGTCGGCATTTCCACGCCCAGATAGGCCAGGCCCAGTTCTTCGTCGGCGGAAATCTGCGCCCAGGCGCCGGTGTTGCCGGCTTCCTCGGCGGTGCCGGGCGCCCAGGTGTCGTAACCGAACTCGCCCTTGTGCGGGATGGTGTGGAAAATCCACAGCCGCTTGCCGGTCTTCACGTCATAGCCGCGCACATAGCCGCGCGCATTCTTGATCACGGCGGGCGTGTTGCCGGCGGTGTGGGCCGCGCCGATGATGATCACGTCGTTGGCGATGGTGGGCGCGGTGTGCAGGCCGATATCAGCCTTTTCCGGATCCAGGTCCTGGTCGATTTCCTTTTTCAGGTCGACCATGCCGTGCACGCCGAATGCCAGGTCCATCAGGCCTGTGCGGGCGTCCAGCGCCACCATCTGGTAGCCGATGGTGACATAGATGATGCGTTCGATGGTGCCGTCGGTCCAGTAGCCGACGCCGCGGCCCGAAAGGCGGCGCGGGGCATTGCGCACGCGCGCGCCTTCATCGGGAGCCTTGTGCAGCCAGAGGAGTTCCCCGGTGGCTGCATCCAGGCAGACCACGTCGCGCCGCGCGCCGGCGGTGCAATAGAGCTTGCCCTTGATCAGCAGCGGCGTGCCCTGAAGGATAACTTCCGCGCGCGGACCCAGATTCTTGGTGCTGAATTCCCAGGCGACTTCCAGCTTGTTGAAATTATTTCCGTTGATCTGGTCCAGCGGCGCATGGCGGGTATGGGCGAGATCGTTGCCATAGCTGCGCCATTCGGTATCCGCGGGCGCCGTGGTTTGCGCCAGGGCTGGGATCGGCAATGCCGCTGCGGCAAGCCCGCCGATCGTGGTGGTCAGCATCAAGCGGCGGTTCAGCGCGTGCATAAGCAACTCCCTGGGAGCTCCGGTTATTCTTGTGGTGTATGGAGCGCCGTCAGGCTAGCCCAAGCCTGTGGCGCTCCCAAGGCAAAAACCGTCGCGGAATGTCTCAGCGTTCGGAGAAGTGGAACTGGGCGCCGGAGCGCAGGCCGGTGGGCCAGCGCGCAGTCACGGTTTTCAGCCGGGTATAGAAATGCACGCCCTCGGGGCCGTAGACGCCATGGCTGCCGAAAATGGAGGATTTCCATCCGCCGAAGGAATGATATCCCACCGGCACCGGGATCGGGACGTTGACGCCGACCATGCCGACCTGGATGCGGTCGGTGAAATCGCGGGCGGCGTCGCCGTCGCGGGTGAAGATGGCGGTGCCGTTGGCAAAAGGGTGGGCGTTGATCAGTCCGACGGCCTTTTCGTAACTGTCGGCCCGCACCACCGACAGTACAGGGCCGAAGATTTCTTCCTTGTAGACGGTCATGTCGGGCGTGACGCGGTCCAGCAAGGTGCCGCCCAGCCAGAAACCTTTTTCATAACCCTGCAGTTTCAGGCCGCGGCCATCGACCACGACTTCGGCGCCTTCGCGCGCGCCCGCATCGATATAGGACGAAACCTTGTCGCGGTGCGCCGCCGTCACCAGCGGGCCCATTTCGGCGCTGCTGTCGGTCGCCGGCCCGATCTTGAGCGACTGCACGCGAGGCCGCAGCCTTTCGATCAGCGCGTCGGCGGTTTTTTCGCCCACCGGCACCGCCACCGACACCGCCATGCAGCGTTCGCCCGCCGAACCATAGCCGGCGCCCATCAGCGCGTCGGCGGCCTGGTCCAGATCGGCGTCGGGCATGACGATCAGGTGGTTCTTGGCGCCGCCCAGCGCCTGCACGCGCTTTGCCGCCTTGCAGCCGCGGGCATAGACATATTCGGCGATGGGGGTGGAGCCGACGAACGACACCGCCGCGATGCCCGGATGGTCCAGGATCGCATCCACCGCATCCTTGCCGCCATGCACGACATTCAGCACGCCGTCGGGCAGCCCGGCCTCGCGCCACAGGTCATGCAGCAGGTTGGCGGCGGACGGATCGCGTTCAGACGGCTTGAGGATGAAGGCGTTGCCGCAGGCCAGTGCCATCGGCATCATCCATAGCGGCACCATGACCGGGAAGTTGAACGGCGTGATGCCTGCCACCACGCCCAGCGGCTGGCGCTGGTCATGGGAATCCATGCCGGTGGAAACGCTGGGGCTGAAGCTGCCTTTCAGCAGATGCGGGATGCCGCAGGCAAACTCTACAACCTCCTGGCCGCGCGCCACTTCCCCCAGCGCGTCGGCGTGCATCTTGCCGTGCTCGGCGCTGATCAGTCTGGCGAGCTGATCGGCGCGGTCGACCAAGAGCCGGCGCATCTCATACATCACCTTGGCGCGGCGGGCCGGCGTGGTTGCTGCCCAGCCGCCAAAGGCGGCGGCAGCCGCCGACGCGGCCGCATCGATCTCGGTTTTTCCCCCCGAAGCCACGGTGGCGCTCTGCTCACCGGTGGCGGGGTTGAAAACCGGCGACGTGCCGGACCCGGCGACGCTTTTGCCTGCGATGAGATGGGGGATATGTGTCATGCCATGGTCTTTATCAGGCCTGCTAGCGACTTGTCAGCCGCTCTGAATCTCGCCAGTCTGGCGGGCAAATAGGCAAAACAACATGCCCGGAAAACGGGCATTGCTTTGGGATGGGGCAAACCGTGATAGACGCCGCAATCAGCGCTGCTGATACCGCCTGGATTCTCACCGCCACCGCGCTGGTTCTGTTGATGACCCTGCCGGCGCTGGCACTTTTCTATGCCGGACTGGTCCAGGCCAAGAACGTGCTGTCGGTGCTGGCGCAGTGTTTCGCCATCGCCTGCGTCTGTTCGGTGCTGTGGTTCGCATTCGGCTATTCGCTGGCTTTCTCCGGTGACGGCGACTGGCTGGGCGACACCTCCGCCTTCTTCCTGCAGAGCCTGACACGCGATGGCGCGCGCGCCGGCACGCATCTGCCCGAAAGCGTCTTTGTGATGTTCCAGATGACCTTTGCGGTCATCACGCCGGCGCTGATCGTGGGAGCCTATGTCGAGCGCATCCGCTTTGCCGCCGTGCTGCTGATCTCAGGCCTTTGGATGCTAATCGTCTATGCCCCCACGGCGCACTGGATATGGGGTGGCGGCTGGCTCGCCAAGATGGGCGTGATGGATTACGCGGGCGGCATCGTCGTGCACGTCACCGCGGGCGTCTCGGCTTTGGTGATCGCCTGGATGCTCAAGCCGCGCCAGGAATTTCCCCATCATGTCCGCCCGCCGCACGCGCCCTGGATGGTGATGGTCGGCGCGGCGCTGCTGTGGGTCGGCTGGTTCGGTTTCAATGCGGGCAGCGCCCTGACGGCGGGCGGCGATGCCGGCATGGCGATGCTGGCGACGCATCTGTCGGCGGCCAGCGCCACGCTGGCATGGATGGCGATCGAATGGATCAAGTTCGGCAAGCCCAGCCTGGTGGGCGCCGTTACCGGCACGATCGCGGGCCTTGCCACCATCACGCCGGCGGCCGGCGTCGCGGGGCCGCTGGGCGCGGTACTGCTGGGCGCGGCCGCGGCCTGCGTCTGCTACTTCGCGGTCTGGCTGGTGAAGAAGGTCATGGCGGTGGACGACGCGCTGGACGTGCTGGGCGTGCACGGTGTCGGCGGCGCGCTGGGCACGCTGGCGCTGCCCTTCATCGTGGTGATCGGCGTCGCCGGCGGCAAGCTCAACCACGCGCCTCTGGAACAGTTCGGCGTGCAGGCCGTTGGCGTTATCGTGGTGGCGCTGTTCTCGGCCGTTGCCACCTGGATCATCACCAAGCTGGCCGACATGCTGGTGGGCCTGCGGGTCGATGCCGAGCATGAAACCCAGGGCCTGGATTTCACCAGCCACGGTGAAACCGGCTATCACACCCGCTAGGAGATTTCCCATGAAACTCGTCACCGCGATCATTCAACCGCACCGCCTCGATACGGTGCGTGAAGCGCTCACCGCCATCGGCGTTGCCGGCATGACGGTGACCGAAGTGCGCGGCTATGGCCGCCAGAAGGGTCACACCGAAATCTATCGCGGCGCCGAATACACCATCGCCTTTACGCCCAAGCTGAAAGTCGAAGTGGCGCTGGGCAATGACCGCGTGGATGAGGTGATCGGCGCCATCACGCAGGCAGCGCGCACGGGCCGCATCGGCGACGGCAAGATTTTTGTCGTCGATCTGGAAGCCGCGCTTCGCGTCAGAACCGGCGAAACCGGCGACGAAGCCCTGTAACTTGCCCTTTGGGTGGGGGTATGGAATCCATGCCCCCACATGACCGGCGATCCCCATAAGACCGTGCTGGACGCCCTTGAGGCCAAGGGCCGGTTGCGCACGCTGGCGCCACGGGCGGGGCGCGATTTCACCTCCAACGATTTTCTGGCGCTGGGGGAAAGCCGCGTTTTGCGCGATGCGGCGCGCGATGCGCTGGAACGGGGCGTGCCGATTGGCGCGGGGGGCTCGCGGCTGCTGCGGGGCAATCATCCCGAGCATGAAGCGCTGGAAGACGAAGCGGCCAGTTTCTTCGGCAGCGAAGCGGCCCTGTATTTTCCCACCGGGTTTGCCGCCAACGCCGCGCTGGTGGCGACGCTGCCGCGCGAAGGCGATCTGATCGTCTATGACGCGCTGATCCATGCCAGCATCCGCGACGGTCTCGATCCGGCGCGCATTTCGGCAATCTCCGTGCCGCATAACGATGTCACCGCGATGGAAGACGTCATCCGGCAATGGCGCGGGCAGGGCGGCGGGGGGCGTGTATGGATATCGGTGGAGACGCTCTATTCCATGGACGGCGACCGCGCACCGCTGGATGATCTGGTCGTGTTGGCAAGTCGGCACGAGGCCATGTTGTTGCTGGATGAAGCCCATGCCACCGGGGTCTATGGCGATCAGGGGCGTGGACTGGGCGCAGACTATGAAGGCGCCCCCAACATCATCTCGCTGCACACCTGCGGCAAAGGGCTGGGCGCGTCGGGCGCGCTGGTATGTCTGCCGCGTCTGTATCGCGATTTCATCGTCAATCGCGGTCGCGCCTTCATCTATTCCACCGCGCCGTCGCCCCTGATGGCGGCGGTGGTCCGCGTGGCTCTGAAGGTTTGCGCCGGGGCCGAGCAGGAGCGCGCCCAGTTGCAGGCGTTGGCGCGGCAGGCCGATGACCTGATGAAGAAACTGGGTTTGCCACCCTCCGGTTCGCAGATCGTGCCGGTAATTTTGGGTGCGGACACGCGCGCCGTCGCGCTTGCCAATGCCTTGCAGGCGCGAGGCCATGACATTCGCGCCATCCGTCCGCCCACGGTGCCGGAAGGCACCGCGCGGCTGCGCCTTGCCCTGACCCTGCATGTGACGCCGGATGATCTGGATACGCTGTTCGCCGACCTGGCGGCGGAGATGGCGCGCGCATGAGATTTGTCGTCAGCGGCACCGACACCGATATCGGCAAGACAGTCTTCGCTGCGGGCCTCGCGGGCCTGATCGGCGCCCGCTACTGGAAGCCGGTGCAGGCCGGCGAACCGGGCGACCGCGAAACCGTGGCGGCACTGGCGGGCGGGGAAACCGTGCCCGAAGCCTATCGCCTGAAACTCGCGGCCTCGCCCCACCAGGGCGCGGCGGAAGAAAATGTCGTGATCGATGCGGACAGGTTGACGCCGCCCGATGGTCCGCTGGTGATCGAAGGCGCGGGTGGTCTGATGGTGCCGCTGACCCGCGAGATGCTGTTCATCGATGTCTTTGCCCGGTGGAAACTGCCGGTGGTGCTGTGCGCCCGCACAACGCTGGGCACCATCAATCACACGCTGCTGTCGCTGGAAGCGCTGCGCGCCCGCCACATACCCGTTCACGGCGTCGCCTTTATCGGCGAAGCCAATGACGAAAGCGAAGGCATCATTGCGGAAATGGGCCGGGTGAAGCGGCTGGGGCGACTGCCCCACATCACGCCGCTGACGCCCGCACGGCTGGTGGCGGCGTTTGCCGACAATTTTCGCAAAGAGGATTTCGCGTGACGTCGCCGGCCACCCCATCACCTGTTTGGCATCCCTTCACGCAGCACGCCGTCAGCCCGGCAATGCCGCGCGTGGATCGCGGCGAAGGCGCATGGCTTGAGACCGAGCATGGCCGTTTGCTGGATGCGATTTCCTCCTGGTGGGTGATCACCCATGGTCATCGCCATCCCCGGATCATCGACGCGATCAAGGCGCAGGCCGATCAACTCGATCAGGTGATCTTCGCCGGTTTCACCCACCAGCCGGCGGAGGACCTGGCGCGGGGCCTGATCGCGATTGCGCCGCCTGGCCTGTCACATGTGTTCTATTCCGACAGCGGTTCAACGGCGGTGGAAGTGGCGCTGAAGATGGCGTTGGGCTTCTGGAAAAATCATGGAAGCCCGCGCAGCCGCGTGATCGCGCTGGAGCATGCCTATCATGGCGACACGGTCGGCACGATGTCGGCGGGCGCGCGGGGCGTGTTCAACGCCGCCTATGAACCGCTGCTTTACGATGTGGCGCGACTGCCGTTTCCCACGGGGCGCGGCTGCGACACGCTGGCGGCGCTGGAAGAGGCGGCCAAGGATGCTGCCGCCCTGATCGTCGAGCCGCTGATCCTGGGCTCGGGCGGCATGCATATCTACAGCGCCGAACTTCTGGCCAAGATGAAGAACATCTGCGAGCGCCACGGCACGCTGTTCATCGCCGACGAAGTGATGACGGGCTTTGGCCGCACCGGCACCCTGTTTGCCTGCGAACAGGCCGGCATCACGCCGGACATTATTTGTTTGGCCAAGGGTCTGACGGGCGGCAGCTTGCCGCTGGCCGCCACCCTCTGCACGCCGCAAATATTCGACGCACATTATTCCACCGACCGCAGCCGCACCTTTTTCCATTCCAGTTCCTTCACCGCCAACCCCATCGCCTGCGCCGCGGCACGGGCCAATCTGCAAGTCTGGCGTGAGGAGCCGGTGCGCGAACGCATTGTGGGCCTGGGCGAGATGCAGGAACAGCGGCTGGCGCAATTCACCGGCGACGCCCGGTTCCAGAATGTGCGCCGCCTTGGCACCATCGCGGCGCTGGACCTGAAAGTTGCCGACCCCGGCTATCTTGCCGGGCTGGGGCCGGAACTCACCGCCTTCTTCCATGCGCGCGGCATCTTGCTGCGCCCGCTGGGCAATACCATTTATGTCATGCCGCCTTATTGCGTGACGGCGGCGGAACTCGATCTGGTGTATGATGCGATCGGCGCGGCCGCCGCAAAATTCTGCGGCTGATCCGAAATCGTCGATTTTTCGTAACCTGAAGTGCCGCTCGTACGTAAGGTGATGATGATGCAAAAGCTCAAAGCCCTTTTTCTGGCTGCCGCCACTGTCGCGGCGATTGTCGCGATCCCCGCCTTCCTGTCGTCGCGCGTGTCCGCTGGTGATCTGAACAAGCCGATCCCCGCGCCGCTGAGCGATCCCGCCAATCGCGCCGCGACCGAAACTGTTGTGCTGGCCGGTGGCTGCTTCTGGGGTCAGCAGGCGGTGTTCGAGCATGTGAAGGGCGTGACCCGCGTGGTGGCGGGCTATTCCGGCGGCACCAAGCAGACGGCCAATTACGAAGACGTGGCGCATCAGCGGTCCGACCACGCCGAAGCGGTCGAAATCACCTTCGATCCCAAGCAGGTCAGCTTCGGCCAGTTGCTGCAGGTCTATTTCTCGGTGGCGCATGATCCCACCCAGCTCAACCGCCAGGGCCCCGACCGCGGCGCCAGTTACCGGTCGGAAATCTTCGCGGCGACTCCGGCGCAGCTCGCCACCGCCAAGGCCTATATCGCCCAGCTCGAGGCGGCGCGAATCTTCCCCGCCCGCATCGTCACCAAGATCAGCGCCCTCAAAGGTTTCTACTGGGCCGAAACCGAGCATCAGGACTATCTGGTGAAGAACCCCAACTCGTCCTACATCCGCACCCATGACCTGCCCAAGCTGGCGGCGCTCAAGCAGGTCTGGCCGCAATTCTGGCGGGAAAATCCGGTTCTTCTGGTTCAGACCCGGCATTAAAACGCTGTCATCCGCGCCCTGGGATTCACCAAGTGGCGCCAAAGCCGGCAGGGCTTGCGGGTTAAAGCCCCCGGGGGCGTTTCCTTTGTCGGCTTGATCTGGTAGTTCGTCCGCCTGGCTGGGTCGGGGGTTGCCTATAAAGGCGGCTTTTTGGGCTTATCCGAAGAAATCAAAGCGAATCCAAAAGCGATGAAAAATCTCACTGAACGCCTTGTGATCGGCGGCGCCGCGCTGGCCCTCGGCCTGCTCCTGGGCTGGATGATCCGCGGCGTGGCGACCTACAAGACCAACACCGCGCAGCTTGCCTCTTATGAAGACTGGCGCGTGACCTGTCCCGCCGCCACCGTGAAGGAAGGTTCGTGCGAACTTTCCAGCGAGATCATGGACAAGAGCCAGCCACAGCCGGTGGCCCGCACCACCATCACCACCGACCCGCAGGGCAACAAGGTGATCGGTTTCCACATGCCGCTTGGCGTGGCGCTGGAAGCGGGCATGGGCCTGACCATCGGCAAGGAGCCGGTCAAGGTTTTCCCGTACCGCACCTGCAATGCCGTCGGCTGCCTGGCCACCGCGCCGTTCGACGACAAGATGGGCGAAGCGCTCAAGGGCGCGACCGAAGCCCGCCTGATGTTCGCCACCCTGGAAGGCAAGCCCATCGCGGTGGACATGTCGTTCAAGGGTTATAACCAGGCCGTGCGCGCCTGGCGCAGCGGCGACGCGAAACGCAATTCCTGGTTCTGGAGACTCTGGTCATGACCTTTTCCCAATCTCTGATTGGCGCGACCCTCGGCCTGATGCTGGCTTCGGGCGCCGCCCTGGCCCAGGACGCCGCCGCGCCCGCCGCGCCGGCGTCCGGCGCGCAGGGCCGTCCCGAAGTGAGGCCGATTGGCGACTGGGTGGTGCGTTGCTTCCCGATCACCAGCCCCAGCCCCTGCGACATCTATCAGGAGCTGAACGACCAGCGCACGCAGCAGCGCGTGCTGTCCTTCTCGATCGCCTTTGTGCCGAGCCTGAACCGTCACGGCATCCAGATCACCGTGCCGCTGGAAGTCTCGATCCCGCGCGGCCTGGTCATCGAAACCGACTCCTTCAAGTCGCAGGCGATGAAGTACCGCATGTGCGACCGCACCGGCTGCTTCGTGCAGATGCCGATCGAAAATGCGGCCATCAACTCGATCGCCAAGTCGGGTCCGGACGCCAAGGTCCGCATCTTCGCCGACAGCGGCAAGTCCTATGAGCTGAAGTTCTCGCTCAAGGGCTTCTCGGCCGCGCATGACGCGATGGTCGAGCAGGCCAAAGCCAAGGCCAAGAACGTGCCGGTGCAGCCCGCCGCTGCGGCGCCCGCCGCGCCGGCTCCGGCGCCGTAACAGTTCGAAAAGACCAAATGAAAAGGCCGGCGCAAAACGCCGGCCTTTTTCTTTTCAGGCCTTCGCCGGTTTGAATGCCAGCGCGACGCCATTCATGCAGTATCGCAGTCCCGTGGGCGGCGGCCCGTCGTCGAAGACATGGCCCAGATGCCCGCCGCAACGGCGGCAATGCACCTCGGTGCGCGTCATGCCCATCTTGCGGTCGGTCTTGGTGCCAACGGCGTTGGCCAACGGCCGCCAGAAGCTGGGCCAGCCGGTGCCGCTTTCGAACTTGGTGGCCGAGGAAAACAGGTCCAGATCGCAACCGGCGCAGGCAAAAATGCCGTCCCGCTTTTCCTTGTTCAGCGGCGAGGTGTAAGGCCGCTCGGTGCCCTCATGGCGCAGCACGGCATACGCCAGCGGCGAAAGCTGCTTCTTCCACTCCGCGTCGCTTTTGGTCACGTCGAAGCCAAGCGCGGGCGCGGCAAAAGCGGCGCTGCCCATCAGGCCCGTCAGGAAAACCCGTCTGCGCATGTTTGCCTCCATATCCGCAATTATACGCCCTTTTGGGCGCGCCGGATCAAGGAACTTAAGCATGGTCCGCCCGTTACATTCCGAGCGTTCCCCAGCGCGAAAACCCATTTTCAGGAGCATGTCATGGACAAGGACAGAATCGAAGGCGCCGCCACCCAGGCCAAGGGCGCGATCAAGGAAACCGTCGGCAAGGTCACCGGCGACGCCAAGCTGAAGGCGGAAGGTGCGGCCGAAAAAACCGCTGGCAAGGTCCAGAACGCCATCGGCGGCGCCAAGGATGCTGTGCGCGACGCGCTGAAGCACTAACGCTCTGTCATAAAACGGATCAGCCCGGCGCCCTATTGGGCGCCGGGCTTTTTCGTTACATTGCCGCCTTCATTTCTTGCAGGACATTCCATGATCCGTTTTCTCGGCTGGGGCCGCTCCATCGTGATGTCGGTGGTCAATGGCATCGCGCGCGCAGTGGTGGCGCTGGTTCTGCTGCTGGTTGGGTTGCTGATTTTTTCGCTCGCCTGGGGTGACGGCCAGCCGCGCAACATGGTGCTGGCGCTGGACCTGCGCGAACCCATCGCCGATTCCAGCGCGTCGGCGGGCACGTTGTTCACGCCGCGCCGCGTGACAGTGATGGAGATCGTGCTGGGGCTGGAAACTGCGGGGCGCGATGCCCGCGTCAAAGGCGTGGTGATGAAGCTGGGCTATGGCGCCCTGTCCACTGCCGAAGGCCAGGAAATCGCCGCCGCCATCGAACGGTTCCGCGGACGGGGCAAGTTCGTGATTGCCCAGACCACGGCATTCTTCGGCGCGGGCCTTGGCGACTATGTCGCCGCCAGCGCCGCCAACGAGATATGGATGCAGCCCAAAAGTCCCTTCACGCCTTCGGGCGCGGGCGGCGGCAACCTGTTCCTGCGCGGGGTGCTCGACAAGATCGAAGCCCAGCCCCAGATCGTGAAGCGCGCCGAATATAAAAGCGCCGCCGACACCTTCATGGAAAAGCAGATGACCCCCGCCGACCGCGAACAGACCATGCGGTTGATGCAGTCGGTTTACGATTCTGCGGTGGGGCTGGTGGCCAAGAATCGCAAGCTGGACCGCGATGTGGTGGCGGCGGCGCTGGAGGCCAGCCCGCAATTTGCCGAAGATGTGTTCAGCAAGAAGCTGATCGACCGGATCGGCTATGACGACCAGGCGACTGCCGCCGCCGATGCCCGCGCGGGTGCCGGCGTGAAGACCATCAAGTTCATGACCTATGTGCGCGACGCCGCCAAGCCGATGGGCGACGCCAATATCGCCATCGTCCAGGCGGCGGGTGAAATCCGCGACGGCACCGCCAAGGATTCGCTGCTGGGCGCCAGCCCCGGCATCGCCAGCGATGACCTGTCCGAAGCGATCCGCCAAGCGACGCGCGACAAGGCCATCAAGGCCATCGTGCTGCGGGTGGATTCGCCCGGCGGATCGGTCACCGCCTCAGACCAGATCCTGCATGCTGTGATGGGCGCGCAGAAAGCGGGCAAGCCGGTGGTGGTCAGCATGGGCGGCGTGGTGGCCTCGGGCGGCTATTTCATCTCCACCACCGCCAACCGCATCGTTGCCCAGCCCGGCACCATTACCGGTTCCATCGGCGTGCTGACGGGCAAGGTGTCGTTCGACAAGACGCTGGCGCTGGTCGGCGCCAATGCCGAGCAGCTTTCGGTCGGCAAGAACGCGCTGATGAATTCGCCGCTGTCGCCGTACACGCCCGAGCAGCTCGAAATCCTCAATCGCCAGGCCGACGCGGTCTATGAAGACTTCACCGCCAAGGTGGCGGCGGGCCGCAAGCTGCCGCTTCCCAAGGTGAAGGAGGTAGCGCGGGGCCGGGTCTGGTCGGGGAGCGATGCCCAGAGCCACGGGCTGGTCGACAGGCTGGGGGGCTTCTGGACGGCCGCCGGCGAGGCGGCCGCGCTGGCCAAGGTCCCGGCCGGGCAGGTGGTGTTCAAAACCTATCCCCGACGGACGGGGGTTCTGGGCAGCCTGTCGCGCCTAATGGGCGACATGGACGCCAGCCTGGGCCTGCTGGGCCGAATCGAATCGCTGCTGAACCTGCCCGCCCTGCAGGCCTTGCTGGGGGGGATTTCGGAGCTGCCGGCGGGCGGGGTACAGGGCGGAATCAGCCTCAAAGCGGCACAACTCCCAGAACCGTGACAAACCGGGCACAACTGCGTTTCGCAATTGCAACGAAACCGCTTGTCCCAAGGGGTCATTAAACTATAATTTCTGGCGTGCGGGGGCGCGAAACCGGCTCGGGAAACACCATGGGTGGGACCGCTGGTTTCGGGGCTTTTGCTGAACCGTTATGCCTGCTGGAGACGAGCCATTCCCCCTGCCGCAAAAGCTGCCGCCGTCGACGAACTTCCGTTCGAAGGCGCGCTCAAGGAGCTCGAAGCCATCGTCTCCCGTCTGGAGCAGGGCGAAGTGGATCTGGAAGATTCCATCGCGCTGTACGAACGCGGCCAGGCGCTGAAGGCGCACTGCGAAAAGAAACTGAAGTCGGCGGAAGGCCGGCTGGAAAAAATCGTGATGGGCGCCGCTGGTCCCCAGATCGGCGAGAGCATGGAAACCGTCTGATGAACATTCCCAACACCAAGACGCCGCTGCTGGATCAGGTGGACCTGCCCGAAGACCTGCGCAAGCTGGAGAAGTGGCAGCTGCGCCAGTTCGCCGACGAGCTGCGCACCGACCTGATCGACATCGTCTCGGTCACTGGCGGCCATTTCGGCGCCGGCCTGGGCGTGGTCGAGCTGACCACCGCCTTGCACTATGTGTTCAAGACGCCGGACGACCGTATCATCTGGGACGTCGGCCATCAGGCCTATCCGCACAAGATCCTCACCGGCCGCCGCAGCCGCATGCGCACCCTGCGCCAGGGCGGCGGTCTGTCCGGTTTCACCAAGCGTTCGGAGAGCGAATACGATCCGTTCGGCGCGGCCCATTCCTCGACCTCGATTTCCGCCGGCCTGGGCATGGCGGTGGCGCGCGACCTCAAGGGCGGCGACAACAATGTCATCGCGGTAATCGGCGACGGCTCGATGAGCGCTGGCATGGCCTATGAGGCCATGAACAATGCCGGCGCCCACAAGAACCGGCTGATCGTCATCCTGAACGACAATGACATGTCCATCGCCCCGCCGGTCGGCGCGATGAGCGCCTATCTGGCGCGCCTGGTGTCGTCGCGTCCCTATACCGGCATCCGCAATGTCGCCAAGCGGCTGGCGCGCAAGATGCTGCCGCGCGGGTTGTTCAAGGTTGCCCAGCGCACGGAAGAATATGCCCGTGGCATGGCCATGGGCGGCACGCTGTTCGAGGAAATCGGCTTCTTCTATGTCGGCCCGATCGACGGCCACAATCTGGATCACCTGATCCCGGTGCTGGAGAATGTTCGCGACACGATGCGCGGTCCGGTGCTGGTGCATGTCGTGACCAAGAAGGGCCATGGCTACGCCCCGGCGGAAGCCGCGCCCGACAAGTATCACGCTGTCGCGAAGTTCACCGTGCTGACGGGCGAGCAGGCAAAGTCCACGCCCAAGGCGCCGCAGTATCAGAAGGTGTTCGGCGAAGCCCTGATCGCGGAAGCCAAGAAAGACAGCAGCATCATTGCCATCACCGCCGCCATGCCCTCGGGCACGGGCGTCGATCTGTTCGGCAAGGCTTTCCCCGAGCGCACCTTTGACGTCGGCATCGCCGAGCAGCATGGCGTGACGTTTGCGGCGGGCCTGGCGACCGAGGGCATGAAGCCCTTCTGCGCCATCTATTCGACCTTCCTGCAGCGCGCCTATGACCAGGTGGTGCATGACGTGGCGATCCAGTCGCTGCCGGTGCGCTTTGCCATGGACCGTGCCGGCCTGGTGGGCGCTGACGGTTCGACCCATGCCGGTTCGTTCGACATCGCCTATCTGGCGACGCTGCCGAACTTCGTAATCATGGCGCCGTCGGATGAAGCCGAACTGGTGAACATGGTGGCGACCTGCGTCGCCATCAACGACCGCCCCAGCGCCATCCGCTATCCGCGCGGCGAGGGCACGGGCGTGATGCGCCCCACCGAAGGCGTGCCGCTGGAAATCGGCAAAGGGCGTATTGTCAAAGAGGGTTCCGGGATCACCATTCTGAACTTCGGCACCCGCATGACCCAGGTTCTGCTGGCCGCCGAACGCATGGCCGCCTATGGCCTGTCGCTGACCATCGCCGACGCCCGCTTTGCCAAGCCGCTGGATACCGACATGATCCGCCGCCTGGCCAAGGAACATGAGGTGTTCATCACCATCGAAGAAGGCGCCGCCGGCGGCTTCGGCGCGCATGTGATGCACTTCATGGCCCATGACGGCCTGCTGGATCGCGGAATCAAGGTACGGCCCATGACCCTGCCGGATATCTTCCAGGACCATGATACCCCCGAGAAGATGTACCAGCAGGCCGGCCTGGATGCCGATGGCATCGTTTCCACCGCGTTGAAGGCTCTGGGCCGCGTGGAAGATGCCGCGCGTGTCGGCAATATCGCCTAGTCAAACCTGTCGCCATTTCGGTGCATGCGGCGGCTGTTCGCTGCAGCACCTTTCCCCTGCCGACTATGCGGCAGGCAAGCGCGCTGCCGTCCAGCACGCGCTGATGCAGGCCGGTGTCACCGCCGAAGTGTTGGCGCCCATCATCGTGCCGCCCCATTCGCGCCGCCGCGCCGCGCTCGAGATCTCGTGTGGTGAAATCGGTTTTCACGCGGTCAAAAGCCACGAGATCGTGGACATGCGCGAGTGTCTGATACTGACGCGCGGCCTGTTCGCGCTGGTGCAGCAGTTGCGCAGCCGGTTTGGCTTCCTCAAGGCGCCGGCCGATCTTCATGTCACCGAAACGCTGACCGGCTTCGACCTGGGCGTCCGCAGTCCGCAAAAACTCAACCCGCAGATGAGTGCTGATCTGGCCGGAGCGGTGGCGGGACTGGGTATCGTCCGCGTCAGTTTTAACAATGCCCTGGTGCTGGAAAGCGCTCCGCCGCAGGTGGAAGTCGGCGGGGTGCGTGTGCATTTGCCGCCCTATTCCTTCCTGCAATCCACCCTCGAAGGCGAGGCCGTGCTGCAGGAGCGCGTGCGCAAGATCGTGGGCAAGGCCAAGCTGGTGGCTGATCTGTTCAGCGGCGTGGGCACGTTCGCCTTGCCGCTGGCGAAGAAGGCCAGGGTCCATGCTGTGGAGCAGGATGCGCTCGCCCTGGCGGCGCTGGCGGAAGCGGCCAAGTCGCCCGGCCTCAAGCCCGTCACCACCGAGCGGCGCGACCTGTTCAAGCTGCCGCTGACGCTGCCCGAACTGAACAGCTATGACGCGGTGGTGCTGGACCCGCCCCGGGCGGGCGCGGAAGCCCAGGTCCGCCAATTGGCCAAGTCCCGTGTGCCCGTGATCGCCTATGTTTCGTGCAATGCGGCCAGTTTCGCCCGCGACGCCGCCATTCTGGTCCAAGGCGGGTACCGGTTGGGTCCGGTGACGCCGATAGACCAATTCCTCTGGTCGTCGCATATTGAGCTAGTTGCGGCCTTTGTCAGGAACAAGCGATGAAACGCCTTCTGGCAGTTCTGGGATTTGTGCTGTTGCCCTCTGTTTTTTGGGGGGCGGCGCAGGCGCAGGATTTCTCCAAATGGGCGGTTCTGGTTGTGGCCGGCGACAACCGCGCCCAGAATGGCGGGCCCACTAAAGTGTTCGACAATGCCCGCAAGGATTTGGTGAAGGCTTTCACCGGCCTGGGCTTTGCGCCGGGCAATATCGAGCAGTTCGCGGTCAATCACGACGCCACGGCGCGTCCCGCCGACATGGGCTCCATCGCGGGTGCGTTTTGGGACTTGTCGAACCGCGCCCCGCAGGGATGCCTGATCTATTTCACCTCCCATGGCGTGCCCGAAGGCATCGGCGTGGGCAAGGATGTCGTGTCGCCCGAAAAAGTGGCGGCCATGGTCAACAACAGTTGCGGCGACAAGCCGGCGGTAGTCGTGATGTCGGCCTGCTATTCGGGCGTGTTCGTTCCGGCGCTGGCGCGCGATAGCCGCATCGTGATCACGGCGGCGCGCGCCGACCGCGCCAGCTTTGGCTGCGGCGAGCTCGACCAGTTCACCTATTTCGACGACTGCTTCCTGCGCGCGCTGCCCAAGGCCGAAGACTTTGCCGGCCTGGGCGGGCTGGTGCAGCAATGCGTGGCCTTCCGCGAAAAGCAGATGAAGGCCGAACCGGCGTCGGAACCGCAAGTCAGCATCGGATCGAAGGTGACGTTCACGCTGCGGTGGAAATGAGCAGCGCTCGCCGCCAAACAACAACAATTCGAAGGATGGTCATGAAAAAACGCGCGGCAGGGATCGTGGTATTGGTGGGCATAGGCCTGCTCAGCGGGGCGACGGCGCAGCCAACCGGTACCGACTGGAAAGACTGGGGCGGCACCGGCGCACGCATGAACTATTCGTCCCTGAACCAGATCACCGCCGCCAATGTCGCTGATCTGAAGCCGGTCTGGGTCTGGGACAGCGGCAAGTTCGGCCGTACCTGGCAGACCAGGCCGCTGATGATCGACGGGCTTCTCTATTTTACCGAAAGCCAGTCGGGCGACATCATCGCCATGCAGCCGGAGTCCGGCAAGCTCGTCTGGCGGACCAAGCCGCCCGTCACGGTGGGCGCGGGCGTTAACCGCCGCGCCTTGGCCTATTGGGCCGGCGACGGCGCCATGAAACCGCGCATCGTGGCGATCTGGGGGCATGTGATGTACGGCTTCGATTTGAAGACTGGCCATCCGTCTTCCGACTGGCCGGAAACAGGCCTCGATATCGGTCTGCCCAATCCGGCCGAAGGCGGAAAGATCGGCGGCGGTGTCCAGTCCAACGCACCACCCATCATCTACAAGAACCTGATCATCACCATGGGCGCCACCGGCTTCCTGCCGCCGCCGGCCCAGCCCGCCGATCCCCATGCCAACGATCTGCGCACCGGCAAGCTGGTCTGGACCGCGCGCATCATCCCGGGTGCCAACGAAGCGGGCGGCGACAGCTGGGGACCCGAAACGCAGAATGTGGTGAGCATGGGCGGCTGGGGGCATATGGCGCTGGATGAAGCCAGCGGCACGGTCTATGTCCCCACCGATTCCCCCAGTCCCGATTATGTCGGCATCTGGCGTCCGGGCGACAATGCCGGCTCCAGCTCGACCGTGGCGGTTGATGCGGCCACCGGCAAAGTGAAGTGGCGTTTTCAGGAACATCGCCACGGCATCTACGACCTGGATACCAACGCCGCGCCATCGCCGTTGACCGTCACCAAGGATGGTAAGCGCGTGAAAGTCGTGGTGCAGCCCACCAAGCAGGCGATGATCTGGATACTGGATGCGGCGACGGGCAAGCCGGTCCATCCCTGGGAAGAGAGGCCGGTGGCGCAGAGCCAGATTCCGGGTGAAAAATCATCGCCCACCCAGCCTTTCACCATCCTGCCGCCGCCGCTGATCCCCGCGACGGTGAAGCGTGCCGAGCTCAGCCAGCTTTCGCCGCAGGCCAATGAGGAATGCAAGGCGCTGTTCGACGAGCGCAAGCTTTCCGATGTCGGGCCTTTCTCGGTTCCTGTCGGGGGTGGGGCGTGGGCGCTCAACAGCATCGGCGCCATCGGCGGCATGGATTGGGGTGGCGTCTCGATCGATCCGCAGAACGGAATTGCCTTCGCCACTGTCACCAACATGCCCACCATGATTACGGTGACCCCTACATCGAGCGGCGTGAAGGGCAATGGCGGGCTTCACTCCAATGTTGGCAATGTCCGGTTTCACGACAAGGGTGGCCGCAGCTGCAATGGCGGCAAGCAGGGCGAACTGGTTGCCGTCAATCTGGGAACGGGCCAGATCGCCTGGCGCGTGCCGTTGGGCTCGCTGGAAAGCGAGTATGGTTCAGGCGCAAAGGATATGGGCGCGGCCGCCATCGCCCCCACCTTGGCGACGCGCGGCGGCGTCGTCTTCGCAGCCCCGTCCGATGACCATTTTTACGCCCATGACGCGCGCACCGGCCGCCAGTTGTGGAAAATGAGGATGCCGGCGTCTTCCGATGCGGGGCCGATGACCTATATGGGCAAGGATGGCCGCCAGTATGTGGTCATCGCCGCAGACGGGCAGGGCAATGCGCGCCGTCCGTCGCCGCGGGAAAATTCGGTCTATCGCCAGACGCTGATCGCCTTTGCGCTGCCCAAACCGGGAGAGAAGGCGGTGGACATCACCGGGCTCTATCCCGCCCGCACGCAGGGGCCGGGGCCCTGGCCGCCGCAGTAACAGAGGTTTTTCGCCCGGCGGCTCGCCCAAGCTCGCGGCGTTCGTCGCTCGAAACGGTCCACTGGACCGTTTCGTAGGCCTTCGGCCTACCGCTTCTCACCCAACTTGCCCGCGGTGGCGCAAGGCCTGATCGGCCAGCACGCAGGCCATCATCGCTTCGCCCACCGGCACGGCGCGGATGCCGACGCAAGGGTCATGACGGCCCTTGGTGATGATGTCGGCTTCGGCGCCCGCCCGGTCGATGGTCTTGCGCGGCGACAGGATCGATGACGTCGGCTTGACCGCGAAACGCGCCACGATGGGCTGTCCGGTGGAAATGCCGCCCAGAATGCCGCCGGCATGGTTGGCGAGGAATTCCGGCTTGCCGTCCGCACCCATGCGCATTTCGTCGGCATTCTCTTCGCCGGTCATGGCGGCGGTGGCGAAACCGTCGCCGATCTCCACGCCCTTGACCGCGTTGATGCTCATCAGGGCGCTGGCCAGTTCATTGTCCATCTTGGCATAGACCGGCGCGCCCAGGCCGGCGGGAATGCCTTCCGCCACCACTTCGATGATGGCGCCGACGGATGACCCGTTTTTCCGGATGCCTTCCAGATAGGTTTCCCATTCCACAGCCGCCTTGGCGTCCGGGCAGAAGAACGGGTTGGCGTTCACCGCGTCCCAGGACCAGTTGGCGCGAACGATCTTCTGCGTGCCCATCTGCACCAGCGCGCCGCGGATGGTGACTTTGCCGTACAGCTTTTCCAGAACCTTGCGGGCGATGGCGCCAGCGGCGACGCGGGTGGCGGTTTCGCGCGCGCTCTGGCGGCCGCCGCCACGATAATCACGCACGCCATACTTGGCGTCATAGGTGTAATCGGCATGGCCGGGACGAAACTTGTCACGGATGTCGCCGTAATCCTTGGAGCGCTGGTCGGTATTCTCGATCAGCAGCCCAATGGGCGTGCCGGTGGTGAGCTGTGCCGCCATGCGCTCGTCCTGGAACACGCCCGACAGGATTTTCACCGCATCGGCTTCCTGGCGCTGGGTGACGAACTTGCTCTGGCCCGGGCGGCGCTTGTCCAGCCAGGGCTGGATATCCGCTTCGGTCAGTTCGATGCCCGGCGGGCAACCATCGACCACGCAGCCGATCGCCGGCCCATGGCTTTCGCCGAAGGTGGTGACGCGGAACAGGTGACCAAATGTGTTGTGCGACATGGGCTGGGATTACAGCGATTTGGCGCTACGGTCCAGTTTACGGGTCTAAACGAACGACTTCCGTGCCCCGGACGCGGAAAACCACACCCTGCGGCTCGTCCAGGGCGCTCATGGCCCGCCAGTCCAGCCCCGCCAGCAGGCCCCGCAAGATGCGGGTGGTGGCGCCATGGCTGATGGCAAAGGTGTGCTGTTCAAGGCCGCCCAGCCAGTCGCTCACGCGGGCTGCGACTTCGGCGTAATTCTCGCCGCCCGGCACCCGCACATGCCATTTGTCGTCGCCGCGCTGGGCAAAGAGGGTCGGGCTCTGGGCGCGGGCTTCCTCGTCGGTGAGCTGATCCCAGCTCCCCAGATTGATTTCCTTCAGCCGGTTGTCGGTGGAAAAGCCATCGGGCGGCAACCCCATCGTGGTGCGGGCGATCTTCATGGTGGTTACCGCGCGCGCCAGCGGGCTGGATACGAAGGCATAGCCTTCTGCCATTCCCAGTTCACGCTTCAGGATGCGGCCGACCTGTGCCGCCTGTTCAAGACCCAGCGCCGTTAGCGGCGTGTCCTTGTAGCTGGAGAAACGCCTCTCGACATTGGCCTGGGTCTGGCCGTGGCGCGCGAAATACAGCGTGCGCCCAGGGGCGAGCTTAAGCCCCATCCGGCTTGTTGACGCTGATATCGGGCGCGTCGACCGCTTTCATGCCCACCACATGATAGCCGGCATCGACATGCAGGTTTTCGCCGGTCACAGCGCTGGACAGGTCCGACAACAGATAAAGCGTGGAATTGCCCACTTCGGTCTGGGTCACGTTGCGGCGAAGCGGCGAGTTGTACTCGTTCCACTTCAGGATGTAGCGGAAGTCGCCGATGCCGCTGGCGGCCAGCGTCTTGATCGGGCCGGCCGAAATGGAATTGACGCGGATGTTCTTCTTGCCCAGGTCTTCGGCCAGGTATTTCACGCTGGCTTCCAGCGCCGCCTTGGCCACGCCCATCACATTGTAGTGCGGCATCACCTGCTCGGCGCCGTAATAGCTGAGCGTCACCATCGAGCCGCCCTTGGACATCATCTTTTCGGCGCGCTGCGCCACCGCGGTGAAGGAGTAGCAGGAGATGTCCATGGTCATGCGGAAATTGTCCGCCGTGGTGTCCACGTAACGGCCCTTGAGCTGCTCCTTGTCGGAGAAGGCGATGGCGTGCACGACGAAGTCGATCGAATCCCAGACCTTGGCCAGTTCGGCGAAGCCCGCATCCAGAGAGGCGGCGTTGGTGACATCGCAATCGATCAGCGCGGCCGGCTTCATCGGTTCGACCAGCGGCACGACGCGCTTCTTGAACAGATCGCCCTGATACGAGAAGGCCAGCTCCGCGCCCGCGTCATGCAGCGCCTGGGCAATGCCCCAGGCGATGGAGTGCTGATTGGCCACGCCCATGATCAGGCCGCGTTTGCCCTTCATGAGCCCCTGAAATGACATGCAAATTCCTCGATATCGGTGCGCGAACCCCTGTCTTTACCCTGAATAGGGCAGCCGGGGGAGGGCTTTTTCCGTAAGTGAAATTGTGAAATATTACAACTGTTTAGCGTGTTTTGCCGCGCGGGTCATAGTCCGCCGGCCAGCCATTCAGGAAGTCCCTGAGTGCGTCGTCCGGCTTATCAGGGAGGGTCACCAGCAGCCGCACATACAGGTCGCCGGCGGGCGTGGCGCCATGGGCGCCGATGCCTTTGCCCTTCAACCGCAACGTGGTGCCGGTGTTGGAGTTGGGCGGCACCGACAGCGACACCGTGCCGGTCAAGGTCGGTACCGGCACCTTGCCGCCCAGCACCGCTTCTTTCAGCGTCACGGGCAGATCGGTGCGGATATCGTTGCCGTCGCGGGTCATGCCCGGATGCGCCGCCACCGAAACGTGGAGCAGGATGTCGCCATTGGGGGCGCCGCCGCGGCCAGCGCCGCCGCGCCCCTTGATGCGCACCACCTGGCCGTCCTTCACGCCGACGGGAATCTTGACGTCGAGCTGCTCGCCATTCTGCAACACGATGCGCCGCGTGCCGCCGGTGGCCGCTTCGGCAAAGCTGACCGTGACGGATGCGGAAAAGTCCTCGCCCTTGGCGGGGCGCTGGCCCCCGCGCCGCCGCCCGCCGCCGCCCATCAGGTCGGCGAAAATATCCTCGAACCCGGCCGCGCCGCCGGGCGCCTGGTCGAAATCGAATTTGAAGCCGCCGGCGCGCGGATCGAAGCCGCCGCCGCCGAACGGATTACCCTGGCGGAAGCCGCCCTGCTGGCGTGGATCGAACCCGCGCGGATTGCCGTCCGCGCCGATCGCGCCAGCATCGAACTGGGCGCGCTTGTCCTTGTCGCCTAGAATGTCATAGGCGCCGGAAATTTCCTGAAACTTCTTTTGCGCGGCGGCATCACCCGCATGCTTGTCGGGATGGTGCTTCTTGGCCAGCGTGCGGAACGCTTTCTTGATGTCCGCTTCGCTGGCGTTCTTGGGCACGCCAAGGGTCTTGTAAGGGTCGTCCATGGTTCGAATCTGCCTTTATCCCAATATAGGCAGGGATCGGGCCGTTGCCACTCAGAGCTTGGGCGGGTCGGGTATGACGATCGGGCCTTGGGTCGGGTCCGGCGTGGCGGCGGGCGGGGCAGGGGGGAGCGCGCTCAGCCTTTCCGACGCCTCTTTCATGCCCCGGCTGGCGGCGGCGGCGTAAAGCTTGCGGGCGGCTTCGGCATTCTGGGGTACCAGGCCGCCCGCGCCGGTTTCATACATCTGGCCGAGCTGGAACTGGGCGATCGGATGATTGGCGGCGGCGCGCAGCAGTGGCAACGCCGCCTTGGGGTCGGGCTTGCCGCCTTCGCCCTTCAACAGCATGTCGGCCAGGTCGGCCTGGGCGGTGGGAAGGCCAGCTTCCGCCGCGCGGCGGTAGATTTCCCTCGCCTGGCGGTAATCCTGCGTGGTGCCCTGTCCCTTGCGCAGCATCATCGCAATGTTGCGCATGGCGGCGACGTCTTCATATTGCAGCCCCCACCAGATCTTGAAGGCTTCGTCGTGCTTTCCGGCATCGTAGGCGGCGACGCCGCTGTCGAACACCTTGGCGATTTCCTCGCCGGTGCGCGCGGTGGCGGGCAGGGCGGCGAGCGCAAAGCAGATGGTCAGAAGCGGTAAAATTTTGTGCATTGGGGTCATGTCCGGCCCAAGGCTACCCTCTTGGAAACGAAACTGCTATGGCGGCGCCATGACCATGGAAACCGGCGGTCCCCTGGACGATGGCGGCATATCGCCGGCGGGTGACCCCTTCGCGCTGTTCGCCGAGTGGATGGCGGAAGCGCAAGCATCCGAACCCAACGACGCCAATGCCATGGCGCTGGCCACTGCCGATGCCGACGGCCATCCCAATGTCCGCATGGTGCTGCTGAAGGGCGTCGATGCCAGCGGCTTCGTTTTTTATTCCAACGCCCAAAGCATCAAGGGCGGTGAGCTGGCGGCCACCCCCCATGCCGCGCTCAACTTCCATTGGAAAAGCCTGCGCAAGGTGGTGCGGGTCAAAGGCGCGGTGACCCAGGTTTCCGATGCGGAGGCCGACGCCTATTTCGCTACCCGCCCCAAGGACAGCCAGATCGGCGCCTGGGCCTCGCCCCAGTCGCGCCCCATGGAAGGCCGCTGGGTGTTTGAAAAACGCATCGCCGAGTACGCGCTGAAATACGGCATCGGCACGGTGCCGCGCCCGCCGCACTGGACGGGCTGGCGCATCACGCCGACGCGCATCGAATTCTGGCGCGACCGCCCGTTCCGGCTGCACGACCGGCTGGTCTACAGCCGCGCAACCGAAAAGGATGCCTGGAGCACCGAGCGGCTTTTTCCCTGATCAGCTTCCTTGGCGGAACAGCAGCGGCGCGGTTTCATACAGGCCGCGGCGCCACACCTTGTATTCGTGCATGCCCGGATAGGCCTCGAAGGTCAGCTTCACGCCCAGCGAACGCAGCTTGTCCGCCAGCCGCTTGTCGGCCTCGTACAGAACGTCTTCGCGGCCCACCAGGAAGTGCAGCAGCTTGAGATTTTTCTTCAGCGGCTCGGGATTGGCAAAGATGTCTTCGCTGATCTTCATGAACTGGTCGTCGCCCTGGTTTTCCGCGCCCGCGCTCATCGGCACCAGCCAGTGGAACGTGTCGGTGTTGCGCAAGCCGATGGTCACGGTCTGGATACCGCCCTGTGACAGGCCCGACAAAGCGCGGTTGTCGGCATTGGCAAGCGTGCGGAATTTCTTGTCGACCAGCGGAATGATGGTGGTCAGCAGGTCGACCTCGAACAGGTTGCCCGGATCGTAGTTGCTCTGGCGGCCCGCCGGCGGCTTGTTACCTTCGCGGTGCGCGGGCACCGGGCCAAGGCCCTCGCTGGGGCCGGAGCGCGCGCCCAGCGCCATGACCACGATCATGGGCTTTGCCTTCTTCTCGGCGATCAGGTTGTCCATGATCATGTTGGCGCGGGCCTGTTCCATCCAGCTGTACTCGCAGCAATTGCCGCCATGCTGGAGATACAGAACCGGATAGCGCTGCTTGCTGTCGTCATAACCGGGCGGGGTATAGACGCGCAGGTAACGCACCGAGTTTGTCGCCTTGGAGTGATAGACCACCATGCGCACATCGCCGTGCGGCACATCCTGCGGGTCGTAATAAGCGGGCTTGTCGCCCGGCACCTGCACCAGGTTGATGCGGTTGCCCGGATCGGACACGCCCGCCCCATTCACCAGAAAATTGTACTGATAGATTTCCGGCTCCAGCGGGCCGATGGTGATGCTCCAGACGCCGTCCGTCCCCTTGGTCAGCGGCAGCGAGCGTTCCGGCGACAGCCAGTGCATCTTCGGCCCGATCACATGCCCGGTCAGCCGCACATCGGTGGCGGCGGGCGCGTTCAGCCGGAAGGTGACGCGGCGGTCGGGATGAATGACGGGCGAGATCACGGCGCGGGTGCGCATGTAATCGGGGCTGATGGTGGCCGGGCCGCTCTGGCCCAAGGCGCCAGGGTCTTTGCCCGCGGGCGCTTGGGCCGCCGCCGGTATCGCCAGCAGCGCCGCCGCGACGGGCAATAACATCTGTCGCATCATGGTCTTTTTCATTGGTCCGTCCCCGATTGTTTTGCGCGAAGTTTACCCGTTTCGCGCCCAAGTCTATGATGCATCAGACATGAGTTTTCTTATCTTTTGCACGGGAATTTGCGGTGGCTGAGCCCGGCGCCCTGATGAAACGCGCGGCCATCGCCTCCGTGGCGGTGTCGGCCTTCCTGGTGGTGATCAAGGCCGGGGCCTATTTCGCATCGCACTCGGTGGCGATGCTGGCCAGCATGGCGGACTCGGCGCTCGATCTTCTGGCCTCGCTGCTCAACATGCTGGCAATCCGCCATGCGCTGGCGCCTGCCGATGCCGAGCACCGCTTTGGCCATGGCAAGGCCGAACCGCTGGCGGGCCTGGCACAGGGCGCGTTCATCGCCGCGTCCGCGCTGTTCCTGTCCATCGAAGTGGTGCGGCGCATCGCCAATCCCGCGCCGATCGACAACTCCGTACCCGCGCTGGCGGTGATGGTGGTTTCGATTGGCATCACGTTTGCGTTGATTGCCTATCAGCGGCGGGTGGTCGCGCAGACCGGCAGCATCGCGGTCGAAGCCGACAGCGGCCACTATGCCGGCGACCTTTTCAGTAATCTGGGCGTGATCGCGGCGCTGATCCTGTCGGCCTGGATGGGCTGGACGCTGGCCGATCCGATCCTGGCGCTGATCGTGGCGGGCATGCTGGCATGGACGGCATGGAACGTGGGCCGCCGCAGCCTGGACCAGTTGATGGATCACGAATTGCCGGACGAAGACCGCCAGCGCATCCGCGCCATTGCCGAACGCCATGCATCAGTTATCGACGCGCATGACCTGAAGACCCGCGAGGCGGGACTGTCCACCTTCATCCAGCTTCACTTGCGGCTGCGGTCCGACATGACGCTAGCGCAAGCGCATGTGGTGAGCGACGAAGTGGAACGCGCGATCCGCGCGGCATATCCCACCGCGCAGATCATCATTCATCAGGATCCTGCTGGTTAGCCGGGCCCCGGCAGCGCGGGCGCCAATTGCACGCGGCGGCGGAAGTGGCCGGTGGTCGCCTTGCGGTGGCAGACGCGCGCGAACAGGAAGAACAGCGGGCTGACCAGCAGCGACATGGCGATCACCGCCAGCGCAAGCTTGTAACCGTCCGGCGACAGCGCCCCCATCGCCAGACCCGCGCCCGCGATGACGAAGGAGAATTCCCCCACCGGCGACAGAATCAGCGAGGCCACCGCGGCGGTGTGGAATTTCTCGCCCGCCAGCCTGAGCAGGATGAAATTGAGGAAGGTGCGCCCGCCGGTCACCACCACCAGCGCCGCCAGGATCACCCACACATGCAGGGCAAGGAACGACAGGTCGATCAAGAGGCCCACCGACAGGAAGAAGACGAACAGCAAAATTGCTTCCACCGGCTCGCTCATGTTCAGCGCGCCACGCCTTAAAGTCGAATGGCCCACCACCAGCCCGCCCAGGAACGCGCCCAGCGCGGGCGACAGGCCAATAAGACCCGACACGGCGGCGGCGGCGAAACAGATTCCCAAGACGCCCAGCGTGCCGATATCGTGATGCTTGAGCAGGAATTCCGATCCGGGGAAGCGGAAGCTTTTCACCTTGTTCAGCACATGGATGAACACCGCCAGCAAACACGAGGCCAGCAGCAGCTTGCCCGCCACGATCAGCATCGCCTTGGCGGTGATGGTCGCGCCCAGCGATTCGGTGATCAGCAGCAGCGGCACCACCGCCAGGTCCTGCGCCACCAGGATCGCCAGCGCCAGACGCCCGCCCTCGGTATCCTTGTGGCCGCCATCCTCCATCATTTTCATGGCGACGGCGGTGGACGAGATCGCCAGCATGAAGCCGATCACGATGGCGCCCATTACTTCGCCGCCCACCACCAGCGCGAACAGCGCCACGGAGGTGGGGATCACCGCGCAGGTAATGCCCGTGATGCCCAGCGCCACCGGCAGCGACTTGGTGAATTGCCCCAGCCGCATTTCCATGCCGATGATGAACAGCAGCATCAACACGCCCATCTCGGTCAGGGTTTCGATGGAATCGTCGCTGCTGATCATGCCCGCCCCGGACGGGCCCAGCGCCACCCCCACCAGGATGAACCCAGCCGCCGCCGGCAGCCGCAAACGGCTCATGAACAGGCCCAGCGCCACGGCGGCGGCCAGGAGCAGGGCAATGGCGGTCAGGCCGTGATGATCGTGCATGGGGATGAGGACAGATTTGCCCGGCGATGATAGGGTCAGGACATGGCAGACACCAATACGCCCAACCATATCGACGACGAAAAACGCACCCTGATCCTGACCGGGGCCTCGCGCGGCATCGGCCATGCCACCGTGAAGCGCTTTTCCAGCGCCGGCTGGCGGGTGATCACCTGCTCGCGCCACGCCTTTCCGGAAAACTGCCCCTGGGCGGCGGGGCCCGAAGACCATATCCAGGTCGACCTGGCCGACCCGGCGGACACGGCGCGGGCGGTGGCGGAGATGCGCTCGCGGCTTCCGGATGGCAAGCTGCACGCCCTGGTCAACAACGCCGCCATTTCGCCCAAGGGCGCGAAGGGCGAGCGGCTGGACACGCTGCAATCCTCGATGGAGGCCTGGCGGCAGGTGTTCGAGGTCAACTTCTTCTCGACCATCTGGCTGGCCCAGGGCCTGAAGGACGAGCTGGCCCGGGCCAAGGGCTCGATCGTCAACGTCACCTCCATCGCGGGCAGCCGGGTGCACCCGTTCGCCGGGGCGGCCTATTCAACCTCCAAGGCGGCGCTGGCGGCGCTGACCCGCGAAATGGCGTCGGACTTCGGCCCCCTGGGCGTGCGGGTCAACGCCATCGCGCCGGGCGAGATCGACACCGCCATCCTGTCGCCCGGCACCGAGAAGATCGTCGAGACTATCCCCCTGCGCCGCCTAGGCCAGCCGGCCGAGGTCGCCAAGGCCATCTGGTACCTGTGCACCGAGCAGTCGTCGTATGTGACCGGCTCCGAACTGATGATCAACGGCGGCCAGCACGTATAAAGCTGACTATCCGTACGGTGAGGGCAGTGGAGATTTTCTCCCCGCCCGCCCTATGATCCCTGCGGCTCAGGGGCTCTTTGATGATTTCGGCATACGCCACCACGCGCTTGCGCAGGCTGGTGATCGTCCTGTGGGCGGTCGCCGGGATCGGGCTGGTGTGGCTGGGCTGGATGCTGGCCTTCCCGCCGCCGCCCGACAATACCCCGCAGGTCTTTGAAGAGCCCGGCACCACGCAGGTCGTGGAGCGCCCGAACGGCCACGCCTATCAGTATATCCGCGAGCCCAACCTGACCTGGGATGCGGCGAAGGCAGCCGCCGAAAATCTCACCCACAAGGGCCAGCGCGGCTACCTCGCCACCATGAACACCAAAGCCGAGATGGACTTTGTGATGAAGGCGCTTTTCCCCGAGCCCACTGACGTCGTCTATCTCGGCGGACGCCAGACCGCGCCGAACGAATGGCGCTGGGTAACGGGACCGGACGCGAAGGAAGACGGCGCCAAGGGCCGCCTGTTCTGGACCGGCGCCGCCAAGGGGAACGCCCCCGACTCCGC
The DNA here is from genome assembly GCA_903837555.1 of uncultured Alphaproteobacteria bacterium. Lineage (GTDB taxonomy): Bacteria > Pseudomonadota > Alphaproteobacteria > Micropepsales > Micropepsaceae > Rhizomicrobium. Next base: position 35,540 of record CAILUV010000008.1, read on the forward strand.
CTTCGCCGACTGGATGTTCACCGCGTTTCAGTATGGCGGGAAATGGGATGTCTCGAAGGTCTGTTGCGTAACATTATTCTCGTACCGCAAGCGCCAGTTCAGCACCGCGCTGGGCAATGGCGATCCGGAAGAGGGTGTTGCGGGGTATCTCGTCGAGTTTGGAAAATAATCCGGGCTTGTCCGGACGCGTTTGTCCTGCAACGCTCTATATGTGTTTGCGAACGAGGCTTGCATGATCTTGGATCGTCGTCTGGCTTTGTTGGGTGGCTTGGCTGGCCTTTCCGCTTGCGCGACCAACCCACAACGCATTCCAGCAATCGATACGCCGCGTCTCATGCCAGTCCGCGCCCACATGCGGCGGGTGTTTGACATCACGGTGTGCTCGCGTCCTTTCCGCGCCGCCGGTCCGCGTCTCAATACCGAAATGCTGGGCGATACGCTGGTGGTGCACAACTACGGCCATGGTGGGTCGGGCTGGTCGCTGTCCTGGGGCTCGGCGCAGATCGTTCTGGAAAAGGCGCTGGCGCGGGGCGACAAAAATCTCGCGGTGATCGGCTGCGGCGCGCTGGGGCTGACCACGGCGGTGCTGGCGCTCAAGATGGGTTGCAGTGTCACGCTCTATGCCAAGGAGCTGCTGCCGCTGACACGCTCGGCCCGCGCCACCGGAAGCTGGACGCCGGATTCGCGCATCGCCCTGCGCGATTCCGCTGCTCCCGGCCTCGGCGATCTGTGGGAACAGATGGCGCGCATTTCGTGGAAAAGCTATCGCAGCTATCTGGGCCTGCCGGGCAAGCCCGTGGAATTCGGCGACCGGTACTACATCACCGATGGTTCGGGGCAGAACTATTATTCCACCCCGAACGCGCTGGCCTTCGCCCAGTACAGCAGCCGCATCACCGACATCGTGCCGTCGGGCGTGGACATGCCGCCGGGCTCCACGCCCTTCCAGTTTCCCAATGTGCGGCGCACGGAGAACATGCTGTTCAACGTCGCCTCCTACGGCCACACGCTGATGGCCGAATTCTATGCCATGGGCGGCAAGCTGGAAGTGCGCGAGTTCCACGAACCCGCCGAGTTCACCCGCCTGAAGCAGAAAGTGGTGATCAACTGCACCGGCTATGGCGCGCGCAGCCTTTGGAAGGACGAAAGCCTCATTCCGGTGCGCGGCCAGATCGCCTGGCTGGCGCCGCAGCCCGAGGTTACCTACGGCGTCAATTATCGCGGCGTGCAGATGATCCCGCGCAGCGACGGCATCGTGATCCAGATGCTGGAGGGCGGCGACATGCGCGGCTACAACGAGGCCAATGAGGTGGTGGACCGCGCCGAGGCCGCCGAGGGCATCGCCCGCATCGCGGAACTGTACACGCGCTTCCAATAAGAAAACGGCGCCATTGCTGGCGCCGTTTCCTCAGGTCTCGATAGAGGTCGAGTTGGTTTAGGCGCAGCCCTTGTAGTTGGCGCGCTTGCAATTCACGGAGAGCTGACGAGCCTGCTGCTGCGCCGCCGGGGTCATGCGCGACCACAGGGCGTTGCGATGGGCAACCGCGTTGGGCATGTTGCCCATGTCGGCGGCCAGCGAGTACCACATATAGGCGCGGAACGGATCGGGCTTGCCGCCCTGACCCAGCTCATGCATCAGGCCCAGATTGTACATGCCGGCGCTGTTGCCCTGCTGGGCGGCGGCGGTGAACCACTGCATGGCGCGGCCGAAGTCGCGCGGCACGCCCTTGCCGTCACGGTACAGGCCGCCCAGATTGTTCTGGCCCAGCGAGGAACCGGCTGCCGCGGACAGCGACAGGTAACGCACCGCTTCGTTCATGTTCTGCGGCACGCCTTTGCCGTCCAGGTACATGATGCCCAGATTGTTCTGCGCCACCGGGTTGCCCTGAACGGCAAGCGGACGCCAAAGGGCGAGGGCGCGGTTGTACTGGCCACCCTGGAAGGCGCGGGCGCCGTCCTGCAGGTTGTCAGCGCTGGCGGTGCCGGCGCCGAAGGCCAGCGCGGCCGCGGCCAGAGCGATCATGAAAACTTTACGCATTGCGATCTCCACCGTCATATTCGAGATGGCGAAGCTAGCACCCGAAAGGTGAAGGACCGCTTACCAAGCCCGCAGATGACCCGGCGGAAAAGCCCGGATTCCGGTGGTTAACGCCACAAAGGCGCTGTTTCAGATGGGGGCAGGTGCAGGCAAAAGACCGCCCGCCAGGCTAGCCGTTTTTGGCGTCCGCGATGATCTCGGCGATGGTGTCCTTGCCCTCGGACGAGTGCATCCAGCCTTCGGCGGCGGACAGGGTGGGGAACTGCAGCGGCACCCTGTGGGGCTTGTTGCGGCCTTCCACCGGGATCAGGACCTCGAAAGTTCCCGCAAAGCGGACATCCTTGGTCTCGGCGGCATAGGGCGGGGGCGTCTGATTCTTGCGCTTGTCCTTCATGCTGCCCATGGCCGTCTCCTGTGTTGGCGGGCTTCTAGCAGCTTTCGTCAGTCATGGTCAGCACGTTTTTTACGGCCGATTCCCAGCTTTTCCCGCCAAAGCCGGGCCGGAATTTCCTCGATCTGGCCTTCGATCAACTGGCCAAGCTGGAAGGGGCCATAGGATGTGCGGATCAGGCGGGCCACCTTCAGGCCCAGCCGTTCCATCACCCGCTTGATCTCGCGGTTCTTGCCTTCCTTCAGCGAAACGGTGGCCCAGCTATAGACGCCCTTGCTGCGTTCCAGGTCGGCCACGATCGGTCCGTACTTGACGCCGTCGATGGTGATGCCGGTGGCCAGTTTGTCGAGTTCGGCCTGCGTGACCTTGCCGAACAGGCGCACGCGATAGACGCGCGTCCATCCTGCCGACGGAATTTCCATGCGCCGCGCGATCTCGCCGTCATTGGTCAGCAGCAGCAGGCCTTCGGTGTTGTAGTCCAGCCGCCCCACCGACACGACGCGGCCCAGATGCTTGGGCAGGTTGGCGAAGACGGTGGGCCGGTCTTTCTCATCCTTGTGCGTGGTGACCAGGCCCGACGGCTTGTGATAGCGCCACATGCGCGCGGCATCGGGCTGGGTCAGCGGCTTTTCATCGACCTGCACGACATGGTTGGTTGTGACGTTCAGGGCGGGCGAGGTGACCAGCACGCCATCGACTTTCACGCGCCCTTCCAGGATCAGCTTTTCGGCGTCGCGCCGCGAGCAGATGCCGGCCCGCGCGATCACTTTCGCGATGCGGTCGCCGTCTGGGGTGGCTGGCTTTTTGTCGGCGGGCAAGGCTAACTCCGGGCACTATGAACGATAGCGAAGCCATAGCACTGGCGCTGGAAGAAGCGAAATCGGCGGCCTTGCGCGGCGAGGTGCCGGTGGGCGCGGTCTTGCTCGGTTCGGAAGGCGGGCTTCTGGCCCAAGACGGCAACCGCATCCTGGAACTGAAAGACCCCACCGCCCATGCCGAGATACAGGTGATGCGCACCGCCGCCCGCAATCTTGGCAATGAGCGGTTGATCGGCACGACCTTGTTCGTCAGCCTGGAGCCCTGCGCCATGTGCGCGGGCGCAATCGCGATGGCGCGGGTGTCGCGGCTGGTGTTCGCCGCCTGCGATCCCAAGGGTGGCGCGGTGCTGCACGGCCCGCGCTTTTTTGAGCAGCCGACCTGCCATCACCGTCCGCAGGTGGTGCAGACCGAGCTGCATGCGGTGGAAGCGGGCGAAATCCTGCGCGAATTTTTCCGCGCCAGGAGAAGCTAGAACCAGGTCGGGGCAAATCCCGGAAAGCCCAGCAGCAGCACTTCACGCGCCGCGATTAACCCGATGCCTGCGCCAATCAGCACGTCGCTGAGAA
>CAILUV010000009.1 GCA_903837555.1 uncultured Alphaproteobacteria bacterium
GATGACGCCCGCCGATGCCGCCCCTGCCGCAAGCACCCCAGCAAGCACAGCCGCGCCCCATGCCAGTTGCCGCGCCGGCCGCGCAGCCCGTGGCCGCCGCGCCTGTTCCCGCCGTTCCCGAACGCCGTGCCGCGCCGCGCCCCGCGCCGTCACCGGCGCAGATCATCGGCCGCGTCGTCAGCGTGGCGGGCTGCAATACCCAGGTCGAACTGGCGCCGCATATTCCCGGTCAGCCCATCGCCCGCGCCGAGATCGGATCGCTGGCCAAGATCATGGCGCAGGATGCCAGCGTGGTCGGCATCATTTCGGGCATGGCGGTTGTGCCGGGCCAGCGCGGCGAAAAGACGGTGCTGGAAGTCATTCTGGTCGGCGAAGTTCTGCCCGGCGGATTCCAGCGCGGCGTTTCGCATTTCCCGTCCATCGGCGACGATGTCTTTCTGGCGGGCGGCGCGGACCTGGCGCATGTCTATTCGCAGCAGCTCACCTCCACCCTGAACGTCGGCACGCTGTACCAGGACCCGTCGGTGTCGGCGCGGCTGATGGCCGATGACCTGTTTTCGAAACACTTCGCCATTGTCGGCACCACCGGCTGCGGCAAGTCCAGCGCCCTGACCTGCATCCTGCGCGAGGCGCTGAAGGAACGTCCCCATGCCCATGTGCTGGTGCTGGACATGCACGGCGAATATCACCGCGCGTTCGGCGCCCAAGCCGAAGTGATCGGCGCGGGCGACCTGCATCTGCCATTCTGGCTGCTGAACTTCCAGGAACTGCGTTCGGTGCTGACCAGCCCCGACGATCACCATGACGCGCAGGTGGAAATCCTGTGCGACGCCATCATCAGCGCCAAGAAGCGCTATTCGAACGCCGCGGCGGGGCGGGTGCGCGCCGCGCTCGACACCTCGACCGCCACCGTGGACTCACCCACGCCGTTCCGCCTGTCGGACCTGATCAGCTATATCGACGAGCAGCTCGGCAAGCTGGAGCGCCCCTATCCCACGCTGGCCTATCGCCGTTTGAAATCGCGCATCGAGTCGCTCGTCAGCGATCCGCGCTATGTCTTCATGTTCGGAAATCCGAACATGGAAGACACCATGGTCGAGATCATGGCGCGCCTGTTCCGCATTCCCAATGACGGCCGCCCCATCACCGTGATCGAGCTTTCCACCGTGCCGGAGGAAATCCTGGACGTGGTGGTGCTGCTGCTGTCGCGCCTGACGTTTGACCTGACCGTGTGGAGCAATGGCGGCCTGCCGGTGCTGCTGGTGTGCGAGGAAGCGCACCGCTATGTGCCCGCCGACGACCGCAAGGGCTTCTTCCCCACCCGCCAGGCCCTGTCGCGCATCGCCAAGGAGGGCCGCAAATACGGCATCTCGCTGGCGCTGCTGACCCAGCGCCCGTCCGAACTGGACACCACCATCCTGTCCCAGTGCAGCACCATCCTGGCGATGCGACTGGCGACGGAGAGCGATCAGCGGGTGATGCGCTCCAACGTGCACGATTCCACCTTCGGCATCCTGGAATATCTGCCGCTGCTGGCCGACCGCGAGGCCATCGTGCTGGGGCGCGGCGCGCCGATGCCGATGCGCATCAAATTCCACGAGCTGCCCGCCACCATACTGCCGGGCAAGACCCAGAACGAGTTCACCCAGCGCTGGGCCACGCCCAACATGGACCGTCGCATGCTGGAAGACACAGTCGCGCGCTGGCGCAGCAACAGCGGCCGGAAGACCTAGTTACGCGCGCGCGAAGCGCTTGTACTTGATGCGGTGCGGCTGGTCGGCGTCGACGCCCAGGCGGCGCTTCTTGTCGGCTTCGTAATCCTGGTAGTTGCCTTCGAACCATTCGACATGGCTGTCGCCTTCAAAGGCCAGCATGTGGGTGGCGATGCGGTCCAGGAACCAGCGGTCGTGGCTGATGATCATGGCGCAGCCGGCAAACTCTTCCAGCGCCGATTCCAGGGCGCGCAGCGTATCGACGTCCAGGTCGTTGGTCGGTTCGTCGAGCAGCAGCAGGTTGGCGCCCGAGCGCAGCATCTTGGCCAGATGCACGCGGTTGCGTTCACCGCCCGAAAGCTGGCCGACCTTTTTCTGCTGGTCGCCACCCTTGAAGGCGAAGTGGCCGCAATAGGCCCGCGCGTTGATCTTGGTCTTGCCGAATTCGATGAAGTCGGTGCCGCCGGAAATTTCCTGGTACACGGTCTTGTTGGGGTCCAGCGCGTCGCGCGACTGGTCGACATAGCCAAGCTGCACGGTCGAGCCGACCTTGAGCGTGCCCGCATCAGGCTTTTCCTGGCCGGTCAACATGCGAAACAGCGTGGTCTTGCCCGCGCCGTTGGGGCCGATCACGCCGACAATGCCGCCCGCCGGCAGCTTGAAGTTCACATTCTCGCACAACAGGCGGTCGCCATAACCCTTGGCGAGATTTTCCGCCTCGATCACCAGATCGCCCAGGCGCTCGGCGACCGGGATCATGATGGTGGCGGTGCCGGCGCGCTGGTCCTGCGATTTGCGCACCAGCTCTTCATAGGCATTGATGCGCGCCTTGGACTTGGCCTGACGGGCCTTCGGAGATTGCGAAATCCATTCGCGCTCGCGGGCGATGGTGCGCTGGTTGGCGGCTTCCTCGCTCGATTCCTGCTTGAGGCGCTTTTCCTGCACGCCCAGGAAGGATGAATAGTTGCCTTCGTGCGGGATGCCCTTGCCGCGGTCCAGTTCCAGGATCCAGCTCGTCACATTGTCCAGGAAATAGCGGTCATGGGTCACCAGGATGACGCAGCCGGGATAATCCTTCAGCGTGTGTTCCAGCCATTCCACGGACTCGGCGTCCAGATGGTTGGTGGGTTCGTCCAGCAGCAGCACGTCGGGCGCATCCAGCAGCAGCTTGCACAGCGCGACGCGGCGGCGTTCGCCGCCCGACAGGGTTTCGACCTTGGCATCGCCTTCGGGACAGCGCAGCGCGTCCATCGCCTGGTCGACCTTGGAGTCCAGATCCCACAGGCCCTGCGCTTCGATCTCGTCCTGCAGCTTCGCCATTTCGTCGGCGGTCTCATCCGTGTAGTTGGACGCGATCTCGTTGTACCGGTCGACCAGCGCCTGTTTCTTGGCGACGCCTTCCATCACATTGCCGCGCACGTCCTTGTCCGGATCCAGCACCGGTTCCTGCGACAGGTAGCCCATGCGCACGCCATCGGCGGACCAGGCTTCGCCGGTGAAATCCTTGTCCAGCCCCGCCATGATCTTCATCAAGGTGGATTTTCCCGAACCGTTGACGCCGACGATGCCGATCTTGGCGCCCGGATAGAAGCTCAGCCAGATGTCTTTCAGCACCTGCTTGCCGCCGGGATAGGTCTTGGACAGACCCTTCATCACATAAACGAATTGCGGGCCGGCCATGAGCAGGTTCCTTGAAAAGCTTGAGACGTGCGGGTTTTAGCCCAACGGGCGTGAAATCAGAACTTGATTTTCGCGCGGCTGAGCAGCGAAACCGAGGTGGCGCCGCGCTGGCCCTGGGCGTTGGTCTGGTAGGCGGCGTTGGTCTGCAGCGCCACGGCCCCGTCCAGGAAGTTGGTGACATAACCGACCGAGAAATCGGTTTCCGCCGCCTGCTGGCCGCGGTTCATGTTCAGCGCCGGCGTCTGGGAAATGATCAGCGGCGGCAATTCGCCCGAACCGATCAGGCTGGAAAAGCTGCCCGCCATGCTGGGCGCCGGGCGGCTGAAGGAAAAGCCCAGCGCGTCGCTGTTATCGAACAAGCCGTGCTTGGCGATCGCCAGCGAATAGCTCTGCTCGCGCAGCAGCGGCGTGCTGCCCCGCTGGTTAAGCTGGGTCATGCCTTCGCTGAAGGAGGCGGTGGTCACCCAGCCCTGGCCCATATCGGCGCGGGCCGAAACGCTGAAGGCGTTGGTCTGGGCGCTGCGCGCAAGCTGCGCGGCATTGGCGAAGCCCAGCGGCACGCCGGAACGGTCGGACGAAATCGCCGTGAGATCAAAGCCGATGGCGCTGGTCACGTCATACGACACGCCCGCCAGGATCGAACGCGTCTGGCTGGCGTCATAGGTCATGGCCAGCGGGCCGGTGGGCGCGATGGGATCGAAGCGGAAGCGGTCGAGGCGTTCGCTGTTGATCGAGGTGCCCGCGCGCAGGCGCAGGTTCGGCGCCGGCACATAGGTGACGCCGGTATAGCGCCCGCCATTGGCAAGGCTGAGATAGGGCGCGTTGACCGGCGTGAGGAACGGCGAGGCCTTGCGGTCGAAATTTGTGAAGCGCGCGCCGATGTCCAGGCCGCGGCCCGCATCCAGCGCCAAAGTGGGCGACACCACGGTGCTGCCGGCGAACTGGGTGAGATGCATGGCTTCGGCGGACGGAACGCCGCTGCCCAGCGCGGCGGCCTCGACGGGCTTGAGCGTGAAGCCGGACGCGCCGGTGGCGGAAAGCTCGAAGGCGGAAACGGAACGGCTGACGCCGAAGGACTGCAGCGCGGGCGGCAGTTCGGCCGCGACAACGGGCAACGCCGCCGCCATCGAAACGGCGGCAACGCCAACGGCCAGAACCGCTGTACGTGCCAGATGCCTCATCAACCAACCCCGTTCAGGGGCCCCTCTGCTAGTGCCAAGAAAATATCAGGCGAGGAGTTCCGGTCCAAGCAAAAATACAGGATTTCTGCGGCTTTTTGGCCACATACCGGCCCGCAGAGGGGCTTAATCCCCAATTCTTAACGCCGGAAGGCCCGGAATTAACAATTTCCCCGTTCTGGGGCTTTGGAACCCGGTTTGGAGCCCCCCGGGCAGGGTCACTGGAAGTCGTGCTGGACCCGGATGCCGATCTGCGCGCCCGTGGTCAACCGGCGCCGTTCGATCAGGCTGAGGGGCGTGGCCCCGCGCAAGCCACCATAGATGGCGCGGGTGCGCATGTAATGGCTGGGCGCCATGTCGTTGGCGAACACGCGCAAGGTCCAGTCCGGCGCGGGCTTGTGCTCGATAAAGGCGCCTAGCTTGAAGACGTGATATTCCGCCGAAATCTCGTCGATGCGGTACTCGGTTTCCGCCGTTATCAGATGGTCGTGCAGGTTGACGCCGAAGCGCAGATTGTCCTGCGGCCGGTCATACGTCGCCTCGAAATGCATCACCACTTCCTGGTCGCCGGAGATGGGACGGATGAAACCGGTCGCCGGATCGCGCACACGGCTGTTGGTGTAGGTGCCGCTGCCGGTGAAGGTCACGCCGGTCAGACCGATCTCATCCAGCGGCAGGATCATGCTGGCTTCCACCTGATCGCGCCGGCCGCTGCCGATATTGCCGATGGCGTCGAACGCAGCCAGGCCCGCAAAGACCGGAATGTGATCGACCACATTTTCGATGTGCTCTTGGCGCGCTTCCAGTACCAGCGAGCCGCGCTCCCAGAAATGCCTTTCCCAGGTGAGGGCGAATATCCAGCTTCGCGGCGGCTCCAGGTTGCGGTTGCCGGCATTGACCACGTTGGAGTTCAGCGAGGTGGTGGCCGCGAAGTTGCGGAAATTGAGCTGGCCCACCTGGCGCTCGACCAGGAAACGCAACTGGTTGTCGGGCACGACATCCCAGGTGGTCAGCCAGCGCGGCTTCCAGAAGGACAGGTCCTTGACGAGGCTGCTGTCGCCGCTCTGGGTCAGCGTCGATGTTTCATAGCGCAGGCCCAGTTCGGAGAGCAGCACCGGACTGAAGCGCTGGGTGGCGGTGGCGAAGAATTCGGCGCGCTGCTCCTCGACGCGCAAATTCGCCGCCGGCAGCACCACCGGCGCATTGTTGATGGTCAGCGTGCTGCGACTGGACAGGACATTGATGGTGCCTTCCACGCCCGCATCCAGCTTCAGGTCGCCCTGCTGAAGCTGCCAGGCCAGACGGCCGACATCCTCGCGCTGGTTGAACAGGCTGCGCGCCCGGTCGGTGCCCGCGATGGTCGTGGTCTGACTGATTTCGTCCTGTTCTTCCTGGCGATGCACCGCGAACAGGCGCACCTGGCCCCACAGGCCGATGGGACGGGCATATTCCAGCCGCGCCTCGCCGTTGCGGGCGCGGTCGCTTTCCAGGCCGCTGTTCTGGGCGATGGCCGGGAAGGTGACGTATTCGCGCACATCGGAATATTCGCGCGCCTGCTTGAGCACCAGGCCCAGCGCCAGATCGCCTTCCCACAAAGGCTGGCGATAGTTGGTGCTGAATTCGGCAAAATTGTTCAGCGAGGGAAATTCATATTCAGCCAGGCGCACCGGCGCGCCGCCGGGCGTGAAACGGTCGCGGCGGCCAAAGCCCAGATTGTTGCCGATGCTGCGGCCATAGCGCACCGAGGCATCCCAGAAGGAATCCGTGCCCTGGCGGGTGATGCTGAGCGCGATGCGCGGCGCGGTCGAACCGGTCAGGTTGATGGCGCCTTCCACTTCGGCGCGGCCGCGCATCGACACGGTCTTGACGCGCACCACATTGGCCAGAATGGGATGGCCGTACATTTCGGCGGCGCCGCGGATCAGTTCGATGCGCTCCACCGCGTTCGACGCGATGCGGCCCAGAATCTGTTCGAGGCTTTCTTCCTTGCTGGTGGGCGGCTGGCCGTCGATCAGGACGTTGCCGACCGTGCCGGAAAAGCCGCGAATGCCGGAATCGCCGTTCTGCAGGCGAAAGCCCGGCACCAGCTTGACCATGTCCAGCGCGGTGGCGGGCTGGTTTTCCATGAAGAAGGCGGCCGGATAGGCGGTCAGGCCATCGGGCGCGGGCTGGGCGAGCGCCGCCTGCGAAACAGCAAGCGTGGAGGCAGCGATCAAAAACGAAGCAACAAGGGCGCGAAGCATGGCGTGTTTGTAAGGAAACCACCCGACGCCAGCCCGACGGAAACTGTCAGCCTGCTGTCAGCCAATCTGGCCTAGATCGGCCGGGAAACCTGCGACAGAATGGCGGGCGTCATGATGAAATGGATTCCCGGTCTCCTTCTGGCAGCGGCGCTCTCCTCGCACAGCGTCGTGGCAAAGGAAAGCCGTGGCACACCGGTCACATCACCGACGAAATCGCCGCAGGCCAACGCCGATACATCGACGCCCAAGCCCACGACACACCATTCGCGCTTCAACCAGGACGATGCGCGCGAAGCCCTGAAAAGGGGTAAGGTGATGCCGCTGACGTCCATCCTCGACATCGCCGCCCGGCGCGAACCCGGCACGGTGATCGCGGTGGACCTGGAAACGCAGCGCAACGGCAAGCTGATTTATGAGATCGACGTGATCACCGAAGACGGACGCCGCCGCGAATTGCAGATCGACGCGCGCAAGGGCGATATCCTGTCCGTGGAAGACGATTAGATGCGCGCCCTGGTGGTGGAAGATTCCCCCGACGTCGCGCAGCATGTCGCCGAAGCGCTGACGGCGGCGGGTTTCGTGGTCGATCACGCCCGTGACGGCGAGGATGCCTGGTTTCGCGGCGACACGGGCGAATATGACGTGGTCATTCTCGACCTGGGCCTGCCCAAGCTGGATGGATTGTCGGTGCTCAAGCGCTGGCGCGGCGCCGACCGGCTGTTTCCGGTGCTGATCCTGTCGGCGCGCGGCGACTGGATCGAAAAGGTCGAAGGCATCGAGGCGGGCGCCGACGATTACATGGGCAAGCCCTTCGAGATGGGCGAGTTGGTGGCGCGGGCCAAGGGCCTAGTGCGCCGGGCGGCGGGGCGCGGCGCCAGCGTGATGCGCTTCGGCACGCTGGTGCTGGACACATCGCGCATGGCCGCCAGTGTGGGTGGCGTTGCCGTGCGCCTGTCGCCGCTGGAATACCGCCTGCTGAATTACCTGGCCCATCACGGCACGCGCCCGGTTTCGGCGGGCGAAATCGCCGATCACCTCTATGGCCTGTCCGAACAGGCCGATGTGAATGCGGTCGAAGCCCTGATGACGCGCCTGCGCCGCAAGCTGGGCGCCGAGGTGATCCAGACGCGGCGCGGCTTCGGCAATCAACTGGAATCCCAGGCGTGAACATCCGCTCGCTGCGGCTGCGGCTGTTGGTGGGCGCGGCTGTCGCCATCCTGCTGTCGCTCGCGGTTGCCTGGTCGATGATGACGGTGCTGTTCCAGCGCCATCTGGAACGGCGCGAGATCCAGGAACTGGATCGCCAAGCGGTGCCGCTGATCGCGGGTCTGCAGGTCGATGCCAAGGGCCGGCTTTCGGTCACCGCCCAGCCGCCCGATCCGCGTTTCACCCGGCCGTCCAGCGGATTGTACTGGCAGATATCGAGCCAGCATGGCCGGCTGCGTTCGCGTTCGCTGTGGGACCAGGAATTGCCCACCGCCCATGCCAAGGGCGCGGGCGACGAACATAGCTGGCACCACCGCACGGTGGCGGGGCCGTTCGAACCCGATCTTCTGCTGCTGGAACGGCGGCTGAAGATTGCGGGTGGCCATGACGTGCTGATTCAGTTGGCCGAAGACCAGGCGCCGGTGCGCACCGCCAGCGCCGAGTTCGGCTATGAACTGTTCCTGTTCCTCACCGCGCTATGGCTGGTGCTGTCGGGCGCCGCCGCGCTGCAGGTGCAGCTTGGCCTAAAGCCGCTGGCCCATCTGCGCGACGCCTTGCGCGCGCTGCGGCTCAATCCGTCGGAACGGCTGGCCGTGATCGAGCATCCTCCGGAAGTCGAACCCCTCACCCGCGCCATCAACCAGCTTGCCGAAACCCGCGAACAGGATCTGGCGCGGGCGCGGCGGCGGTCCGCCGATCTGGCGCATGGCCTGAAAACACCGCTGTCGGTGCTGGCGGCCGAAAGCCGCCAGTTACGGGCGCGCGGTGACAGGCAGGTCGCCGACGGTCTGGACCGCGCCATCGCCGCCGCCGCCGCAGCGATCGAAGCGGAGCTGGCGCGGTCGAAAGCCGCCGCCGCCCGCCAGAGCATCACGCCCGAACTGGTGCCGGCGCGGGTCGTGGCCGAGCGCGTGGTGGCGGTGATCGAGCATACCGACGCGGGCGCCAAGCTGGCCTTCGACATTGAAATCGCGCCGGACCTGACCGTGCCGGGCAGCCCGGAGGAATTGTCGGAAGTGCTGGGGGCGCTGACCGAGAACGCCGCGCGTTTCGCCCGCCGCCTGGTGCGCATCTGCGGCGATCGTGACGACAAATCCGTGCGGCTGATGGTGGAAGATGACGGACCGGGGCTGAGCGACTGGGACGCCGAACTGGCGCTGGTGCGCGGACGCCGGCTGGACGAAAGCGGGCCGGGTCACGGACTGGGACTGTCGATCGCCCGCGATCTGGTCGAAGCGCGCGGCGGCGCCATCAGCCTCTCACGCTCCGCCCTGGGCGGGCTTCAGGTGGAAATGGCCTGGCCGCTGGCGTGAGCCGCGCCGTTCGGCGGCGCGGGCACGACCAGTTTTTCCAGCGCGCGTTTCAGATCATCGGGCTGGAAAGGCTTTTGCAGCACCAGGCAGCCGCGATGGCGCTCGGGAATGCCGCGCTCGCCATAGCCGGTGGCGAAGATGAACGGCACCATTTCCGCGGTCAGCTTGTCGGCGAAGTCGAACACATTGCGGCCGTTCAGATGGACATCCAGCACCGCGACATCGAAGTCGCGTTCGCGCTTCATGGCCTCATCCAGATGGCTGACCACGCCGGCCACCTCATAGCCGAGCTCGGCCAGGATATCCTCCATGAACATCGCAACGATGATCTCGTCTTCGACAATCAGGATGCGGGTCATAGCGCGCCTATTCCAGTTTCATGATCCATTCGCAGACCAGACCATCAGCTGCGAAATCCAGCTTCACCATGCCGCCCAGTTCGCGGCCCAGCCCGTGCTCGACCAGGCGCAGGCCAAAACCCTTGCGCTGCGGATATGCCACCGCAGGCCCGCCGGTTTCGCGCCAGATGAGGCGCAGCGTCCTGCCGTCGGGCGCAATATCCCAGCTCACCGCCACAATGCCGGTGGTGTTGGAGAGAGCGCCATAGCGCGCGGCATTGGTCGCCAGTTCGTGAAAGCCCATGCCCAGCGCCAGCGCCCGCTTGGTATCCAGATGCACCGCCGGGCCATCGACCGTGAAGCGGGTCTGGCCTTCCTCGCGCCAGGGACGCAGCGCGCGGCGCACCACGCCTTCCAGCGAGGCGCCTTCCCAATTGTCCATGGTCAGAAGGTCATGCTGGCTGGACAGCGCGAACAGACGCGCCAGGAAGGCATCGCGCGCCGGCGCATCGACACCCTTCAAGGTCTGCATCGCCATCGCCTGCACGGTGGCCAGGCTGTTCTTCACCCGATGGTTGAGTTCATCCAGCAGCAAGTTCTGGTGGCGTTCGATGCGGCGGCGATGCTCGATCTCCAGCGCCAGCATGCGCGAGGATCGCACCTGGTCGGTTTCGTCCGTGATGATGCCCAGCACGCCGCTCACCGCACTGTCTTCGCCGCACACCGGCGAAAGCGAAAACGTGTAATAGCTTTCCTCTTCGGCGCCGCGTCCCATCGCCAAAGCATCGGCTTCGAAAAAGCAGGCATGACCGGCCATGGCGGCCTGGGCGCGTTCGGCGATCTGTTTCCAACCTTCGCGCCAGGCGCGCTTGGCGGGAAGGCCCAGCGCGTCGGGATGGCGGTTGCCGAGCAGCGGGATCAGCGCGTCATTGTGGAACTGGATCATGTCGGCGCCCCACCACAGCCACATGGGCTGGTGCGATGCCAGGACGGTGCGCAACATGACGCGCAGCGATGGCGGCCAATCCTGCACCGCACCCATCTGGGTCGCGTCCCAGTTGCGCTGTCGCAGAACCGCGCCACAGGCGCCGCCATCTTTGAGAAAGTCCGGGGCGGCCAGGTCGTTCATCGAGGGACTGACATGGAGGTTCATGGGACGGCACACATACATAGGTAAAAAGGAACGTCCCGGCAGGCGGACGAGTTCCGGATGCGCGCAGAATCCTTGTTTTTGCTGCATTTCGTGCCGCGCAGACGCGGTTATTTTCGCCTTACTTTCAGTGGCGCGGCTGGACGGTCGGGGCTGTAACCACCCGCACGACATACCGCTCCCTCAGATCTTCCCGCCGCGCAGGCGGATGGCAGAGGTCACATCCGCAAGTTCCTCGCGCACGCCCTGCGTCTGGCGTCCGCCAAGACGGATCACCGAGCGCACATCGGGGCCGTATTCGCCCGGCAGCGCGGCGCGCACCGACACCACCGCCAAGGGATCGATCAGAACGTCGCTGCCGTCCGGCCGCGTCAGCTTGGTCGAGAAGATCGAGGTGCCGTCATCCTTGCCGCCCAGGATCGCATTGATGCGCACGACATAGTCGCGCGTCTCCTTGGGCAGCGCCGTGCCTTTCTGCATGGCCGCATCGACCTGTCCCGGCCCGGCATTGTAGGCGGCGAACATCGCGGGATAGGCATACTTGCCGCGCAGCCAGCGCAGATAGGCGGTGCCGGCATGGATATTGTCATGGGCGTTGAAGGCGTCGGGGCCCAGACGGTGATCGGTGGCCATCTCCTTATAGGTGCCCGGCATCACCTGCATGATGCCCATAGCGCCCTTGTTCGACACCATGCGCATGTTTTCCGACAGCATGGTGCGGCCACCGCTTTCCACCCGCATCACCGCATTGATCCAGGCCACCGGCACGCCGAAGCGTTTTGACGCCTTGGCCACATGCGTCTTCCAGCGGCGGATCAATTGCGCCGGGCTCATCGCCTGTTCTTTCTGGTATTCCGAAAGAACTGGCGCGGCTTTTTTTACAGGGGGCTTTTTAAGCGAAGACGCCTGCGCCGGTTTTTTCTCCGGCGCAGGCGCGGCTTGCGCGCTAGGCGCAAGCAAAAGCAAAGATGCAAGACAGGCCGCGCATGTGACGGCCTTTTCCATTATCCCGGCAAGCGATAGGCAACCAGGTCAGCGCCGTAGCCGTTGGAGGTGGCCAGCACGATGTATTGCTTGCCGCCCAGCATGTAGGTGATGGGCGAACCGGTCTGCACCTTCTCCATGAACACGGCGCCCTTTTCCTCGCCGGTGTTCTTGTCATAGGCGCGAAGACGCGCGGCCTTGCGGCCCTGTTCATCGGTGAACACGCCCGCGTCACCGCAGATCACCAGCGTCTTGGTGGCCAGGGTGCCCAGGATGCCCGACTGGCCGGTGCGCGGAATCTTCACGCCCTTGAGCAGACGGTGGTTCTTGATGAAGTCCGGCGTTTCGCCATGCGCAACCTGCCAGGCCATGGTGCCGTCGGTGAGGTCGAGCGCGGTGATGCGGCCGAACGGCGGCTTGTTCAACGGCAGGCCTTCGATCGACAGCAGGCGCGGCACGATCGGCGCATTGATGCCGTCATCGACGCTGACGAAGCTGCGGGTGGTGCCGCCCTTCAGGCTCGCCGCCGAACCGAAGATGCCGCCATTCGGATCGGCGGTGTTCGGCGCGGTGACCAGGCCCGCCTGCTGGAGCTGGGTGGGATTGCCCGGATTGTACTGCATGCCCACCGCTTCCATGCGGGTCTTGGAATAGATGAAGACCTTGCGGGTTTCCGGGTCGTACGAGCCGCCGGGCCAGTTGGCGCCGCCCTGGGTGCCGGGCAGCATCATCAGGCCGAAGATGCCCTTGCCGGGAGTAACGAAGGGCGGCGGCGTGAAGGCCGGGCCCATCTTGTAGTGCTTGGAAATCGCCAGCGCGCGCGCCTTGATCTCGGGCGTCCAGTCGATCAGGTCCTTTTCCAGCATGCCGTTGGCGTCATAGGCCGGCGGGCGCGAGGGAACGGGCTGGGTCGGCGAATACCATTCGCCCGGCACATCGCCCTTCGGCACCGGCTTTTCCGGGATCGGCCAGACAGGCTTGCCGTTCGTGCGGTCCAGCACATACAGGTAGCCCTGCTTGGAGGGTTGGGCGATCGCCTTCACCGTGCGGCCGCGGATGTTCAGGTCGCAGATTATCGCGGCGCAGGGAATGTCATAGTCCCACAAGCCGTGATGGGTGAGCTGGTAGTGCCACTTGCGCTTGCCGGTTTCGATATCCAGCGCCACCAGGCTTTCGCTGAACAGCGCATTGCCGTGACGCTGCGTGCCGTTCAGGTCGGTGGGCGGCAGTTCGACGCCCGCATACACAAGACCCAGCTCTTCGTCCGCCGACATCGGCGCCCAGACGCCGACATTGCCGGCCTTCTCGGCCTGGCCTTCCACCAGCCAGGTGTCGTAGCCGAAGTCGCCCTTCTTGGGGATGGTGTGGAAGATCCACTTGCGCGCGCCCGTGCGCACGTCAAAACCGCGCAGATAGCCCTTCACCGCCGCGGTGGGGGCGTTGCCGACCACGATCACATTCTTGGTGACCAGCGGCGGGGCATGGATGCCGACGATGCCGCGATTGGGATCGACTTCCTGGTCGAAATTCTGGCGCAGGTCGACGATGCCGCCGGTGCCGAACTTGGGGTCCGGAAGACCCGTCTTGGCGTCCAGCGAGATCATGCTGTAGCCACGGGTGCAGAAGATCACGCGTTCTTCGGTGCCGTCGGTCCAGTAGGAACAGCCGAAACCGGGGCCGCCGCGGCTGCCGATGCGCTGGCCTTCGTCATAGCGGTAGGCCCAGAGCAGTTCGCCCGTCGCGCCGTCCAGGCACACCACGTCGCGGCGCATGCCGGCGGTGGTGTAGATGCGGCCCTTGATGATCAGCGGCGTGGAATTGAAATAGGCGTCGGGCGTCGGGCCCAGCGAATCCGTGTTGAACTTCCAGGCCAGTTCCAGCTTGTTGAAGTTCGACGCGTCGATCTGGTCCAGCGGCGAATAGCGGTGGCTGGCGAGATTGCCGCCGAACTGATCCCAGTCGGTGTCGGCAATCTTGGCGGCGGCGACCGGCGCCGAAGCGGCCGGCTTGGCCGGCGCCTGCGCGAAGGCCTGCTGGCCCATCAGCGCGGCAACCGACGTGGCCGCCATCATGTGTCTGCGATTGATACCGGACATGCTTTCTCCCTTGACGCCTATACGCGGGACGTTTGTCGTCCCTGCCCTCAAGGCATATTAAACCGCGCCCCGCTGCGGCAAAGAAGGGGTTTCTTGCATGTTCAGACTGCACGAAAGCCGCAGCCCGCTGACACACTTTGACAAGAGTTCAGTTGCTGCGCTGCCGAAAGAACTTCGACAGCAGGTGCCACAACAGCAGCCCCACAACAAAACCCAGCACCGCGGCGATCAGGGCGAATTTCAGAAACAGGCCCAGCAGCTTGAGGACGAAGAACAGAAACGCCGCAAGAATCAGCGCGAAAACGATCTGGGTGGTGCGCATCAGGACCGCAGCTTGAGCTTCTGCGCCCAGCCTAGCACGGGTGCGGGCTGCTGCTTCAGCGTGGTGAGGACATGCGTTTGCGGCTCCGGCTGGCGGACGCCGCCCTGATAGCGGGCCAGTCCCGGCCACAGTCCTGCCACAAATAAAATCGCCACGCAGATCGTCAGTTTCATGCCCCGTGAACGCCGCCCGGCTGGGCAGGTTCCGCGCCGATTTGCCTTTGGCGCCCGACGGCGCGAAAAGACCGTCCAAGGGCCTTCTTATATAAGGACAATCTCATGGTTCTCCGGCTGGTGCAGTTCACGACCAAGGATGGGGCGCGCGCCGTTGCCGCGCTGGATGCCGATGCCAGGGGGCGCATCGTCAATGGCGTCACCAGCGCCTATGACCTGGCGCGCAAGGCCATCAAGGCCGGCGTCTCGCTGGAAGCGCAGTTGGCCGATCTGGGCCTGGGCGACAGTGTCGATATCCGCGCGGCGCTGAGCGAGGGGCGCGTGCTGGCGCCGCTGGATCACCCGACCGACAGCGCCCACACCATCGTCACCGGCACCGGTCTGACACATCTGGGCAGCGCCGAAGGGCGCGACGCCATGCACAAGAAATTGTCCGGCGAAGACGTGCTCACCGACTCCATGAAGATGTTCAAGCTGGGCCTGGACAAGGGAAAGCCGAAAGACGGCGAAGAAGGCGCGCAGCCCGAATGGTTTTACAAAGGCGACGGCGCGTCGATCGTGGCACCGGAAGCCGCATTTTCCTCGCCCGCCTTCGCCCAGGATGGCGGCGAGGAGCCGGAGATCGTCGGACTTTATATTATCGGCGACGACGGCCAGCCCTATCGGCTGGGCTATGCGCTGGGCAACGAGTTTTCGGATCACGTCACCGAGAAGTTCAACTATCTGTGGCTGGCCCATTCCAAGCTGCGCCAGTGCAGCTTTGGCCCCGAGCTGCGCACCGGCGCCCTGCCCGACGCCGTCACCGGCACGTCGAAAGTGCGCCGTGGCAACGAGACGATTTTCGACAAGCCGTTCTTGTCGGGCGAAAACAACATGAGCCACACCATCGCCAACCTGGAAGCGCATCACTTCAAGTATTCCGGCTTCCGCCGCCCCGGCGACGTGCATGTGCATTTCTTCGGCACCGCGACGCTGTCGTTCAGCGCGGGCGTGCAGACCAAGGACGGCGACGTGTTCGAAATCGAAGCCGATGCTTTCCTGTTCCCGCTGCGCAACAAGCTCGGAACGGCGAAAGCGGACGCGGTTAACGTCCAGCCGCTCTGACTTTATCCAGCATTAACAGCAGCTTCGCTGACAGCCTTGTGTTTTCGCAGTTTTCCTCTATGGTCTGGGGCACGTGGTTCTGTGTTTACGTCAGACGAAGCGCTTTAAGTCCTCTCTGACTCGCAATAGCGCGCCGGAACGAACTGAAAAACTTCCTTTAGGCCTCGACTTGTTCCACACCGCCTGCGCATCTCGCGCCGGCGGAACCTCGATGATCCAAAGGAAAAATCATGGCCATCGGTACCGTCAAGTTCTTCAATACCTCCAAGGGTTTCGGCTTCATCGCTCCCGACGACGGCGGCAAGGACGTGTTCGTCCACGCTTCGGCTGTTGAAGCGGCCGGCATGCGCTCGCTGAATGAAGGCCAGAAGGTGCAGTTCGACATCCTCCCGGATGCGCGCGGCGCCAAGGCCGGCAATCTGCAGGCCGTCTAAAGACGACGAGATCGGGTGGCCGTTCGCGGCCACCCGCTTTCACTTAAAGGACGCTTTCGATGACCAATGCCCATGGCAAGCACCGCAGCCCCACCCGCACACCCGGTGGCCTGGAACAGGTGTGGCAGACACGCACCCAGATGGTGAAGCAGCAGATGGATTCCGAAAGCAAAGCCAACGACGCCAAGACCGCGCGGCTGAAAGCCCTGCGCCTGGCCAAGGAACAAGAAGACGCCGAGGCGCAGAAGCATGCGCCCGCGCCCAAGCCCGTGCGCACCCGCCGCGTCACGGCTTCGTAATCGAAGCGCGCGGACAATTTCAGATCGACATCACCTGTTCCAACTGCGGCCAGACCGGCGCGGTGACATGGAACGAATCCACCGCGCAGGACCGCCCGCGCGGCCCCGATCGCCGCCTGATCGGCGTCACGCCCGGCCTTCATGCCGAAAACGGGCGCACGCAGTCCGGCGACGCCGTGATCGTGTGCGACACCTGCGATCAGATCCAGCCGGACTGACGCGTTACCCTATTTCTTGGATTTGGCGGGCTTTTTCGCCTTTGGCGGCGGCGCCGCGGCGGCGGCTTCCTGTTCCTGCGCCAGGCGCAGGGCTTTGAGCCGCGCGGTCTTGGCGTCGGTGGCGGCGCGCTCCTTCGCCATCTCGTCCCGCACCATCTGGGTGCGGCGGTCGGCGGCGTCCTGCCTAGTTTCGGCGTTGGTAATCATTTTCTTGTTGGCCATGCGCGCATCATACAGGCTTGCGGGCGAAAGTGCGACCCGCCATCCTTGGACAAGGATAATGGGGAGAAAGACATGAAAACCGGTGCGCTTGTGATCGCGGGCGTGATGTTGGCGGCAGGCTCCGCCGCGTTGGCCCAGTCGGGCGGCGTGATGGCCGTGCAACAGGGCCCCAACACCCAGAGTTACGACATTCCCGAAGGCTCCAGGCCGCAGACGGTGATCATCACCACCCGCGACTTCAAGCCGGGCGAAACCGTCGGCGCGCACACCCATGAGGGCGTCGAGATGGCGCAGGTCGTCAAAGGCAGCTTCGAGGTTTTCATCAAGGGCCAGCCGCCCAAGGTGATCAAGGCAGGCGAAAGCTTCCTGGTGCCGCGCGGACTGCCCCATGACGGTCGCCCCGCTGCTGGCAGCGGCCCGGTGCATGTCGCCGTGACGCTGGTGCTGGACAAGGGCAGCGTGCCGCGCACCCCGGTGAAGGATGTGCTGATTCCGAAGTAATTTTTAGAAGGTTAGGTTCGTGCCGCACTACTTAGCCGTTGGTGAAATCCACGCCCGACTTGCGCGAATACTGCCCGCCCGCCTGCACGGCGAAGTGGCGGCTGAGCCGCCAGCCCGCGCCGATGCCGCCGCCGTTTAGCGAGCCACCCTTGGCGTCGTAATAGTCATACTCGCCGAAGACATAGCCGTAGTTGATGGTGGCGGGCCGTCGCGTCTGCGCCTCGGCCATGCCGAACATGGATGCGCCCAGCAGCAGCGCCGACGCCAGAGCGATGATTTTCATGCAAGTCCCCCGACCCGATAGCGCCCCACCCTGACTCGCCCCGGCCCCAAGGCCAAGGGGGTGGCGCGCGCGGCAAGCCTTTTCGCAACTGCGTTATGGGCCGCATCCTTGCCGCCATCGGCCTGTGAGAAGGCGCGATCTGCGGCGATTTTTCCTTGCCCGGCAGGCGGTTTTCATGCGCCACTTCGGCCAATCAGGCCCAAGGGGCGGCACAGGGGAAACGCATGCGCAAACTGACACTTATTCTGGCCGGCATGAGCGTGGCGGCGACCGCCATGGTCGGCGTGGCGCTGTTTGGTGGCGACGCGCTGGCGCAAAGCGGCGCGGGCGGCCAGGCGCAGCAGCGCAAGATCGTCGATATCGACCCCAAGACGCTGCCGCCGCAGAACGGCAAGATCCTGAAGGATGATCCCCTGCCCTATTGGGCCTTTGCGGTGGCGACCCATCCCTGGCCGCCGCAGGACCCTAATGAGAAGCGCCGCGTGAAGGGTTCGAAAAAAGTCTTCACCACCGCCCAGGTCAACGACCGCTGGAACGTGCCGGACTGGTATCCCGAAAGCCATCCCAAGATGCCGACCATCGTCGAGCATGGTCGCAAGCCCGAAGTGTCGGCCTGCGGCTTCTGTCACCTGCCCAACGGCCAGGGCAAGCCGGAGAATTCCTCGATGGCGGGCCTGCCCGCCAACTATATCGTGCAGCAGGTGAAGGACATGCGCGAAGGCGCGCGCAAATCCTCGACCAACCGCATGGGCTCGATCAATTCCATGTTGAAAGTGGCGCGCCATTCCAACGACGCCGAAGTGAAGATCGCCGCCGATTACTTCTCGAAGGTGAAATACAAGAAATGGATCCGCGTCGTGGAAACCGACACCGTGCCCAAGACCGACATCGACCGCCGCAACATGCTGATCGTGGTGCCCGGCCCGCGCGAACCCATCGGCAAGCGCATCATCGAGACCCCGGAAGACGAGCATCACATCGACTCGCGCGCTTCGGCCATCGGCTTTGTCGCCTATGTGCCCAAGGGTTCGATCGCGCGCGGCAAGAAGCTGGTCGAAAGCGGAGCCGGCGGCTTTCCTTGCGCCGCCTGTCACGGCCCCGAATTCAAGGGCAATGGCGATGTGCCGCCGCTGGCCGGCCGTTCGCCCAGCCAGATGACGCGCCAGCTGTATGACTTCAAGACCGGCGCGCGCAACGGACCGGGCGCCGCCATGATGAAGCAGCAGGTCGAGAAGATGACCCCGGACCAGCGCATCGACATCGTCGCCTACCTGTCTTCGCTCAACCCGTAAGGCCTCGCGACCATGACCAACAGCACCCGCCGCGGATTCCTGATGGGCTCTGCGGCCACCATCGCCCTGTTGCCGCTGAAGCTGAACGCCGCGCCGAGCGGCTTCAGCATTTCCACCCCGATGGAGCCGCCGGAATGGGCGCTGCTGGAACGCGAATTGCTGCGCGCCAATACGGAGGCCTGCGTCAAGTTCTGGGAACGCTATTTCAATCCCAACAACGGCTATCTGGAAACGATCGAGCGCTGGGGCGGCAATGACGGCCCGGATGACGCCATCGAGCATCTGAACGACTGGCCGCATGTCTATGCGCTGGGCGGCGACGAGGTTCTGCGCCAGATGTACGAAAAGGGCTATGAGGGCCATGTCCGCCAGTTCACCGCGGCCAAGACCACCGACGTGCCGTTTGCCAAGGGCGGCATGTATTACAAGGAATGGCCCACCCAGATGGACTGGCAGCATAACGGCGAAGGCCTGACGGTCTTTGCCCAGATGCCGCTGGCCAATCCCTATGACCGCCGCTACCGCGAACGGGTCAAGCGTTTCGCCGGTTTCTACATGGACGAAGATCCGGGCGCGCCCAACTACGATCCCAAGCTGAAGCTGATCAAGAGCATGATGAACGGGTCGAAAGGCCCGATGATGCGCAAGGCCACGGCGCTGGACTGGGCGGGCGATCCCATCGATGTGGTGCACCGCTTTCCCACCCTGGCGCATGGCGAGGCGAACTACGACGAGTTCCTGGCGCACTTCAAGGATTACAACGATGTGGTCGGCGACAATCCGCTGAACCTGGTTGCGACATCGCTGGCCGCAACCGCCTACATGCTGACGCATGAGCAGAAATACAAAGCCTGGATCGTCGAGTATACCGACGCCTGGATCGAACGCACCCGCGCCAACAACGACATCATTCCGTCGAATGTCGGCCACCTGGACGGCAAGCCCGGCGGCGATGCCGACGGCAAATGGTATGGCGGCGTTTACGGCTGGTCGTTCAGCCCCATCGTGCCGCAGACCGGCAAGCGCGCCGACCGCAATCGCCTGCCGCGTTCCTTCGTGGGCTTCATGAACGCCTATCTGGTGACAAAGGGCGACGACAAATATCTGGATGTGTGGCGCCGCCAGGCCGACAAGATCGACGCCCAGGCCAAGGTGATCAATGGCGTGAAGTCATCGCCCACCATGCATGGCGATGACGGCTGGTACAGCTATCGCCCCGGCAACTACAAGTTCAACTTCCTGGAAAGCTATTACCTGTCGATGAAGCCGTCTGACCGGGCGCGCTGCGAGGAAACCGGCTGGTACAGCTATCTGGAAGGCAAGAATCCCACCTATCCGGTGAAGGCGCTGCGCGCGGCGCTGACCGAAATCCGCAAGCGCATGCAGCAGGTCGATGCCGACACCACGGCCGCCGACATGCGGCTGGCCGATGCGGCGCTGGAGTTCAATCCCGGCACGCCCGCCTGCGAACCCCTGACCCAGTTGATGTGCGCCGGCCTTTATATCGGCCATCCAAGTTGGGCGCCCTCGTCGCCCGGCCAGGGCGGGGCGCTGCAATTCTCCCGCCTGCGCTATTTCGATCCCGAACGCCGCCGCGCCGGCGTGCCCGAAGATGTTGCGGTGCTGGTCGATGGCTGGAGCGCCGACCATGTCAGCGTCACCTTCGTCAACCTGAACCAGAGCAAGGCGAAGAGCCTGATCGTGCAGGGCGGCGCGTATGCCGAACATCAGCTTGTATCGGTGTCGGACGGCACGGCCACCACCAAGCTGGATGCGCCGCACTTCCCGCTGCGCCTGTCGCCCGGCGCGGGCGCACGCCTGACCATCCGCATGAAGCGCCATGTCAACGACCCCACCCTGCACTTCCCCTGGCATGACACGGTGGCGGACCGGGGCGATATCGCGGTGCTGACGGGCGGCGCGGCAAGCCACTAAGGGTTGCCATCGCGTCCCAACAGGCGTTTTCTTGGCCCACAAAACCAAACGCCTTTGGGGGGCCCATGTCGAAATTCGCCTTATGTCTTGCCGCCGCGCTGCTGCTGACCGGTGCCGCGTCGGCGCAGGTCGCCAACCCCGCGCCGGTGCCGCCGCAGCAGCCTGAACCGCCCGTCGTCACCCCCAATGCGCCCGAGCTGCCATACCGTTTCGCCAAGCGCCCGGTGGCGCCCAACGGGGAAGAGTTCGGCAATGTCGCCGCCCTGGCGCTGCGCCCCAACGGCAACCTGATCGTCTTCAACCGCAACCCGGCGATCATGATGGTGGAATATGACCCCACCGGCACCAGGGTGCTGCGGGTGTTCAACCCCAATATCGCGATGAACCCGCACGGCATCCGCATCGATCGCCATGGCAATATCTGGATCATTGACAGCTTCATGAATGTGATCTGGAAGCTGAACCCCAATGGCGACCCGATCCGCACCTTTGGCGTGCGCGGCGAGAATGCCGCCTGGGACGACGCCAAGTGGAACGGCATGTTCAACCAGCCGCTCGACATCGCCTGGGACAAGGATGACAGTTTCTATGTGGTGCAGAGCCATGGCGGCACCTCGCCGCCCGCCGACTGCACCTTCTGCGCCACGCTGGACATTCCCCAGGTGCGCGCCGCCAAGCCGCGCGGCGTGTTCGTGCGGGCGCCCGCCATTCCCGGCGGCGATCCGCGCGTGATGAAGTTCGACAAGGATGGGAAATTTCTCGCCAGCGTGAACATGGCCCGCACCGACGGCATGCTGCCGGTGATCCATTCGGTGGTGATCGCGCCCACCGGCGAAGTCTGGGTCGCCGACCGCGCATCGGCCAAGATCGTGGTGTTCGACAAAGACCTGAAAAAGCGCAACCGCGAAATCCAGCTCCCGCACGTCACCTGCGGCTTCTATGAAGACGCCACCGGCCAGTTGTGGCTGTCCACCGGTCGCCACGGCCAGGTTCTGAAGATGGGCTGGGACGGATCGGTGCAGGGCTGGTTCGGCAAGGCCGGCATGGTGAAGGATTCCAACGATATCGGCGAAGGCCATTACATGGCGGTATCGAAGGA
>CAILUV010000010.1 GCA_903837555.1 uncultured Alphaproteobacteria bacterium
ATCTCTGCCCGCGCCCTGCATGGCTTTGGGCGGCATCACATCCTCGCGGTTGGGCGCGGTGCCGCGCCGCGCAGCAGGGGTCGCGGCCATTGGCGGGCTGGCGTCACCTGTTGCGCGCTTGCCACAGTGATGTAGCCAAGTCGCGTCAGCCCTTTCTGAGAGGTTGCGGCCCGCCCACTGAAATGTTCATAGTCCTGCAAGGTCTGGAAGCCATAGGCGCCCTTAATGGGTGTTTGGGGTTTCCTTCCTGCCGGGGGCAGGGGCCGAGGAACACTGCCGGATCGTCCGGCTATGAGGAGGACTTCAATGCGTAAAATTCTTCTGGGGACAACGGCTGTTGTTGGTCTCGCGCTCGTTGCGCAGGCTGCCAACGCCCAACAAGCCCGCCCGGCCGCTCGTCCGGCTCCGGTTGCCGCGCCGGCCGCCCCGCCGGCGCTGCCCGCCACTTCCGTGGCGCCCACCGGCACCGCCGCCGCCCTGTTCCAGACCCCGGTTGGCATCACCGGTGCTGGCCCGCATGGTGCGGATGGCGTGCCGAACCGCCCAGCCACACCGACCACCAGCGGCACCGTTGTGCGCCTGGGTGGCTTCTTTGACTTCTCGATGGGCAATGTTCAGGACGATGCCGATAAGGGCCTCGCTCGGAACACCGCAGGCGGGATCACCAACGCCAAGGGTCGTCAGCGCAACGATTTCCGCACTGAGTCCGAAATCAACCTTTATGTTGACGGCGTTGCTGCCAACGGCATGCGCTACGGCGCGCTGTTCGAACTGCAGATGGACAATGTGACTTCGACCGCCGGCGATGGCACCACGGTTTCCTATGACGAGCTCTATGGCTTCGTGAAGGGCAGCTGGGGTGAACTCCGCTTCGGTCAGGAAGACAGCGCCGCGTCCTTGCTGCAAATCCGCCGTCCTGCCACGCTGTGGATGGGTGACTCGGATTCCTGGGATGAATTCGTTGCTAATTCCGGCTACATCATGGCCGGCGTCGGCGACGGCAATGACGCTTCGAAGATCATTTATCTGTCCCCGCAATTCATGGGCTTCGACGCTGGTGTTTCTTTCGCGCCGAACCGTTTCGAGGGTGAGCAGCCGAATATCCCAACCAGCACCACGAACTTCCAGCGTGACCGCACGGGCCTTGAGAATGAAATCTCTGCGGCGCTGCGTTATCGTGGCACCTTCGGCGATGTCGGCGTGGGCGCGTCCTTCGTGGCGCAGTTTGCCGACGCGGGTTCACAATCAGCCAACGGTGCGCCGCTTGCTGTGAAGGGCCAGAATATCACCGCCTACTCTGCGGGCCTGTTGCTGCGTGCCTATGGCTTTGCGGTTGGTGGCGACTATACCTGGGGCAATTACCGGACGACCCCGGCCAATGGTACGATCAACCCGGGCACTGATGGCAGCGACCAGTGGGCACTTGGTATCACCTATACCATTGGCGCCTTTAGCGTTGGCGGCAACTATTCGCAGGGTACGCAGGATAATGGTGGCAAGGTGGCTGACCGTACGCAGACCTATATGGGTCTTGGCGTAGCTTATGTTTTGGCGCCTGGCATGACCTTGTTCGCGAACTACAACCAGATCAAGGACGAGAATATTCCGACAGCGGCACCGACCAGTGCTGGTGCCACCCTTATCAACTTCGGTTCGGCAGCATCGCCTGATCTGACCCGCGACATCACGGTGCTCGTCGCCGGCGTGCGCGTCGCCTTCTGATCTTCGGATCAATCGGCAAAAAGGCGGCAGGGGAAACCCTGCCGCTTTTTTTGTGCCTTGGTGCTTCGTCCCCTGGGCCTGCACGATTGGCGCGGAACGCATGGGCATGGCTATGATGCGAAACGCCACGGAGGATTCCCCATGCTGCAACACCCACCCGCCGAACCCGGCATGCGCGAAGAAGACATTGATACCCCCGCGCTGGTGATTGAC
>CAILUV010000011.1 GCA_903837555.1 uncultured Alphaproteobacteria bacterium
GCGTTCCAGCCGCAGCACTTTGCCGTTGATGGAATCCGCGATGTAGATGGTCTTCTGGTCCGGCGTCACCGCGAGGTAATGGGACTCGCCGATCAGGTCGGACCGGCCGGCGGCCGGGGCGTTCGGATTGTCGCGTCCCGGATTGCCGTGATAGCCGATCATCTTGCCGACGGCGTCGAGCTGGAAGATCAGGCCATCCATGCCTGACGACAGCCAGATGGTGCCCTTGGCATCCTGGAACAGGCCGCTGGTCAGGTTGGGCTGCGAGATTTCGCGCAGGCGCTTGAGGTTGGTGTCCAGCACGATGATCTTGCCCAACTGGCGGTCGGTGACCCACAGCTCGCCCTTGGTGGTGACGATGGCGCTGTGAATGGTGCCATAGGTGCCGTCGGCATGGGGCAGCGCCAGGCTGCTGACATACTTGCCGTTCTTGTCGAACTTGAAGACGCGTGGATCGGAGCCCTGCGTCACCGGCGGCTTAATGTTGTTGTAGGTGGCGCACCAGGTGCAGGCGCCCGGCGACGAGGTGCCGCCATGACCCTGCACGACATAGAAATTGTCATCCTTGTCGAAGGCGATATCCATCGGCTGGTTGAACATGCCGTTCCACTTGGTGTCGTCCCACTTGGCGACTTCGCCGCGCACGCCGACCGCCATGACCGGCTCGCCATTGGGCTTGAGCTTCCACACCACGTTCAGGAAGCTGTCTGTGACCCAGATGTTGCCGTGACGGTCCACCCGCATGCCATGGGTGTTGATGGCGATGTTGGGATTGAAGGTGCGGATGAATTTTCCGCTGGGATCATACTCCACCATCATCATGGCGGCGTTGCGGTTATAGACCAGCAGATTGCCCTTGGGGGTCAGCGCCACGGCGGAGACGTTGCCGAACTTCTGGCCCGGCATCGGCTGGGGCTGGTCGACGAAACGATAGGGCAGCTGCTTCAGGCCGGCGGGCGGCTTGGTGCTCATGGCAACCGGCGAAACGATGTTGGGGTCGGCGCCAAACTGCGCCAGCGCGGCGGAGGCCGCGAACAGCGTGGACAAGATCGTGACCGCTACGAAATTCTTCATTCTGGCGTTTTCCCTGATTGTTTTCCGGCTCACGTTTGGCCTGCTGGCCTGCCGAATATTTTGTACCAGCGTGATTGAGGCTACTAAATAGCTGGCGTTACATCTAGACGAGTGCCGCTGGCCTGCCGGAACGGCGTCAAGCAGTTTAGAACTATTCTAATATGTAAAAGGCGCATGAAAAAGGCGCGGGAAGCCGAAAGCCCCGCGCCCTGTTCATTCCTGGCCGTTACAGATGGGCGAGAACCGCCAGCAGCAACAGCGCCACGATGTTGGTGATCTTGATCATCGGATTGACGGCCGGACCGGCGGTGTCCTTGTAGGGATCGCCGACCGTGTCGCCCGTCACCGCGGCCTTGTGGGCATCGCTGCCCTTGCCGCCGTGATGGCCGTCCTCGATGTACTTCTTGGCATTGTCCCAGGCGCCGCCACCGGACGTCATTGAGATCGCCACAAAAAGGCCCGTCACGATCACGCCCATCAGCATGGCGCCCAGCGCATTGAAGGCCTGGGTCTTGCCCGCCACCAGCTCCACCAGCACGAACAGCACGATGGGCGAGAAGACCGGCAGCATCGACGGTACCACCATCTCCTTGATGGCGGACTTGGTCAGCAGGTCCACAGCGCGGGCATAGTTGGGCTTCTGGGTGCCCTGCATGATGCCCGGCATTTCGCGGAACTGCTTGCGCACTTCCTCGACCACCGAACCGGCCGCACGGCCCACCGCCGTCATGGCCATGCCGCCAAACAGGTAGGGCAGCAGACCGCCGAAGAACAGGCCAACCACGACCCAGG
The DNA here is from genome assembly GCA_903837555.1 of uncultured Alphaproteobacteria bacterium. Classification (GTDB taxonomy): domain Bacteria; phylum Pseudomonadota; class Alphaproteobacteria; order Micropepsales; family Micropepsaceae; genus Rhizomicrobium. The sequence continues at coordinate 1,867 of CAILUV010000011.1, forward strand.
GATCGGCCAGGCTGAAGGTGGGCAGTTCAAGACCGGCAAAGTAACCGGTGCCCTGCGCCGCAAAGTGCTTCAGGTCTTCGGTATAGGCCGCGAACAGCACCAGCGCGCCAAGACCGGCCGAACCGATGGCATAGCCCTTGGTTACCGCCTTGGTGGTGTTGCCGACCGCGTCCAGCGCGTCGGTGGTCTTGCGCACATCGCCTTCCAGACCGGACATTTCGGCAATACCACCTGCATTGTCGGTCACCGGACCGAACGCATCCAGCGCCACGATCATGCCCGCCAGCGAGAGCATGGTCGATACCGCGATGGCGATACCAAACAGGCCCGCCAGCATGTAGGTGACGACGATGCCGACGCAGATCACCAGCGCCGGAAGCGCGGTGGATTCCATGCTGACCGCCAGACCCTGAATCACGTTGGTGCCGTGACCGGTGACCGAAGACTTGGCGATGGACTGCACGGGCCGGAAATTGGTGCCGGTATAATATTCCGTGATCCAGATCAGCAGACCCGTCACCGCCAGGCCGACGATGCCGCAATAAAACAGCGACAGGCCGGTATAGGTCACGCCACCACTGACGATCTCGGTGTTCAGACCGATCATCGCGTCAGTCAACGGATACAGACCAATCAGCGACAGCACCACCGTGGCGATCACACCCTTGTACAGCGCGCCCATGATGTTGTTGGACTTGCCCAGGCGCACGAAGAAGGTACCGATGATCGAGGTCACGATGCTCATGCCGGCAATCGCCAGCGGATACAGCATCAACTGGGCCTTGATATCGCCGGTGAAGTAGATCGAGGCCAGAACCATGGTGGCCACCGTGGTCACCGCGAAGGTTTCGAACAGGTCGGCCGCCATGCCGGCGCAGTCACCGACATTGTCGCCCACATTGTCGGCGATGGTGGCGGGGTTGCGCGGGTCATCTTCGGGAATGCCCGCCTCGACCTTGCCGACCATGTCGCCGCCGACGTCAGCACCCTTGGTGAAGATGCCGCCGCCCAGACGCGCGAAGATCGAAATCAGCGACGCGCCGAACCCCAGACCGACAAGGCTGTCGACGATGATGCGGCTGTCCACCGGATTTTCCAGCGACAGGTCAAAGCCCAGTGTCAGCACCGCGTAGTAACCGGCGACCGCCAGCAACCCAAGGCCGACCACCAGCATGCCGGTGACGGCGCCGGCGCGGAACGCCACCGAAAGACCGGCGGCCAGGCCGATGCGCGCCGCTTCGGTGGTGCGCACATTGGCGCGGACCGAAACATACATGCCGATGTAACCGGCCGCGCCCGACAGGGCCGCGCCGATCAGGAAGCCCAGGCTGACCTGCCAGCTCAAAAACACCCAGGCCAGCACGAAGATCACCGCGCCAACGATGGCGATGGTGGTGTATTGGCGGTTGAGATATGCCGCGGCGCCTTCCTGAATGGCGGCGGCGATTTCCTGCATCCGCGCGTTGCCGGCCGGAAGGCTCAGCACCGAGCGTATGGTCCAAAGACCATACAGCAGCGCCAGCACCCCGCTGGCCAAAATCAGATTCAATTCCATGGATCGTCCCCTCAGAGATGTTCAAATGCGGGTCGGCGCAAAGCCGTCCGCCATGAACATGCGGGACAGGCGAAACGCCGATCCCCATGGCCGGGATATCCGCTTTTTCGGACTCACCGCTTCAAGGGCACGCGAAGACTGCCAAAAGGACGGAATTGAGGCAACCGCCTCGATGCGCAAAAATCAGGTCTCGCAGCGCGACTTTACCGGGTTCTTCGGCGGCGCAGCATGCGGGTCCACCGCCTTATCGGCGGGGGTATGCAAGGCGGGGGTCTGCTTGGGGCGCAGTTCGGCGATCTGAACCGTGCACACAGTAATCTGCTTTATCTTGGCCGCGCCCATCACCTTGCGGGCATCGGCCAGCAGCCGCGCTTCCACACCGGCAATGTCCACCTTCTCCGGATCGTCCGGCATGGTGACACTGGCGCCGTTGATGTTACGTACCAGCAGATCCTGGATGAAGGGTATTTTTTCGCGAACTTCCGTCAGCACGCCCTCCGATGACGCGGTGAGACGCGAGGAGATATAGGCGTAGCCCGTCAGCTTGCCCTCCGCATTTGTCAGCGGCGCCATCAGATAGGGCATGTCGATATTCGTGCCGGGCTTGCCGCCCTTCTCGCCCTTCTGGGCAGTGTCCTTGGGCGCATCGTTCGCAAAGGCAGGCGCAATGCCGGGAGCCGCCATCGCCAGTAACGCCAAAAGAGCCATCTTGCGCATGGCCGGCAGGCTCGCAAAACAGGGTTAGCGAATGGTTAAGGCGGGCTTTATTGCCGCTCCAGCGCCAGGAAATCCATGGCGTCGCCGATGGGGATGAACATGTTCAGGCTACCGCCTGACCGTCCTTCTGATAGCCGGACACCGCGATGCCGATCACCGCTCCGGTTTCATCCAGCAGCGCGCCGCCGCTCGATCCCGGCAAGATGTTTGTGTCGCTCTGGAGGTAACGCAACCCCTCGATAGTGCGGTTGGCGGAAATTATCCCGCTGCTGACCGTGCCTTCGAACGCCTTGTCGAGCGGCGTGCCGATGGCATAGACGCGCTGGCCCGGGCTGACGGCGCCGCGCTTGATGGCCAACGGGATGCGGTCGCGGGCATCCGTCTTGATCAGCGCGATGTCGCGGTTCTTGGCGACCCGTATGACCTGCCCCACCGTCTCGATGCCGTCGGACCAGCGCAGGCGGACCTGCTTGGCGTCGCCCACCACATGTTCGTTGGTCAGAAGATAGCCGTCGTCTGAAACCAGCACACCGGAGCCGCTGCCTGAGCCCGTCAGCAAAGTGACGACGCTGCTCACCGCTTCCGCAATGGGGCGGGCCGGTGCTTTGAGGTTCCCTGCCAGACCGATTTTGGCCTGCTGCCCGGGCGTCAAAACGCCTTGCGACCCCATGGCTTTTGGCGCGCTTACGGCGTCGCGAAATTCCGCCTTGGATGCCAATTCGCGCGCGTTGCTGGAGAAGGATCCCGTAATCAATTGCGCCACGCCGCCGGGAACTTTCCGGTCCAGCTTGATTGCGCCACTGGTGCTGACACGCGCCACCACCTGCTTTTTCAGCGGCGAGTACACCTGCCAGTCCACGCTCATCGTCCCTTCGCCCCTGGCATCGCCCAGGTTGCCGCCGCTGAACATTTTGCCGTCGCTCACACAGGCGACCACGCGCGCTTGGCTGATCACCGCAGCCACCTGAAAATCGGCAGAAGCCACGTCCCGATTGAACAGATTCTCGTCGGAATCGACGACCTTGTATCCGGCGCGCTCCAATTCCGTCTTGAAGGCCGTGGCATAAGGCGGCAGATCCTACGGCTCGCGTCCCCCAGACGCGCTCCTGACCCTGTCCTCATTGTCGCAAAGAACGTTCATCCGCATCGACAGCCAGGGCGTGCCGGCCGGAAGCGCCATCAGGACGGTGGTGAGCTTCACGGAATTTTTCGCGGAAGAATCCGAGCCCGGAAACAGGTCCGAAGTGCTTTGGGCCAGGACTGCGCCGCCCAGCAGCAGCCAGGCCACAACACCGCGCACAGCCATCTTGATCATCGAAACGCCCCGACAAAACACTGCCCCGATCCCGAGGGATAACGCGGAAGGGCGTCCGGTTTCAATCAGGACGCTTTCGCCCGCGACTTTAATGTTAAAAATGCCGGTAGCCCCGGCTGGGAAGCGCAACCTCCGCACCGTTCAGTGTGAGGCTCACGCCCTGCCCGGCTTCGACCCAGCCGATATGGGTGAAAGGTCCGGTAAGAGCGGGCGGCGCGGTGAAGGCGATCTGATAATCGTCGCCCGCAACAACGGCGCGTTGCACCGCCTTGTCACCCCAAAAAGCCATGAGCGGCGCAGACAGCGGCACGCGTTCGCCTTCCACCACAATGCGCACGCCCGAAGCGGATGCGATATGGCCGAGGTCCGCGATCAGGCCGTCGGAAACATCGACGCTGGCTTGGGCAATACCGCGCAGGCTGGGAGCAACGTCCACCGGCGGCTGCGGCACGCGATAGCATGCAATCAAACTGTCACGATCGGTTTCGGATAGATTGTGATTTTCGCGCTTGAAAATGGCGAGGCCGCCGCCGCTGTCGCCGATGCTGCCGGTGACATAGACATGATCGCCGACCTTCGCGCCGTTGCGCCGGATTATCTGGCCGGAGGGCACGAAGCCGAAGGCGGTAACGGCGATGGAGAGTGGCCCTTCGGTGGCGCCGGTGTCGCCGCCCAACAGTGTCACACCAAACTCCTTCTGATCTTGCGCGAGGCCTTGGGCGAAACCGGCCAGCCATTGTTCGGTAATGGAGTGCGGCAGCGACAGGTTGACCAGATAGTGCGCCGGCTGCGCGCCCTTGGCAGCCAGGTCGGAGAAGTTCACCCGCAGCGCTTTGCGCGCGATGCTGTCGGCCGGATCGAAGGCGAAGAAGTCGACGCCCTCGGTGATGGCGTCGGTGGTCACGACCAGATCATGGCCTGCGCGTTGCGGGACGATGGCCGCATCGTCCTTCAGGCCGAATGCGCCCTCGCCCGCCAGCGGCGCGAAGTATTTGGCGATGATGCTGAACTCGTCCATGGCGGCAATCTAAAGCAAAGGGCGCGGCAGCCCAAGCCACCGCGCCCTTCGCAGGATGCAATACTGTTAAACCGGCATGCGCCGCTTGGTATACTCGCGCCCCATGATGGCGACGGCTTCGCCTTGCGGCCCGGTCGCAACCAGCATCGTGCCATCCTTGATCTGCTGAATCACATTGTTGTGGCCCGGCTGGGTCTCGGCGGCATTGAGGAACTTGACGTTGTTCTTCTTGCACGCGTCCAGAACCTGCTGACGCACCGCCTTCATGTTGGGCAGCGCCGTAACGTCTTCCACCACATTGCCTTGCGCGTCGCGCACCACCGGATGGCCAGACAGGCCGCCATCGGCGACGCTGTTATAGCCGTTGAGCCACAGATTGTTGTCGCCCGGACCCCATTCCGCGAACGCCACGCCCGGTATCGCCAAGGTCATGTTCACATTCTTGTTGGCATAGGTGTCTTCGATCTTCACGCCGAAGATCAGCTCGCCGCGCGGGTTCATCGGCCACAGGTCGGCAATGTGCTGATAAGTGCCGCCCGCCACGCCCCAGATGTCGGCGGCAAAGCTGGCGCTGTTGCCGCGCAAGCCCTGCATCCTCAGCTTGGCGGTGACGCCCGGCGTGTCCATGAAGGGATAGCGGCAGCCCATATGCGCATAGGTTTCCACCGCGCGCGGATCGCGGGCATGGCACAGATTGAGGCCCATCACGCCGGTGCAGAGGATCTGTTCCAGCACCCAGGTGTTAGCGCGGGCATAGGGTTCATCCAGCCCGATCACCGGCGGGGTGACAAAGACGGTGGGAAATCTGTGCCCCGAAGCGGTGCCGCCGCCATCCTTCAGACCGCGCATGAATTCGCGCAGTTCCTTCATGTCGAAAGAACCATGCTCCATGTCATAGGCGATGACGTCCGCCCAGGTCTTGCACATGCGCTTGCCCTGTTCATAGGGGTCCACGCCCGGGCCGACGCCGGCGCTGGTGTAATAGGCGGGCTGTCCATCTTCCCACAGTTCGATGCACTTGTTCAGGCGGCGCGGCTTGTAGTTGCGGTCGACCGACGATGGCTGCTTGCCGGAATTGACCGGCTTTTGCTGCGCCATGGCAGATGTTGCCGCCATACCCGCACCGATGGCGGCGCCCGCCAGCAGAAAATCGCGCTTCTTGATGTCCATTGTATTCCCCCTCAGCATCTTGCTTGCGGGAATGCTTGCATGCGCGGCGCGCGGGCCGCAACGGCCATCACGCTTCGCAGGTGCGAACGAACGCTAGAATTCGAGTTCGCCGTCAGGGACCGGAAGGCCGAATTCCGGGGCACGCTTGCGCCGAGCGATGCCGTCCAGCGCAGCATTGACGAAGCCTGGTTCATCGCCGCCAAAGAAGGCGCCGGACACAGCGACATATTCGTCGATCACGACCTTGGCCGGCACATCACGCCGCCCGATCAGTTCAAACACGCCGCAGCGCAGAATCGCGCGCAGGATGGAATCCACCCGCTCCAGCTTCCATTTTTCCGACAGCGACGCGGCGATGGCGCGGTCGATCTCAACCTGGTGCTGCGGCACGCCGTTGACGATGGCGTGGAAGAATTCGCCATCCGGGGTCGCGGGCAATTCCGCGAAGCGATGTTCGGCAAACTCCGCCGCCACTTCCTCGGCGCCGTTGCCCGACATTTCCATCTGATACAGCGCCTGCACCGCGCCCAGGCGGGCGGCGTGGCGGGCATCGGCCTGGCTGGTCATGGTGTTCCCAAACGCTGCGCCAGAGTGACAAGCGAAATGCTGGCGCGCGCCGCATCCCCGCCGATATCCATGGTCTGGGCCTGGTCCAGGGCGGCGCCCTCGTCGGCCGCCAGCACGATGCCGTTGCCGATGGGCAGACCCGTGGAACCAAGCTGCATCAGCGCCCGAACCGTCTCTTCATAAAGAGTTCCGGCGATGCGGCTGTCGGCCAGCACGCAGCCCAGCGCCACATAGCCGTCGAACGGCTTGCCCGACTGGGCGGCGATGGCGATGGCGGTGGGCAGTTCCAGCACGCCCGGCACCGAGATGCGCACGAAACGCGCCCCGCCCTTTTCCAGGGCGGCGGTGGCGCCATCAACCAGCGTGTCCGCGACAGCCGGATGATAGCGGGCGTCCATAATCAGAATGTTCAAGGCTTAGACCTTGTCATCGCCTTCAAGCTCGCCGATCAACGCTTCAAAGTCCCGCGTCTCGCGGAAATTGCGATAGACCGAGGCGAAGCGCACATAGGCAACCTTGTCCAGGCTGGCCAGCGCCTGCATCACCAGCTCGCCGATCACATTGGCGGGAATTTCGTTTTCGCCCATGGATTCCAGGCGGCGCACGATGCCGGTGATGGTGCGGTCGACCCGCTCGCGCTCCACCGGGCGCTTGCGCAGCGCATGGGTGATGGAGCGTTCCAGCTTGTCACGATCAAAAGATTCGCGGCGGCCATTCTTCTTGACCACGATCAGTTCGCGCAACTGCACACGCTCGAAGGTGGTGAAGCGGCCACCGCATTCGGGGCAATGGCGGCGGCGGCGAATGGCGGAATTGTCCTCGGAAGGACGGGAGTCCTTCACTTGGCTGTCGTCATGTCCGCAAAAGGGGCAACGCATGGCTGGTCCTTATCGATAGATCGGGAAGCGGGCGCAAAGCTCGCTGACGCGGCGGGCAACGCTCTGCTCGACCTGGGCATCGCCTTCTTCATTCTTGGCCACGGCATCGACCACTTCGACGATCAGCTTGCCGATTTCCTGGAATTCGCTGACGCCAAAGCCGCGGGTGGTGCCGGCAGGCGTGCCCAGACGGATGCCCGAGGTCAGCACCGCCTTTTCGGTGTCGAACGGCACGGCGTTCTTGTTGCAGGTGATGCCGGCGCGGTCGAGCGCATGTTCGGTGGGACGGCCCTTGGCGCCCTTGGGGCGCAGGTCGACCAGCATCAGGTGGGTGTCGGTGCCGCCGGTGACGATATCGAGACCGCCGGCCTTGAGCACTTCGGCCAGCGCTTTGGCGTTTGCGACCACATTCTTCGCATAGGTCTTGAATTCCGGCTTCAGTGCTTCGCCGAACGCCACCGCCTTGGCGGCGATGACATGCATCAGCGGGCCGCCCTGCAGGCCGGGGAACACGGCCGAGTTGATCTTCTTTCCGATGTCGGCGTCGCGCGACAGGATCATGCCGCCGCGCGGACCGCGCAGAGTCTTGTGCGTCGTTGTCGTGACGACATGGGCGTGCGGGATCGGGCTGAGATGGGCGCCGCCCGCCACCAGACCGGCAAAGTGCGCCATGTCGACCATGAAGATGGCGCCGACTTCATCGGCGATCTTGCGGAAAGCGGCGAAGTCGAACTGGCGGGCATAGGCGCTGCCGCCGGCCAGGATCAGCTTGGGCTTGTGCTCGCGGGCCAGCGCGGCAACCTGGTCCATGTCGACATGCTGGTTGTCCTTGCGCACCGTGTAGGGCACCGGCTTGAACCACTTGCCCGAATAGTTGGCCGGGTGGCCATGGGTGAGATGGCCGCCCGCCGCCAGATCGAGCCCCATGAACGTGTCGCCGGGCTGCAGCAGCGCATAGAACACCGCCTGGTTGGCATTGGCGCCCGAATGAGGCTGCACGTTGGCGAAGCTGCAATCAAACAGCTTGCAGGCGCGTTCGATGGCGAGTTGCTCGGTGACGTCGACATATTCGCAGCCGCCGTAATAGCGCTTGCCGGGATAGCCTTCGGCATACTTGTTGGTCAGGACCGACCCCTGGGCTTCCAGCACCGCCTTGGAGACGATGTTCTCGGAGGCGATCAGTTCGATCTTGTCACGCTGGCGGTTCAGTTCGTCCTGGATGCTGGCGAAAACGGCCGAATCGGCGCTCTGCAAATCGCTGGTGAAAAAGCCGGGGTTACGGTCCACGGAATTGGCGGCAGCCGACATGCAGGGTCCTCTTTGCAACTTGAACTTGTGGAGGGCCGCCTTTAGCGCCCCCGCGCAGGAGTGGCGGATTTACCCCTTCGGCGGCACCAAATCTAGCGTTTCCGGTCCAAATTTAAGACCTTGCGGCAAGTTGCCGGAAAGACTGGCCTTTCGGCTTGCCCTAAGCTGACCTCAGGCAGGGACGCAGCCGCAATTACGCCGCGTTCCTTCCCGACAACGGACCGAAACCGCGAACGGGATGGTTATGGGCAAGGAAAGCGAGGAGGACATCCTCAAGATGGTGACGGAAATCGTCGCCGCTTATGTCAGCAAGAACCCGGTCGCGGCCAGCGAGCTGCCGGGGATCATCAAGAATGTCCACGCGACCCTGGGCGGCTTCTCCGCCCGTGCGCCCGAAGGCGGCACCGCGCCGCGTCCGCCCGCCGTGCCGGTCAAGAAGTCGATCACGCCCGACCACATTGTCTGCCTGGAAGACGGCAAGAAGCTGAAGATGCTCAAGCGCTATCTGCGCTCGCGCTACAAGATGTCGCCCGACGAATACCGCGCCCGCTGGAACCTGCCCCCCGACTATCCGATGGTGGCACCCAACTACGCCGCCCGCCGCAGTGAATTCGCCAAGAAGATCGGGCTGGGCAAGGGCAGCAGCGCCCCCAAGGGCAAGCGCCGCAAGACCTAGGCGCGCAGCAGCGGCGGCAACACATCCGCTGTCCAGTTCTTGGCCTGTTCATAGGCGTGGGCAAGCTGCAGGCAGGCCATGTCGTGCTGGACCGGCGCGATGATCTGCAATCCCATCGCCTGCCCCTTGCCATTGAAGCCCGCCGGGACCGCCAGGGACGGACAGCCCGTCAGGCTGATCAGGCAGTTGGCTTTCATCCATTCGTGATAGGTGCGCATCGGATGGCCCGCGATCTCGCGCGGCCAGTCCTGCGCAATATCAAAAGCGAAGACCTGCGCCGTCGGCATCACCAGAAAATCGTAATCGCGGAACAGGTGCTGCACCGCATTGGTCCAACGCGTGCGCGCCGCCGAGGCATTGGCGACGTCAAAGGGCGTCAGCTTCATGCTTTCCTCGACCTCCCATATCGCCTCAGGCTTGAGCAGCGCCCGGCGCGCGGGATTGTTGTAGTGAAGCTGAAAATTGGGGCCCTGCTGCCACTGGCGGATTTTGATGAACGTGTTCCAGGCCTGTTCCGGCGATGCAGCGGGCGTCACGGATTCCACCGTCGCGCCCAAGTCCGCGAAGGTTTTCAGCGCCGTCTCGCAGACGTCCAGCACCCCGGGTTCATAGGGCGCCCAGCCGCCAAAATCGCCCAGCCAGCCGATACGCGCATCTTTGAAGTCACGATCCAGCGACGCGAGAAAACGCGTTCCTGATCCCGGCAATGACTGCGGGCTGCGCGGATCGTGCCCCGCCATCACCGACAGCAGCAGCGCGATATCGGCAGCGCTACGCGCCATGGGTCCGATGACGCTGATGCTGGGCGACCAGACATCTTCGCCCGCCATGGGCACCAGACCAGCGCTGGTGCGAAAGCCCAGCACATTGTTCCAGCCGGCCGGGTTGCGCAGGCTGCCGCCATAGTCAGTGCCATCGGCCAGCGGCAATATGCGCAGCGCCAGCGCGACTGCCGCGCCCCCGCTGCTGCCGCCGGCGGATGTATTCAGGTCGTAGGGATTGCGCGTGGCGCCATAGACCGGGTTGACGGTGTGGGACCCCAGCGCGAACTCCGGCGTGTTGGTCTTGCCGACAAAGATCGCGCCCGCCGCGCGGATGCGCTCCACCGGCAGGGCGTCCGCGCCCGGCACGAAATCCTTCAGGATGGGCGAGCCAAAGGTCAGCGGCATGCCTTTCACCGCCAATATGTCCTTTACCGCATGCGGCAGGCCCTGCAGCGGCCCCATGATTTCGCCGCGCGCAGCCAGCGCATCGCGTTCGCGCGCCTGGGCCAGAAGACCGCTGCGTTCCTGCAGCGCCACAATGGCATTCACCTGTGGATTGAAGCGGTCGATCTGGTCCAGAAACGCCGTCATCACCTCGGCGCAGGACAGTTTGCGCGATGCGATGTGCGCCGACAGTTCGCGCGCGCCCATCATCACAATGTCGGAAGGAGCGCTCATTTCTTGCGCAGCACATATTCCAGCTTGCGCCGCGCGGCGTTCGTCATGGCGGATTGCGGCGTGTTGGCCGGGCAGATGACGCTGGCCTCGGCCCCGGTGGCCGGGTCAATCGCTGTTACCTTGACGGAATTTCCGATCGCCACAAATTCGACGTAGATTTCCCTGTCTGCCACTTAAGCGGCGCGGGCAATCTTGTGCGCGTCCCACACCACCACCAGTGCTTCGACCAGCGCATCCATCATGGCGTCGGTATGGGCGGGCGACGGCGTAAAGCGCAGCCGTTCGGTACCGCGCGGCACCGTGGGATAGTTGATCGGCTGCACATAGACCCCGTGATCTTTGAGCAACGAATCCGAAACCGCCTTGCACAGTGCCGCATCGCCGACCATCAGCGGCACGATATGGCTGGGGCTTTCCATCAGCGGCAGGCCGGCGGCAGTGAATTTCGCCTTCAGGGTCGCGGCACGTTCGGCCAGTTTCTGGCGCTCCACGTCGCTAGACTTCAGGTGCCGGATCGAGGCCAGCGTGCCGGCCGCGATGGCAGGCGCCAGCGAGGTGGTGAAGATAAAGCCCGGCGCGAAGCTGCGGATGCAGTCCACAAGCTCAGCGCTGGCGGTGATGTAACCACCCATCACGCCGAAGGCCTTGGCCAGCGTGCCTTCGATGATGTCGATCCGGTCCATGGTGCCGTCGCGCGCGGCCACGCCGGCGCCGCGCGGGCCATACATGCCCACGCTGTGCACTTCGTCGATATAGGTCAGCGCGCCATATTTCTCGGCCAGGTCGCAGATCGCGGCGGTGGGCGAGAACTCGCCCTCCATCGAATAGACGCTCTCGAACGCAATCAGCTTGGGCGCGGCGGGATTGGCCGCCTTCAGCAGTTCTTCCAGATGCGCCACGTCATTGTGACGGAAGACATACTTGGCGGTGCCGCCATGACGGATGCCTTCGATCATCGAGGCATGGTTGAGTTCGTCGGAGAAGATGATCAGGCCCGGCAGAACCTTGGACAGGGTCGACAGGGTGGCGTCGTTGGAGACAAAACCGCTGGTGAACAGCAGCGCCGCTTCCTTGCCGTGCAGGTCGGCCAGCTCGCGTTCCAGTTCGACGTGATAGTGGGTGGTGCCGGAAATGTTGCGCGTGCCGCCGCTGCCGGCGCCCACCGCATCCACCGCTTCGTGCATCGCCGCCAGCACCTTGGGATGCTGGCCCATGTTCAGGTAATCGTTGGAACACCAGACGGTGATCGGCTTGCTGCCGCCATCCGTATCGGAGGCGCTATACAGGCCGGCCTTGGGATATGCGCCGCGTTCACGCAGGATGTCGGCGAAGATCCGGTACCGGCCTTCGCGCTTCAGGGCAGCCAGGGCATCCTGGAAACTGGTTTTGTAGGAAAACGCCATGAACTATGTTCTCAGGGTTCTTTCGAAATGGCCCTCGTTCCCCGACCATACCCCAGAACAAGCCCCTGATTCCATGCAATTTGTCACATGACACCGCCGCTTTGGGGCCTCGCATTCGTGGCCGGTTCAGCCCTGGTCTTGTGGCTGATTTCGCTCAAAACCCGCGACGTCAGCATCATCGATATCTTCTGGGCGCCCGGCATTGCCGCGGTGGTGGACATCGCCGCCCTCCTGAGTGACGCCAGTGGGCCGCGGGCCTCAGCCGCGCTTTTTCTGGTGAATCTGTGGGCCGTGCGGCTGGCGGCCCATATCTTCGCCCGCCATGACGGCGAGGACCACCGCTATGCCGCGATGCGGCATAAGTTCGGTGCGCGCTGGTGGTGGTGGAGCCTGGTGCAGGTGTTCCTGTTGCAAGCCATTCTCATGTGGTTCATCGCCGCCCCGCTGGTGGCGGTGATGCTGTCCAGCCGCGCGCCCATGGGCGTGCTGGATTATCTGGGCGTGGGAATCGCCGCGGCCGGCTTCCTGTTCGAGGCGCTGGCCGATGTGCAACTGGCGCGCTTCCGTCTCGATCCGCGCAACAAAGGCAAGGTGATGGATCGGGGGCTGTGGCGCTGGTCGCGCCATCCCAATTACTTCGGCGAATCCGTGATGTGGTGGGGCTTCTTCCTGCTGGGCTTTTCGGCGGCAGGCGCGTGGTGGCTGATCCTCAGCCCGCTGGTGGTGACGCTGCTGCTGCTGCAGGTCTCCGGCGTGACGCTGATGGAAGACAAGATCGAAGACCGTCGCCCGGCCTATGCCGACTACAAGCGCCGCGTCAGCGCCTTCGTGCCCTGGCCGCCGAAGCTGTAGTCGTTACAGACGGAAGCGGACCTGATCGATCCAGAACCGTTCGAGACGCTTCAGGGTGACGTTCAGGCTGTCGAGATGATCGGAGCCGACATTGCCCACCGCTTCCAGCGAACCCAGATGGCGGTCGAACAGTTCGCGCAGCATGTCGCGCACCGCTTCGCCCTTGCGGGTCAGGCGCACCAGTACCGAGCGACGATCGGCTTCCGAACGTTCGTGGTGGATGTAGCCACCTTCGACCAGCTTCTTGAGATTGTAGGAAACGTTGGAACCCAGATAGTGACCGCGCGTGCGCAGTTCGCCCGCCGTCAGTTCCTGGTCGCCGACATTGAAAAGCAGAAGCGCCTGGACCGAATTGATCTCGCGTTCGTCGCGGCGATCCAGTTCGTCCTTGATCACGTCGAGAAGCTGTCGATGCAGCCGCTCCACGAGATTGAGCGTCTCGAGATAATACTTGCGTACCGAAGATGCGCTACCCAGCGCCTCCGCGGCTTGCGGTTTGGCCATCGCCGTCATTTTAATTTCTCCGCTTTTTGCGGAGCCCACCTATTGTTGAGGCCAGACTAGGGGGGATGTCTTAAGGACGCGTAAAATGCGCGACATATCGCGCGACACTTTCCCAGACGGCGCGACTGTGTCAGCGCATGGCAAATAAAACGTAAACAGTTTTACGAGAATCAGAAAAGCTCGTTTTCGTTCAACGACGCGAAATACGCATCGATATCGCCAACGCCTGCCAGCGCGGAAGGCTGCCACTGTGGGTTCCGATCCTTGTCGATCAGCGCCGCACGCACGCCTTCACGGAAATCGTGACCGCCCAGAACGCGCGATGCCAGGCGATATTCCATCGCCAGGCACTGTTTCAAACCGAGATTTTTCGCTTCGCGCATTTGCCGACAGACCAGCTTCAGCGATATGGGCGAACGGCTGCGGATCGCCTGCGCCGTATCCCGCGCAAAGTCGCTGCCGTCGCGGTCCAGCCGTTCCAAGATCGCTTCCACCGACGCCGCGGAAAAAACCGTTTCGATACGGCGGCGCTGCGCCGTCAGCGCGCCTTCGGGCGCCTTGCGGGCAACCGCGCGCACTGCGTCTTCCACCACCCTGCCCGCCGCCAGCCCGTCCAGAAGCCCGTCGAAGTCTTCACGGACGACGGCATGGGTGACGAGACCCACCGCCAGTGCATCGCCAAGCCCGATGCGCGATCCCGTCAGCGCCAGGTACATGCCGAACGCGCCCGGCATGCGCGAAAGAAAAAAGCTGCTGCCGACATCGGGAATGAATCCGATCAGCGTTTCGGGCATGGCAAAGTCCAGCGTGGCATCGGCCAGGCGATAGCATCCGTGCACCGACACGCCCGCGCCGCCTCCCATGGTGATGCCATGCAGCAGCGCGACATAGGGTTTGGGATACGACCCGATCAGCGCATTGAGGTGATATTCATCACGCAACAGCTTCGCGCCCTCGTCCGTGCCCGCCGCCACCGCCTGCTGAACCGCGCGGATGTCGCCGCCGGCGCAGAAAGCCCGCGTCCCGGAGCCCCGGATCGCGACCACCTTGATGGCATCGTCTGCCGCCCAGGCCGTCAGCGCAGCCTCGAGGGCGTTAATCATCCCATGGGTCAGCGCGTTCAACGCCGCCGGGCGATTGAGGGTAAGAAGCCCCAAAGCGCCGCGTTTTTCGGCCTCAACATGCGGATCGTTCGCGGTCATCGTGGCCAAACCCTTGCGCGGCTGGATGCGAATTGGCAAGAGACTGGCCCCATGAGTGTTTACTCGCAGATCCGCATGCGCCGCCTGAGGCGCCACGACTGGACGCGCCGCCCTGAGCATCGGGCAGCCGAGCGCAGCGACGGCGTCGCCCGTGCGACCACCAAAAGCAAGGCGGCGCGGATATGAGTGTTTACCCTCAGACCCGGATGCGCCGGTTGCGACGGCACGACTGGACGCGCCGCCTGGTGGCGGAAACCAGCCTGTCGCCGGCGGACTTCATCTGGCCGATCTTCGTGATCGAGGGCACGAACAAGCGCGAAGCCATCGCCTCCATGCCGGGTGTCGAACGCCTGTCGGTCGATCTGGCCGTAACCGCGGCGAAGGAAGCTGCCGCGCTGGGCATTCCGGTGATCGCGCTGTTCCCGCAGACACCTGTCGCACTGAAAACCGAAGACGGCCGCGAAGCCATCAACCCGGACAATCTGGTGTGCCGCGCCGTGCGCGCCATCAAGTCGGCGGTGCCCGAGATCGGCATCCTGTGCGATGTGGCGCTGGACCCCTATACCAGCCACGGCCATGACGGTGTGTTGCACGGCGATGATGTGCACAATGACGCGACCGTCGAAATCCTGGTGCAGCAGTCGCTGGTACAGGTCGAAGCGGGCTGCGATATCATCGCGCCGTCCGACATGATGGACGGGCGCATCGGCGCCATTCGCGGCGCCTTGGAAAAAGCCGGCCATTGCAACATCCTGCTGATGGCCTATGCCGCCAAATACGCGTCCGCCTTTTACGGCCCGTTCCGTGATGCGGTGGGCTCCGGCAAGCTGCTGACCGGCGACAAGCGCACCTATCAGATGGACCCCGCCAATGGCGACGAGGCCCTGCGCGAAGTGGCGCTGGATTTGGCCGAAGGCGCGGACATGGTGATGGTCAAGCCGGGCATGCCGTATCTCGACCTGGTGCGCCGGGTGAAAGACCGCTTCGGCGTGCCGACCTTCGCCTATCAGGTGTCGGGCGAGTACGCGATGCTATCGGCCGCCTTCGAAAAAGGCTGGCTGGACCGCGACCGCGCCATGCTGGAATCCCTGACCGCCTTCAAGCGCGCGGGCGCCAGCGGCATCCTTACCTATTTCGCGGTCGAAGCGGCGAAGCTGCTGAAGCGCTAATCGCGCGCCGTGGCAAACAGGCTGCGCAGGATGATTTCCGCGCGCGCCGGCAGCACGTGCAGACCCGAGCGGCGCTGGCCCAGATCGATCACGTTTTCCAGCACCAGCATGGCCAGGCCATGCACGCTGGCCCACACCGCCAGCCCCAGCGCGCTGTCGTGCAGCGCGTTGCCGATTTCCTCGCCGATGGAATCGGCCTTGGCGCCCAGCGCGGGAAACTGGTCGCGGTTGGGTAGCTGGCCACCGAACATCAGCCGCGCCAGCGCCGGGCGCTGGGCGACGAAGCGCATATAGGCGGCGCCGATATTGGCGATTTTTTCCGATTCCACGCCTTGCGCTTTGGCAGCTTCGGCAATCGCCGTGCGCAGTTCGTCAAAGCCTTCCACCGAAAGCTCGACCAGCAGGGCCTCGTGATTGGGAAAATGCCGGTAAGGCGCGGCATGGCTGACGCCCGCTTTGCGGGCGACCGCGCGCAGGGTCAGGGCCGCCAGCGACTCTTCTTCCAGAATGGTGCGTGCGGCTTCCAGAAGGCCATTGCGCAAATCGCCGTGGTGATAGCCGCGTCCACTCTTTCCGGACGGCGGGGGTGCCGTGCCGGAGAGGGAATCCTGCTCACTCATGTCATGCCTCGTGCTTAACCTTTGTTGCCCTTCCGCGCGGTCTCCTGGCGCACGAAAAGGCTGGACGTATCCCAGCGCTTGCCCCCCAAATTCTCCACTTCGGCGTAAAACTGATCGACCACGGCGGTCACCGGCAGGCTGACGCCCTGCTTGCGCGCTTCATCCAGCGCGATGGCCAGGTCCTTGCGCATCCATTCGACCGCAAAGCCGTGATTGTATTCGTTGGCGTTCATCGTCTTGATGCGGTTTTCCATCTGCCAGCTCTGCGCTGCGCCCTTGGAAATCACTTCCGTCACCGCTTCGATGTCGAGCCCCGCGGCGCGCATCAGGCTGTAGGCTTCGGCCATGCCCTGCACGATGCCTGCGATGCAGATCTGGTTGGCCATCTTGGTGAGCTGGCCCGAACCGGCCGGGCCCAGACGCTTGGCCAGCTTGGTATAGACCGCCATCACCGGTTCGGCCTTGGCATAGGCGGCTTCCGTGCCGCCGCACATGATGCCAAGCTTGCCGTTCACCGCGCCCGCCTGACCGCCCGAAACCGGCGCATCGACGAAATCAAAGCCGCGCTTCTTGGCTTCGGCATCCAGCTCGCGCGCGATATCGGCGCTGGCGGTGGTGTGATCAACGAACAGCGCGCCCTTGGTCATGGCGTCGAACGCGCCATTCTCGCCCAGCGTCACCTGACGCAGGTCGGAGTCGCGGCCGACGCAGCAAAACACAATGTCCTGGCCCTTGGCGGCTTCTGCCGGGGTGGGCGCGGACTTGCCGCCATACTCGGCGACCCACTGCTTGGCCTTTTCCGGGTTGCGGTTATAGACGGTGACGTCGTGGCCACCCTTCTGCAGATGACCCGCCATCGGGTAACCCATCACGCCCAGGCCAATGAATGCAGTTTTCATTTTTCAGTCCACCATCTTCGGGTTTGCGCCGGCGGCGAAAGGCAGCGGCGTCGGATGCGGCCAAAATGCGCCGCGCGCGCGGCATCTTAAGAAAGAATCCGGCTTTGCCAACCCAAAAGGCCAATCCACGGAATCGGCGCTTTTGCCGCGCAAAACCATCTATTCGCCCGCCGCAGCGATTTTGACTGCAGGCTCGCTGGTCAGGCGCGCCTTCATGTGCAGCAGCGCTTCGGTCACGTTCTTCACCGTCGCGTCATCAAGACCTTCGGTGAGATCGGCGTGCAGATCGTCCTTGTAACGCTGGATTGCCATCAGGATCGGCTTTGCCGCGGGCAACAGATGCAGGCGGCGAATGCGGCGATCGGACGGATCGAGCCGCCGTTCCAGCAAGCCGCGCGCTTCCAGCCGGTCCACCAGGCGGCCCACCGTGATGGGCTCGACTTCGCATACCGCGGCCATTTCGTTCTGCGTCATGCCGGGCTGGCGCGACAGCCGCGCCAGAATCACGCCCTGCGCGCGGGTCATGCCGTAGGTCCGGGCCCAGCGGTCGAACCGGGTGCGCATCATCCTGGCGACATCATACAGCTCGACAAGAAGTTCCGTTTTCATGCCCGGAAGCTAAGGCGCGTTATCATAACGCGCAAGACCATAACGCAGCTTTGGCCGCACGGCGGCCATGCGATACTACCGTTGGAAGTTCCCTATTCCGGGCGGCTCAGCGGCTTGCAGTCGCCCACACAGGCATTGCGGTGCGACGCCCAGTGCCAAGCCCCCATGATCGCCAGCAGTATCGCTGCCATCAGAACCCGTTCGCGAAAGCGCATCCATCGCTCCAAGAAAAAAGGCCGGCACAGTTCTCTGTGCCGGCCTGAGTTAGGGGATTTTATGGGGGTAGAATTTACATTCCCGAGCCTTGGATGCTCTTCCAGGAGGCCGTGATCGCGCTCACGGCCGTGTCCGGCAGCGGGACGTAATCAAGGCCCAGCGCCAGCTTGTCGCCCTGCTCGAAGCCCCACTTGAAGAACTTCAGGGTGTCGGCGGTGGCGGTCTGGTCCGGCGGATTCTTGTAGACCAAGATGTAGGTGGTCGCCGCGATCGGCCAGCTGGCGGCACCCGGCTGATTGGTCAGGATCACATAGAAGTTGTTCTTGGCGGCGGCAGACCAGTCAGCACCGGCGGCGGCAGCCGAGAAGGACTCAATGGTCGGCGAAACAGTCTGGCCGGCACGGTTGACCATCTTCACATGCGACAGCTTGTTGGTCTTGGCATAGGCATATTCGACATAGCCGATCGAGCCGCCGATCTGCGCCACGTTGCCGGCGACGCCTTCGTTACCCTTGGCGCCGATGCCCGTGGGCCAGTCGATGGCAGTGTCCGCGCCGATGTCAGCCTTCCACTCCGGGCTCACCTGACCGAGATAGGTCGCCAGGATGAAGGTGGTGCCCGAACCGTCCGAACGATGCACCACGGTGATGGCGCGGTTCGGCAAGTTGACGCCCGGGTTCAGCTTGGCGATGGCCGGATCGTTCCAGCGCGCAATCTTGCCCATGAAGATGTTGGCCAGGGTGGTGCCATCCAGGGTGAGCTGGCCCGGGGTGATGCCCGGCACGTTGACGACCGGCACGACGCCGCCGATCACGGTGGGGAACTGGGCCAGCCCAAAGGCATTGAGTTCCTTCGGGGTCAGCGGCTTGTCGGTGGCGCCGAACGCAACCGTCTTGGCCTTGATCTGGGCGATACCGCCGCCCGAGCCGATCGACTGATAGTTCAGGCTGGTGCCCGACTGGCTCTTATACGTCGCCGCCCACTTGGCGTAGATCGGGAAGGGAAAGCTGGCACCCGCGCCGGTGATTTCTGCGGCGAAGGTCGCGGTGGCGGCCAGCGCCAGACCGGCGACGGCGCCCACCAGGGCCTTGTAGGTCTTCTTCATTGTGTCTTCTCCATTTGGGAGCGGTGCTCCCGGTTCAAGTTAGTTCGAGAACTGCAGGCGGACGCCCGTGATGCCCAGGTCCTGGCTCTGGTTGGAGCGATTGGTGGCCGAACCACGGTCAACCGAAACCCAGCTCTGGTGAACCTGCAGCTTGACGTTGCGGTTCATGTACCAGTTCACGCCGATGTCGAAGGTGCGCTCCTTGCCGCCGACGATGCCGGCAAGCTGCGTCGCGGTCTGGGTCTGGGTCGGATTCCAGTCGAGATCGATGTAGCTGTAGCGTGCCGCCACTTCCCAGGCGCCCCAGCTGTCGCCGCGCAGGGAGAAAGGACGCGACGGCACCGGCTGCTGCCAGCCGCCGGTCTCGTTGTTCAGCGAAGCGACGGTATAGGGCCGGGTTTCACCGGTGATGATCCATGAGGCATGCGCGAACCAGCCCTGGAAGGTCGGATTGTCCGCAATGGCGCGGAACGGCTGCCCGGCGCAGACGCCGCCGGTGAAGGGCGCGGCGGCGGTGCCGCAGCGGCGATCCAGCGTGAACTGGGTCCATTCGCCGCCCAGGTAGAAGTTCTCATAGTTGCCGGCGATGTCGAAGGCGATCAGGTCAGCGGTCTGGGCGGCGATGCCGCCGGTCGAGACCAGGCGGGTGCCGTCGACGCGGATCTGCGGACGATCCTGCAAGTTGATGCTTGCCGAACCGCCGCCGGCATCGGTGCCGCTGTTGAAGACATGGGCGACGCTCATGCCCCAGGCCAGGTTCGACGGACCGTCGGACCAGATGCGGTTGCCGAGGCGGAACAGCATCTGGGTCTGCTCGTCGCCGCCATTGCCGCGGCCGAGCGCGGAGTGCGACTTGCCGCCGGTAAAATACAGCGTGGCATTGACGGCGTCGCCGGCCCAGAACACGTCAGCCTTGGCCCAGCCGATTTCCGCGCCGCGGCGCGCATCGTTGCCGCCGAACACGTCGGCGCCGATGTTCACGGTTTCCGGACGTTCCAGGAACATCAGGTTGCCCGACGAGGTGTTGCCTTCGAGCTGGAAAGCCGGCTCGATGATGCCGAAGCTGAAGTGCCAGTTGGGAATGCCGATATAGTGGACGACGGCCTTGGACAGTTCGAGGCCTTCGACGCCGCTGCCGCCAACATTGATGCGGAATTCATAGGCGAAATCGTTATAGGCCTTGCCCTCGACGCCCAGATAGGCGCGGCGCACGCCCATGCTGGTGGCCAGGTCGCGCGGACCCGCAAAACCGGCGGGCTTCTGGTCCTGCTGGAAAGCGCCAAAGTCGGTCTGGAAGCGGGTGCGCAGCGACATGGTGAAACGGCCGTCGCCGGTCTGGAAGGTGGGGCGGCCATTGTCATAGGTCAGGTTGGCGTACTGGTACTGCTGTTCCAGCGTCAAAAGACGGGTGCGATCGCTCTGGATGCGCTCGTCGCGGGCGGCCAGCGCGTCTTCCAGCGCCTGCACGCGCATCGCCAGATCGCTGCTGGCGGTAGCGCCGGGGTTCGCGAAGTTCTGCGCCAGCACCAGGTTGGGCCTTACCGCTTCCGGCGTCTTGGCGTCGTTTCTGGTATCGGCAGCGAGCGCGCCGGGGGCTGCCATCGCGACGGCGGCAACGCCTGTCATCAGAGCCAGTTTCCCAATCTTCATTACCCTCAGTCCCCCTGTGATCCGCGCATCTTTGCGCGTGGGTGCAATCGCAGTGGGTCACTACAGTGTTATGAAGGTTGCGTGACGGTTCCGTGACTGGCTTCGCGGACGCAGCGGAATCCCGGCCTTGGACAAAATGTCACCTGTGAATGGCGAAAAAGCGTGGCGGAAATGCCTCGTTAACTTTGCGCCAAGGCGCCGTATTTTCCCTGGAAATAGACCAGCGGGGCGCCGGCCCCGTCATGGCGCGCGAAACGCAGCACGCGGCCCAGCAGAATCGCATGGTCGCCGGCGTCCTGCACGCTTTCGCGGGCACATTCGAACACCGCCAGCGCGTCTGCCAGCGCGGGAGGGCCGAGCTGCGTGGGAATCAGTGCGATGCCGTCCAGGCTGTGTTCGCCGGTGCCGGCCAGCCGGGCCGAGACGGCCCGATGCCCCGCCGCGAGAATCGAGACGGTGAAACCCGGCGCGGTGGCGAAAAATGGGTAGCGGCGCGAGCGGCGGTCGATGCACCACAGCACCAGCGGCGGATCGAGCGACACCGATGTGAACGAGTTGACGGTAATCCCAATATGGGACGCCTCGTTTGAACCAGGGACGGCATCCGCCGCCGGCGAGGCCGCCGTCACCACGGCAATTCCGGTGGGAAAGCAGCCCAGCGCGTCGCGAAAGCTGCGGGTATCGAAGGTCATATCGGTCCTGACTGGCCCCACTTCACACTCGGTTAAGAGGGGTTATGCATGATCGGCCGAGGTTAGGCGACACGGCGAAAAGACCGCAAGCCAAAACCGGGTTTTTGAACTTTGGGTGGGCAGTTATGGCCGGCAATAACGCGGTCGTTATCAAGAAGATCAAGAAGGGCGGACACGGCGGCCATCATGGCGGCGCCTGGAAAGTCGCCTATGCCGACTTCGTCACCGCGATGATGGCCTTCTTCCTGCTGATGTGGCTGATCAACACCACCACCCCCGAACAGAAACGCGGCATCGCCGACTATTTCGCGCCCCAGTCCATCGCCCAGACCGTATCGGGCAGCGGTGGCGTGCTGGGCGGCAAGGTCGTGGGCGAAGATAGCGCCCATGCCGGCGGTGCCCAGTCGGTGATGCAGAAGCAGTCGCCGCCCTCGCCCGCCGATTCCAAAAAGGGCCTGGCCGACGGCGGCACCGAAGGCGGTGCCGACGGCCAATCCAGCGAACGCGCAAGGTCGATGCAGGACGGCGAGTTCGCTCGCGCCGCCGAAGCCATTCGCCAGTCGATGCAGGACAATCCCGACATCGCCAACCTGTCGAGCCAAGTCATTCTGGAAAACACGCCGCAAGGCTTGCGCATCCAGTTGGTCGATCAGGAAGGTCGCCCCATGTTCCAGCAGGGCTCCAACCAGTTGATGCCCTATGCCCGCAAGCTTCTGGCATCGGTGGGCGGCATCGTCTCGCAGCTTCCCAATCGCATTTCGATCAGCGGTCACACGGGCGGCAACGATGTGAACGCCACAGGCGGCGACTGGGAGCTGTCGTCCTCCCGCGCCAATCAGGCGCGTTCGGTGCTGCAGTCCGGCGGCCTGGGCTCGGACCGGATCTACGAAGTTGCGGGCAAGGCCGGATCGGAGCCGCTGCTGCCGGAAAATCCCAATGCCAGCGCCAATCGCCGCCTGTCGATCCTGCTGCTGCGCGAATCCCCGCCCGTTCCCAACGATACCGGCCTGAATTAACGAGTTGGCGCGAAAAACCCGCTCCGCCCGCGCATATTAAAGCTGCGCATCGCCGCGGCGCTTGTCATACTTGGGTCAGGAGCGGGCAGGTTTTGAGACGTGACGGACCAGCGCAACACACGCATACCCCAGTTCTTCCTGACGCCGGGCGGGCCCTGCCCCTATTTGCCCGGCCGCATCGAGCGCAAGGTCTTCGCCCGGCTGGGCGGCAACCTGGCCCAGCCCCTGTCCGAAGCCCTGACCCATTCCGGTTTTCGCCGCAGCCAGTCCATCGCCTATCGTCCGGCCTGTGAAAGCTGCAGCGCCTGCGTGTCCGTGCGCATCAAGGCAGACCAGTTCACCGCCAGCCGCAACCAGAAACGCATCCTGAAACGCAGCGACGATCTGGTGCGTGCCGAAGTGCAGGCCGAAGCCACCCGCGAACAGTTTGCCTTGCTGCGCACCTATCTGGACTCGCGCCATCCCGGCGGCGGCATGAGCGACATGGGCCTGTTCGACTATGTCGCCATGGTGGAAGAAACCCCTGTCGATACCCGCATCATCGAATATCGCGCGCCCGGCGGCGCGCTACTGGCCTGCGCCCTCACCGACCGGCTGAAGGACGGTTTGTCGATGGTCTACAGCTTCTTCCATCCCGGCGAGGAAACACGCAGCCTGGGCACCTACATGATCCTGGACCATGTGCGCGCCGCCCGTGAAGCGGGATTGCCCTATGTCTATCTGGGTTATTGGGTACGCGGTAGCGAGAAGATGGACTACAAGGTGCGCTTCTCGCCGCTTGAGGCGCTGGGCCAGAACGGCTGGGAGCCGCTGACGGTCTGATCCGCTGCCCTCCGGCGGTCAATCCGTATAGGCTTCCGGTGATGTCGCTCACGCAGATTCTCACCC
>CAILUV010000012.1 GCA_903837555.1 uncultured Alphaproteobacteria bacterium
CCCTGAGACGTCGCAACCTCTATCTGCCGCAGCAGCAGCACAATCTGCTCCGGCGTCGGTCTCTTCTTCGGCATGTCCAAGCTCCTTATCCAAGTCAGTTTCTATCAAACCGCTTGGTACAAAAAGAGCCGGGCAGGTCAAAAATCGGCCGCCACATCCATGTCCTGGGCTCCGACATCGACGAAGCCCAGGTGCCGCAACTGGTGGTGCCGCCTGGCGCCTGGCAGGCAGCCCGCAGCCTGGGCGCTTACACGCTGGTCGGCTGCACCGTGGCGCCCGGCTTTGAATTCGCGAAATTCGAGATGGCGCCTGACGGCTTGAACCGTAGCCGCTTCTATAGCGGCGCACACATCAAATCGCAGCGCAAACACTGACAAATTCTCGGATTTGCCGTTGACGGGCATCCTTCCCGCCCGCATCGTCCGGCCAACCAATTTTCATAAAACCGCGAAGGGAAAGAGCGTTCATGAAAAAGTTGCTTTTGGCCGGCCTTGCACTGGGCCTGATGACCACCACGGCGATGAGCCAGGCCGACCGGCTGGCGATCCAGAGCGAACCGGCGCGTGACGGCACGCCTGCCTGGAAGCTGACCCCCTCCTATCCCGACCCCACCGGCAACACGATCGTGGAAGCCGACGGCACCGTGACGGTGATCCCGCCCGCCCAGCGCGTGCGCCGCGAACTGCCGGCCGGCTATGTCGCCACGCCCAATTGCAAGGGCTCGCCGATCTGCGGCCGCGAAGGTGGTCCGCCGCGCAACCAATTGGCGCGCGTCGTGTACGACCAGAATCTCGGCTACACCTTCTCCTATCCCTATGTCCTACCCAAGGGCTTTGGCGGCGTGCCGGCCGTGGCGCTGGATTCCAAGGACAATCTGTGGGTCTTCAAGCGTTCGCCGCAGGGCGTTTCGCAGGTGCTGAAATACGATGCCAATCGCAAGCTGATCGCCGAACTGCCCGAAAGCGTTGTGGGCTTCCACGAAAAAGCCCATGGCATGGCGGTCGATGCCCAAGACAATCTCTGGATCACCGATGCGGGCCAGGCGACCGTCAAGAAGTTCTCGCCCGACGGCAAGCTGCTGCTGACCATCGGCGAGCGCGGCAAGCGCGGCGACTGGATGGAAGACAAGGGCCAGCGCCTTTTGTGGCAGCCGGTGATGATCGCCTTTGGTCCCAAGGGCGAAGTCTATATCGGCATGGGCCATGCCAATGAGAGCCCCAACGATGTGAACAGCCCCGATCCCGCCAACCAGTATGGCGTGGCGCGCGTTCTTCAGGTGACCGCAGACGGCAAGTTCGTGCGCCAGTGGTTCGGCAATGAAGTGGGCCAGGGCAAGTTCAACGACGTGCACGGCCTGGCGGTCGATCCGACCAATGGCGATGTGTGGATCGGCGACCGCGAACAGTATCGCATCGTGATCTATACCGCCGACGGCCGCTTCAAGAAGACGCTGCAGACCAAGAATCTGGTCTGCGCCTTGCACTTCGACCGCGACGGCAACCCCTGGATGGCGTCGGGCCAGGATGGCCAATTCCTGAAGCTCAATCGCGACGGCAAGGTGCTTGGCGCGGTGGGCAACGGCATGGGCATCGGCCACGGCCAGTTCATCGAAGCCAGCTATTGGGTTTTCGACAAGAAGAACAACCTGATCGCTGGCGACACCAGCGTCGGCCGCGTCACGGTGATGACCAAAAAGTAAGCGACGTCGTTCGCTGAAACAGAAAGGCGCTCCGCAAGGGGCGCCTTTTTGTTTGGCTATCGCAGGATCCGCTTTTTGGACAGATAGGCCGTGTAAGCGATGATCGAGAGCAGCAGCACAAAGCCGAGCACAATCGGCGCTGCGCCGCCCACGACCTCGACAAACCCCTTTGTCGCGAGGTGCCAGAATGTCAGGGCGATATTGATGGCCAGGGAAACGCCGAAGAACGTCAGTGCCGCTTTGCGCAGGTTAAACAGGCTGATGGCGCCAATGACATTGCTGATGCCGATCATCACGGTCGCTGTGATGTCGAGCGGGTCTATGTTGGAAACATAAACCGCCTGGGCGTCATTCATGGGGACCTGGTCGGAGAGCATCAGATAGAGGCCGTAGAGCACGAATGGAATCGTGACCGCGAAATAGAGCGTGATGATCCAGACGCCGATGGGACGTTTGCGCGGCTGCGTGCTGTTCATGTTCCCACCCCTTTTGGTGGATGCTCGTCTTCCGCCCGAAAGACTGCAAGGGGTTACGCTATTTCGAGGCGATATCCTTGGCCGACGCCACCATCAGCCGCCCCAGCTCCTGCTGGATCGCCAGGGATGAGGCATGGCCTTCATGACCATCGCCGGGCACGAAGCTGACCAGCAGTGTCTGTCCCACAATGCTGATGGTGGGCTTGCCGCCCGCCGCCAGCTTCACGCTGTTGATCCGCCGCATCAGGATCTGGCGGCTGGTGGGGGTGCTGGCCAAAAAGCGCTCGATCCCCAGCGCCGCATTGACCAGCGCGTCAAAGGCGCGGCCACGGGTTTCCGGATCGGATTCCAGCACCGACGGATCGGCGGCGAACTTCAGATTCACCTTCTGCGCATAGGCCAGATGCGCGGTCTCATCGGTCAGCGCGGCGCGGAATTCCGGCACCGACACCGCCAGCACCGGCAGCGCGGGGGCGTCACCCTGTCGGGTGGCCGGCACGCCGCCCGGATTGTCGCGGGTATAAAGCGTCAGGCCGCCCCATACCGACACCTTCAGCGCCATGGCGCCGGTATCGTATTTGAGAAGCTTGGTGCCCAGTGAACCGCGTTCCACGCTCAGCACAAAGCTTTCCGAGGCGCCGGAGAAGCGCAGCAGATATTTTCCGCCCGGAAAGCGGTGCAGGGTGAAACTGTCCTTTTCGCCGCTGCTATAGATGCCGGGCTGGATAGCGCTCAGCCGGTCCGCCGCCAGCCGCGAGGCCATGGAGGGCGGCACGCCCGGGGGGGCGTCGGGCTGGGCCCAGGCCGGATTGGCGGCAAGGCCTGCCAACAGAACGGCACTCAGGATTACAACTGATCTCACGCGCGCTCTCATGGCGGTTGTTTCCGCCGGACTGATGGATGCCCACCAGCCCCCCTCATTTGACCATACCATGACAGGGCTTTTGGGCATTTTTAAGCCGCGACCTGCGCTTTTGGGTACCCATGCGGCTCCGGCGCAGCTTCCTTTTGGGCGGGAATGTGACTAAACCCGAATCTTGCATTCCAGCACAAAGGGCGCTCCCGTGACGCAGAGCCTCGACACTTTCAAATGCCGCAAAACCCTCAAGGTCGGCAGCAAGAGCTACATCTATTTCAGTCTCACCGCGGCCGAAAAGAACGGGCTGAAGGGCGCGTCGAAGCTGCCCTATTCCATGCGGGTCCTGCTGGAAAACCTGCTGCGCCACGAGGACGGCCAGACCGTTACCGCTGACGACATCCGCGCGGTGGTGGCGTGGCAGAAAAGCCGCACCTCGAACCGCGAAATCGCCTTCCGCCCGGCGCGCGTGCTGATGCAGGACCTGACCGGCGTCCCCGCCGTGGTCGACCTGGCCGCGATGCGCGACGCGATGAAAGCTCTGGGCGGCAATCCGGAAAAGATCAACCCGCTGGCGGAAGTCGATCTGGTGATCGACCACAGCGTGATGATCGACAATTTCGGCCAGAAGGACTCGTTCAAGAAGAACGTCGTGATCGAATATGAGCGCAACCAGGAGCGTTACCAGTTCCTGCGCTGGGGCCAGCAGGCGTTCGCCAATTTCCGCGTCGTGCCGCCCGGCACCGGCATCTGCCACCAGGTGAACCTGGAATA
>CAILUV010000013.1 GCA_903837555.1 uncultured Alphaproteobacteria bacterium
CCAAGAAGGCCAAGGTCGTGAAGGCCAAGAAGGCCAAGGTCGTGAAGGCCAAGAAGGCGGCGAAGAAGGCCACCAAGAAGAAGGCTAAAAAGACCAAGAAGCGCTAGCCGCTTCGCAACTGCGTACGAAATGGGGCGCGGGCCACTGGTCCGCGCCTCTTTCTTATGTGCTCTGGCTTTTCCCCCGCCCGCGATTAGAGTTCCCCGCAAAATAACATCCGAGGAGAACGCACATGAACCGCAAGATCGCCATTGCCACCGCACTTACCACCGGCCTGGCCCTGCTGCCGCTGGCAGCCGTCGCCCAGACCAAGACCGGCGACGACAAGGCCGTGCGCCACATCACCGGCCAGACGCTGGGCGCCGAACTGAAGAAGGGCATGACCAAGGATGCCTTCTATTCCGAGATCATCATCACCCAAGCGCCCGCCTACCGGGTGATCAACACCACCCGCGACAAGCCGGGCGAGGCGGAAATCCACGACGGCTGGACCGATCATATCTTTGTGCAGGAAGGCGAAGCCACCTTCGTCACGGGCGGCAAGATCGATGGGTCCAAGGTCACGGCGCCGGGCCAGCATCGCGGCAAGTCCATCACCGGCGGCACCAGCCGCCCTATGCGCGCGGGCGATTACTTCCTGATCCCCGCCGGCACGCCGCACCAGATGCTGCTGGAGCCGGGCAAGCGGATCAAGTTCATCGCTTTCAAGACGGTGAAGTAGGATATGTCCGTCGCCGCGTCAGTGAAATGGCTGACTCGGCGGGGACGTTTCCAGTGGTTGGCTGCATCTTTTCTGTGTCTGTTGTCCTGGGGCAGCACGAGCGCGTCGGCCGCCGACGATGTCGTGATGGCCCGTGTACAGGTTCTGTACAGGAATCCTGACGCCGATCAGCCAGTCTTTAAATGTCCTCCAAGCAATGAGCCGGGGCTTGAGACGGTCTGCATGCACTATCCCCATGCCTATACGGTGGAGGTGAAGGAAGCCGTGATTGGCGGCCCATTGCCGCCCCGCATCCGGGCAGTGATCTGGCTCCATCAGGAACCGCCGCAATCTGCTGATATAGCGCTTCTCGGCACGCGCGGTCCGGACGGGACGGTGACCGCACGGAACGGATGGTACGCATGGACGCGCGGCGTTTGTCTCGATCTCGAAACGGCGCAAGCATGGAAGATCGTACGCGAATTTCACGCCCTGCGGCGGGCTGGCAGAATATCCTGCCGTTATTGAATGGCTCGGCTCTTCAGCCCGCTTCGCCGCTGACCAGCGTCTTGCGCGGGCGCCACAGCAGGTTGATGCCGACGCCCGCCATGATCAGCAGGGTCGCTGTCAGTTTCCAGGCCGGCAGTGGCTCATGCAACACGATGGCCGAGGCGCTGATGCCGAACACCGGCACGAGCAGCGACATGGGCGCAACCGTGGCGGCGGGATAGCGCGACAGCAGCCAGGCCCAGGTCGTGTAGCCGAACAGGGTGTTCGCCGCGCTCTGCCATATCAACGTCACCCAGATCGGCCAGCTCGAGGCCAGCACGGCCTGGGTGACGCGGGTGGGGCCTTCCAGCACAAGCGACATGACCACAAGCGCCGGCAGCGAGAAGAGGCTGGCCCAGACCACATAGGCGAGGGGGTTCATCGGCGCGCCGCGCGCGGCGGCGCCATGGGCAGCTTCGCGCGCGGCCTGGTTGCTGATGCCCCAGCACATCGCCCCGCCCAGCACCATGACAAGGCCGGCGGTGGTGATGCCTTCGCCATTGTGCATCAGGATCAGCAGGACGCCGGCAATCGCCGGCAACAGGCCCAGCATCTGGTGCAGGCGGGGCTTCTCGCCTGTGCGCCTGGCGGCGATCGCGATGGTGAAGAAGAGCTGGAGCTGCATCACCACCGACGCAACGCCGGGCGAAATCAGGCCGTCCATCGCGATATACAGCAGGCCGAACTGGCCGGTGCCGACGCACAGTCCGTAGACCGCCAGATTGCCCCAGGGCACATCGGGCTTGCGGAGGAAAAAGATCGCGGGAAACACCACCAGCGCGAAGCGCGCGGCCGCCATGATCAGGGGCGGCAGCATGTTCAGGCCCCAGACCACCACCACGAAATTGGTGCCCCAGATGAACACCACCAGCACCGCCAGCAGCGTGTCACGCAGGGAAAGATTTTGGGAGGTCATGGCAGCCCCGAGTCGTGGGGCATCATAGGCCCGGACGAACGATGCGGACCTGCAAAGTCCACATGGGGGGCACGTGACTATTGGTTGGCGGCGCTCACCGCAGCGCGGATTTCCTGAATGTCGTGATTGGCCCGCGCCGCGTAGGCCTGAAGGCACGGATTGAAGCCTTCCATTGCCTTGTTATAGGCGCGGATTTTTTCGTTATAGGCAGCCACCGCCTTGCCGTCGCGCTGGTCCGGCTGGCGTCCGAAATCGGCACTGGGTTTGACGCAGGGCGACTTGGGATAAAAGCCGGCGGGCAGGTTTCCGGCGCCGACTGGCGGCGGGGTTTGGGCCAAGGCCGTGCCAGCCGAAAGCACAATCGCGGAAATGATCTGGATGGTTTTCATCTGGCTCTCCTACATCCATAGTTGATACAGTGGCGCGTGGAAAAACAACCGCCTGTTTTTGCCGCGCCGCAACATGTTCGCCAGCTTGCCGCCGGACGCGCCGGCACTTACGGTCTCGCGCCAACAAATTGTCAGCCGCCACAGCGCGGCTTTATTCAGGGGGAGTGCGAGTATGCGCAGGCGTGAACTGATCGGTGCGGCGGTGGTAAGCAGTGCCGCGTTGCTGGCCACGAAAGAAGCCAAGGCCCAGCAACGGGTCGAGCAGTCCCAGCGGGGCATGAAGTCGCCCATCATCAAGGATATCAGCGTCATCCAGTGCTCGCCGCAGACGGTACGTCTTGTGATCGTCAAGGTCACCACCGACCAGGCCGGCCTGTATGGCTATGGCTGCGCCACCTTCACCCAGCGCGCCGACCTGATCCCGATCGCGGTCGAGAAATATTTGAAGCCCCTGCTGGTGGGCAAGCCCGCCGACCGTATCGAGGATACGTGGCAGATGGCCTACAATTCCTCCTACTGGCGCAACTCGGGCGTGCTTAACAACGCCATCAGCGGCGTCGATCAGGCGCTGTGGGACATCAAGGGCCGTCAGGCGGGTCTGCCGGTCTACCAGTTGCTGGGCGGCAAGGCGCGCGAGGCGGCGGACTGCTACGCCCACGCGTCTGGCAGCGAAATCAAGGATGTGATCGACCAGGCCAAGCGCCATATCGCCAATGGCTTCCGCCATGTGCGCGTTCAGGTCGGCGTGCCCGGCATGGCCGGTTATGGCGCCGGCCCCAGCAAGGCCCAGCGCATCCCCGCACTGCACGACGCGCCGGTGTTCGAGCGCGAAGGCTATATCCGCCGCGCGATGCAGCTGTTCGAAGCCTGCCGCAAGGAACTGGGCATGGAGGTGGAGCTGCTGCACGACGTGCATGAGCGCATCACGCCCACTCAGGCCGTGAAGATGTGCAAGGACGTGGAACAGTTCCGCCTGTTCTTCCTTGAAGACCCGGTCTCGCCGGAAGACATTGCCTGGTTCCGCAACATCCGCGCCCAGTGCGCCACGCCGCTGTCAATGGGCGAGCTGTTCAACTCACCCCACGAAATCGTGCCGCTGATTGCCGAACGCCTGATCGACTATATGCGCATGCATGTGTCGCAGATGGGCGGCCTGACGCCGTGCCGAAAATATGCGGCGATGGGCGAAATCTTCAACGTGCGCACCGCCTGGCACGGCCCGGCCGACACCTCGCCGGTGGGCCATGCTGCCAACCTGGCGCTGGACCTGTCCTGCACAAACTTTGGCGTGCAGGAAAATGCCTTTTTCAATGATGCGGCCCATGAAATCTTCTCAGGGCTCCCGGTCACCAAGGGGGGTTACATGTATGCCAACGAAGCGCCGGGCTGGGGCATCGAGATCAACGAGGCGGCGGTCGCCAAATATCCGTGGAACCGCAACCATCCGCTGAACCAGGGCTGGGGCGAAGTGCGCCTGCCGGACGGCCAGATCATCAAGCAGTAAAGCCTGACCTGATGGGGCAGATGCGGCGCCGGAGTTCACGCTCCGGCGCCGCTGTCTTTTGGGAATTTACGATGCGCGGATGAAAAGCCCGATGGTCAGGGCAACGCCGATGCAAACGGCGGCGATGCGCAGGAATTTCTCGTTGACCTTGTTGACCATGTTGCCGCCTATCCAGCCGCCTATCGCCGCGCCGACGCAGGCGATGGCGCAGGGAAGCCACTGAACCTGCGGCGAAAAGGCGAAGATCGCCACAGCGCTGGCATTCATCACGCCCGCCAGAACATTCTTGTTGGCGCTGGCGTTTCGGATTGAAAGCCCCGCCGCGGTCAGCGCTGCCAGCATCAGAAAACCGATGCCGCCGCCGAAATAGCCGCCATAAACCGCGATGCCGAACTGCGCGATGCCCGCGCTCCATTTTTTCAGCACCGGCGGACGGTCGGCCTTGCGCGGCATGAAGCTGCCATAGGCGAAGATCGCGGTGGCGAACAGCACCAGCCACGGCACCATCTGCGCGAAAATCTGCGACGGCGTGACCAGAAGCAGGGTCGCGCCCAGGATGCCGCCCACCAGCGAGACGATCACCAGCGTCTTGAACGAAAGTCCGCCCACGCCGGTGACGTGGCCGCGTCCGCCCCAGGTGGACGTCACCTGTCCGGGAAACAGCGCGATGGTGGAGGTGATGTTGGCCTGCAGCGCGTTCATGCCGGTCAGCATCAGCGCGGGCAGGGTGATGAACGTGCCGCCACCGGCCAGCGCGTTTTGCGTGCCGGCCCATAGCGATGCGATGAACAGGATCACATACGTCATGGTCATGGCATCGGCCATGCCACGACCCTATCCGAAGGTAAAGGCAAAGGCCTGCACACCAGGGTCGGCAAATTCGATGGTGAAGGTGTGCTCGCTGGGCGCCTTGAGCCGGATAAGCTGATAGAGCCTGTCCTGCGTCACGGTTCCGCTGCCGTCCGCCGCCACATCCATGCCGTGTCCATCGCCCGGCGGCTTGCCGTCCAGGGTGACCTTGAACCGCACGGGCTTGCCCGGTGTGCCGGGCGCCAGCACCAGATGCACGTCGCGGGCGTAGAAGTGGAAGCTGATCTTGCCGCCGGGCGCATCCATCCGCGACATTTCCTTGCCCACGGTCCATTGCCCCTCCAGACCCCACTGGCCCAGCGTCAGCGGCGCGGCGAGTTTGTAGTTTGCGCTTTCATCCGTTCGCGCGATGCCGGACGCGAAGTTCTGGCCCCGGCCATAACCCAGATAGGTTTCGTGCGAGGTCTTCGCGGTCGGCGCGGCGACGGCCTGGGCGCCTTGCGCACGGGGATCGACGCTGTCGCCGGGCACATTGGTGCGGCCGCCTTCGCGCAGCAACTGCCGGATCACGCTTTCCGAACGTTCGTATTCGCCTTCGCCGAAGTGGTGATGGCGGATTCGCCCCTCCACATCGATGAAATAGTGTGCCGGCCAGTATTGGTTGTTGAAGGCCTGCCAGATGGTCAGGTTGTTGTCCTGCGCCACCGGATAGGTGATTCCCAGATCCGACATGGCGCGGCGCAGATTGGATTCGGTTTTCTCGAAGGCGAATTCGGGCGCATGCACCCCGATCACCACCAGTCCGTGATCCTTGTACTTTTCCGCCCAGGCTTTGACGTAGGGCAGGGCGCGCAGGCAGTTGATGCAGGAGTAGGTCCAGAAATCCACCAGCACCACCTTGCCGCGCAACTGCTCGCGCGTCAGCGGCGGCGAATTCAGCCACAGGGTCGCGCCGGTCAGTTCCGGCATGTTGCCCTCCACCGGAAGATCGCTGCCGGGCAAAGCGGTGGCGGTGATTTTGCGTTCCAGCCCGCCGGCGCGCAGCAGCGACTGTTCGATCTTGTTGGTGCTCGCGCTGGAAAGCTGCGTCAAAAGCCCGGTGTCCAGTCCCAGCGCGATGGCGGCAACGCCCGCCAGCACCAGAACGCCCAGCGCGCGGCGTATCCACTCCGCAGCGCCCAGCGACTTTTTCATCTGGGCGAACAGTCTGCCGCCAATCAGCAAGGCCGCTGCCAGCGATGTCGCTGCACCCAGCGCATAGGCCAGCAAAAGCAATGTGGTGTTGACGCTGGCGCCCTGGATGGCGGCGCCGGTGAGGATCAGGCCCAGGATCGGTCCGGCGCAGGGCGCCCACAGCAAGCCGGTCGCCACGCCCAGCACCAGCGAGCCGCCGATGCCGCGCGAGGCCTCGCTGCCGGAAAGCCGCGAGCCCAGCGCCACCAGCGGCCGCGTCAGCCGCTCGGCCAGCGACGGCAGCAGCAAGGTCAGGCCGAACAGCGCCAGCAGGATCATCGCTGCTACGCGGCCTGCCTGATTGGCTTGGATCGCCCAGTTGCCGCCGACCGTCGCGATGGTGGCAATGCCCGCAAAGGCCACCGCCATGCCCGCCAGCAGCGGCAGGCCCGATCGCATGAAGGATTGATCCGACCGCGCGAACACGAACGGCAGCACCGGCAGAATGCACGGGCTGAGGATGGTCAGAACCCCACCCAGATAGGACAGCAGCAACAGGGTCATGGAGTCTCCGCGCCGTTCGGCGTCAGCATAGATGTTTTGTGCGCGTGCATGGCCATATTTTCGCCATGCCTGTAAACACGCCACACGGTTTTCGGCCTTGGTGAAATGTCTACGGTGTGCAAATCGCCGCAGATCTGCTTGCGGGACTGCTATGCGTTGACACTGCGAATGCGCGCCTATAGCCACGCACCGTTTTATTGCGGTTGCGAACTGATTCTGCGCAACCGCCGTCCTTTCACCCGGATTTCGTTTTTCCAGCCGCGGACACATTTCAGTCCGCAAAGGTCCGTTTGATGTCGCAGGAATTGTCCAACAAGACGCTGATGCTTTCGGTGATCGCTGCCTTCAAGGACAGCGACCTGGAACCGTTGTTCGCGGCCTTGCATCCCGATGTGGTGTGGGAAGTGACCGCGCCGCGCGAGCATTTCCGCTTTGGCGGCACGCATCACGGCCTCGTCGGCATGCGCGAATACACCGCGCTGTTGTTCTCGCGCTATCACTTCATCCGCTTTGATCCCAAGTTGGTCACCGCCAAGGGCGATCATGTCTGCGGCGTGTTCGCGGCTGAAGCGCTGCACCGCCCCAGTGGCCGCTATGTCAAATCGGACATCGCGATCCACTGGACGCTGCAGGACGGAAAGATTTTTCGCCATCAGGGCTTCTTCGACACCGCCGGCGTCCTGCTCCAGCAGGGCGAACTGATGGTTGCGGCCTGATCTACTTGAACCAGTTCAGGTCCACCGCGTTGGCCATCGCCTGATAGCCGGCATCGTTGGGATGCAGCTTGTCGCGGACGTTATATTCCGCGGCAAAGGTCAGGGGATTGGATTTGTCGGCGGTGGCGGTGGCGAAATCGATCACGCCGTCGAACGCGCCGCTGCTGCGGATCCAG
The DNA here is from genome assembly GCA_903837555.1 of uncultured Alphaproteobacteria bacterium. Taxonomy (GTDB): domain Bacteria; phylum Pseudomonadota; class Alphaproteobacteria; order Micropepsales; family Micropepsaceae; genus Rhizomicrobium. The sequence goes on from CAILUV010000013.1 coordinate 7,498, forward strand.
TTGTTCAGGCCGGTACGCACCTGTTCGCCCGCCGGCGAGGCATAGCCTGCGCCCTGATAGGGCGTCAGCAATCCGCCATAGACCTTGATGCCATGGGCGCGGGCGCGCGCGATGATCTGCTTGTTGGCGGCGATCAGCGCGTCCAGCGTCACCGGCTCCTGCGGGCCGGTGGGGGTGAAGCCGCGGCCGATATCGTTGATGCCTTCCAGCAGAATCACTGCCTTCACGCCCGGCACGCCCAGCACGTCGCGGTCGAAACGCGCCAGCGCGCTGTGGCCAGTGCCATGGCGCAGCAGGCGGTTGCCGCCGATGCCGGCATTGACCACCGACCATTTGCTCCTGGCGGCGACAAGGCGTTCGGCCAGGCGGTCGGGATAGGAACGGAAGGCGTTGTTGGTCGACAGCGCGCCTTCGGTGATGGAATCGCCCATCGTCACAATCACCGCATTGGCGGTGGCGGCATCGACTTCCACCTGGCTGACCAGGCTGGTGAGGCGATAGATGCGCTGGCCAGGCAACTGCGCCGCGGCGGTCTGGTCGCCCGGTATGCCCGAGACATACTGATATAGGCTGTGACCGCCCAGCGCGATCTTGCCCGGCACATAGCTGCTGATGACCAGCTTTTGCAGCGCCGAGACTTTCAGGTTCACCGGATCGGACAAGAGCGGCGAGGCAGCCGGAATCGCCACGGCGCTGTGGCCATCAAACATCACGGCCCTGTCAGTCCCTGCGATCATGCTGCCGTCGGGTCCGGCGATACCGACGCGTACTGCGCCCAGCACCAGCACATCGGCGCCCGCTTCGTTGGTGAAGCGCAGGCGGATGCGATCGCCTGCGATGGCCACGCGCACCAACTGGCGCACGGTGACATTGGCCGGATCGCCCTCTGGCGTCACCACCACCGGCACGTTGCCGGGATTGTCGAGCAGCGGCTGGTTCGGCGCGGCCGCTGCCGGAATCGGCACGACGGCAGCCAGAGGCACGGTGGGCGAAGGGCCTGGGGTCGGGGTCATGTCGGGGGGAGGTGGGGTGGGAACGAAGCCCCAGGCGCCCAGCCAGTTGTCCTGGGCCATGCCGGGCGTCGCAGTGCCCAGAATCAAGGCGGCCGCCAGCGCCAAATGCCGGAATTTCATGTCCCACTCCCCATTGTTGTTCGTTGGCCGGACTCTCCCTTGGGCTCGGCCATCCCGCAAGGCGGGGGCGGCAGAGGCAAAAAAACACCGTCTGCGGGCCAAATTGACCGAAAATCGGAAAAAAGTCTGACTTTTCAGATGCTTCCCGTTGACGGGTGCGAACTTCCCTGACAGCTTATCCCCAGCCACGGGGACGGCTAAGTCCCTCAAGGGGCGTGGGGATGATCAAGTCAGAACTGGTTGCGCGCTTAACCGCCCGCTATCCGCACCTGTATCACCGCGATGTCGAGCGCATCGTGACCACCGTACTGGATTCCATCAGCAAGGCGCTGGCCGACGGCCATCGCGTGGAACTTCGTGGTTTCGGAGCTTTTTCCGTTAAGGTTCGTCCCAGCCGCATGGGCCGCAATCCGCGCACCGGCGAGCCGGTTTCTGTGGGCCAGAAGCGCGCGCCCTTCTTCCGCACCGGCAAGGAATTGCGCGAACGCCTGAACGGCGGTACGCCGGAAGCGTGAACCCGAATCCGGTCCCTCTTCTGAATCCAGTCTTCGTAGCTTTAGACACCACCCATCCCGATTACGCCCGCCAATTGGCGGAGCGTGTGCGCGGGTCTGTGGGCGGTTTGAAGCTGGGGCTGGAATTCTTCAACGCCCATGGCCCGGACGGCATTCGACCCTTCACGGAGATGGGCCTGCCGGTATTCCTCGACCTTAAATATCACGACATTCCCAACACCGTGGCGAGCGCATGCCGAGCCGCCGCGTCGCTGGGCGTGTCGATCCTCAATGTTCACGCCCAGGGCGGCGCGGCGATGATGCGCGCGGCGGTCGATGCCGTGAAAAGCGTTTCGCCCTCCACACGGCTTATCGCCGTCACCATGCTGACCAGCCTGTCGGACGAAGACCTGCCCTCGGTCGGGTTGATGCCGCCGGTGGGCGATCAGGTGCTACGGCTGGCCAGCCTGACCCAGCAATGCGGTTTGGACGGCGTGGTCTGCTCGGCGCATGAGATCGTCACCTTACGTAAAGAGCTGGGCGACGACTTTATGCTGGTGGTTCCCGGCATCCGTCCCGACGGCAGCGCGGTGGGCGACCAACGCCGGGTGATGGGCCCGGCAGAGGCGCGAGACGCGGGCGCCAGCATTCTGGTTATCGGCCGTCCGATCACCGGCGCCGCCGACCCGGCCCAAGCCGCGCGCGACATTGCCCAAAGTCTTGGCATTACAGCAGCTTAAGCCCGGTTCCTTGATTTTGGAGCGGGGCAGGGCCATACACCCCCCATCCATGCCCGTAACCGTCAAAATCTGCGGACTGACCAGCGCCGACGCGGTGGACGCGACGGTTCGCGCTGGCGCCCTGTATGGCGGGCTGGTGTTTCATGCCAGGTCGCCGCGCTTTGTACCGCTGGAACAGGCGCGTGGCCTGGCGGATCGCATGCGCGGAGGTCTCAAGATCGTGGCGCTGATCGCCGACATGGACGATGCGGGGATCGAAGCGATCGTGAAGAGCGTGCGCCCGGACTTCCTGCAGTTGCACGGTAGCGAGACGCTACAGCGCACCGCCGAAATCCGCAGCCGCTTCGGTGTCGCCGTCATCAAGGCGCTGCCGGTGGCGGAAGCGTCCGACCTCGATGTCGCCGCGGGGTACGAAAAATTCGCCGACATGCTGATGTTCGACGCCAAGCCCCCCAAAGACGCCGACCGCGCCGGCGGCCATGGCGCAGCCTTCGACTGGAAGCTGCTGGCCGGGCGCAGCTTCACCAGGCCATGGTTCCTCGCCGGAGGCCTCAATCCCGGCAATGTCGCGCGTGCCGTTGAACTTTCCGGCGCGGCGCAGGTTGACGTTTCATCCGGCGTGGAAAGCGCGCCGGGCGTGAAGGATGCTGACCGCATCGCCGCTTTTACCGCCGCCGCAAATTCACCCGTATCCTCGAGCAAACAGAGCGCATGAACCAGATCCCTAATTCCCTGCGCAGCAGCCCCGATGCGTCGGGCCATTTCGGCGCCTATGGCGGCCGCTTCGTCGCCGAAACCTTGATGCCGCTGGTGCTCTCGCTGGAGACAGCCTACGAGGCCGCCAAGAAAGATCCGTCGTTCCAGGCCGAATTGTCGGGGCTGCTGAAGCATTATGTGGGCCGCGAAAGCCCGCTCTATTTCGCCGAACGCCTGACCGAGCATCTTGGCGGCGCGAAAATCTATCTCAAGCGCGAAGACCTCAATCACACCGGCGCGCACAAGATCAACAATTGCCTGGGCCAGATCCTGCTGGCCAGGCGCATGGGCAAGACCCGCATCATCGCCGAAACGGGCGCAGGCCAGCATGGCGTGGCCACCGCCACCGTGGCGGCGCGCTTCGGCCTGCCTTGCACCGTCTATATGGGCGAGGTGGACATGGAGCGGCAGAAGCCTAACGTGTTCCGCATGCGCCTGCTGGGCGCGGAAGTGAAGGGCGTATCGTCCGGTTCGCGCACGCTGAAGGACGCGACCAACGAAGCGCTGCGCGACTGGGTCGCCAACGTCCACGACACGTTCTACATCATCGGTTCGGTGGTGGGGCCGCATCCCTATCCGGCGCTGGTGCGCGATTTCCAGGCCGTGATCGGCGCCGAGACCCGCGCCCAGATGCTGGACCGCGAAAAGCGTCTGCCCGATCTGGTGGTGGCCTGTGTCGGCGGCGGCTCGAATGCCGCCGGCATGTTCCATGCGTTCCTGGATGACAGCGGTGTGGAAATTCACGGCGTGGAAGCTGCCGGCGATGGCGTGAACACGCCGCGTCATGCCGCCACCATTTCCAAGGGTACGCCCGGCGTGCTGCACGGCGCGCGGTCTTATTTGTTGCAGGATGCCGACGGGCAGATTCTGGAAGCGCATTCCATTTCGGCGGGTCTGGACTATCCCGGCATCGGGCCGGAACATAGCTGGCTGAAGGATATCGGCCGGGTAAAGTATCACTCCGTCACCGACCAGGAATCGCTGGATGCCTTCATGATGCTGTCCAAGCTGGAAGGGATCATTCCGGCGCTGGAACCGGCCCATGCCATCGCCCATGTCTCCAAGATCGCGGGCCAGATGAAGAAGGACCAGGTCATCGTCGTCTGCCTGTCGGGCCGCGGGGACAAAGACATTTTCTCCGTCGCCGAGAAGCTGGGAGAAAAGTTGTGACCCGCCTCTCGAACACCTTTGCGCGCCTGAAAAAGGAAGGCCGCGCCGCCTTCGTGCCCTTCATCACCGCGGGCGATCCCGACATGGACACCAGCTTCGCCATTCTGGAAAAGCTTCCGGCTGCGGGCGCCGATGTGATCGAACTGGGTCTGCCCTTCACCGATCCGATGGCGGACGGCCCGGCGGTGCAGGCGGCATCCGTGCGGGCGCTGGCGGCCGGTTGCACCACCGCCAAAGTGCTCAAGCTGATCGAGAAATTCCGCAAGGCCGACAAGACCACGCCGATCGTGCTGATGGGCTATTACAACAATGTCCACGCTTACGGCACGGCGCGCTTCGTCAAGGATGTGGCCCATTCTGGCGTTGACGGTCTGATCATCGTCGACCTGCCGATGGAAGAAGACGAAGTGCTGCGCGTTCCCGCCAAGGCGCAGGGCGTCGACCTGATCCGCTTCGTCACCCCGACCACCGATGACGCGCGCCTCAAGCGCATTGTCGCCGATGCCAGCGGCTATCTCTATTATGTCTCGGTTGCCGGCGTGACCGGGACCAAGTCTGTGCCCGAAGAGGAAGTGCGCGCCGCGATCACGCGCATCCGGGCCGCCACCGATCTGCCCTGCACCGTGGGCTTTGGCATCCGCACGCCCGAACAGGCTGCGGCCATCGCCAGCATTGCCGACGGGGTGGTGGTGGGTTCGGCCATTGTCAGCCGCGTCGCCGACAATATCGCGCATGGTAAAGAGCGGGTCGTCGCAGAGGTGCTGGAATTGAGCCGTTCTTTGGCCGGTTCCACCCACGCGGCCCGTCATGGTAAGGTGCCGGCATGAACTGGATCACCAATATCGTTCGCCCCCGCATCAAGGGGCTGATGGGCGGCAAGGATCGCGGCGACACGCCGGACAATCTGTGGCGCAAGTGCCCCAGCTGCGGCGAGATGATTTTTCACCGCGACCTGGTGGCGGCGCAGAATGTATGCCCGCAATGCGGCCATCACCTGCGCATCGGTCCGGCGGAACGGTTTGCCTATACCTTCGATGCCGGCAGTTTCGCTGAACTGACGCCGCCCACCGTCGCGGCTGATCCGCTGCGCTTCAAGGGCGACAAGAAGTACACTGACGAGATCAAGGCGGCGCGCAGCAAGACCGGCCGCCCCGAAGCCTTCACCGCCGCGCGCGGCACGCTGGACGGCCTGCCGGTGATGATCGGTGTGCAGCCGTTCGATTTCCTGGGCGGCAGTCTGGGATTGGGCGTGGGCGAGGCGCTGGTGGAATCGATGCAGGCGGCGCTGAAGGAAAATCGTCCCTACATCCTGTTCGTCGCTTCGGGCGGTGCACGCATGCAGGAAGGTATCCTGTCGCTGATGCAAATGCCGCGCGCCACCATTTGCGTCGACATGCTGCGGGAAGCGGGCTTGCCCTATATCGTGGTGCTGACCGATCCGACTTTCGGGGGCGTCAGCGCCTCTTACGCCATGCTGGGTGACATCCAGATCGCCGAACCCGGCGCGCAGATCGGCTTTACCGGCGCGCGCGTCATCGCCCAGACCATCCGCGAAAAGCTGCCCGAAGGCTTCCAGCGCGCCGAATATCTGCTCGAGCATGGCATGCTGGACATGGTCACCCATCGCAAGGAGATGCGGGCGACGCTTTCGCGCGTGCTGCACCTGCTGATGAAGCAGGCCAAGCCCAAGAGCAAAGTGCTGCCCATGCCGAAGCGCAACGGGAATGGAAACGCCGCGGCGACGTCGTAATGTTGCCTGCGACCAGCCGCAGTGACGCGGTCCTGAAACGGCTTCTGTCGCTGCATCCCAAGAAGATCGACCTGGCGCTGGACCGCATCCTGCGCCTGCTGAACGATCTGGGGAATCCGCAACTCAGATTGCCGCCGGTGATCCATGTCGCCGGCACCAATGGCAAGGGCAGCGCCTGCGCCTTCATCCGTGCCATGCTGGAAGCGCAGGGGTTGAAGGTTCATGTCCATACCTCGCCGCATCTGGTTCATTTCCACGAGCGCATCCGCATCGCGGGCAAGCTGATCTCGGAAGAGGCGCTGGTGTCGCTGCTGGAAGAGGTCGAGCAGGTCAATCGCGGCCGCGAGATCACCTTCTTCGAAATCACCGGCGCGGCGATGTTCCTGGCTTTTTCGCGCTATCCCGCCAATGCCTGTATCCTGGAAGTGGGGTTGGGTGGCCTGTACGACGCCACCAATGTGGTACCCAATCCTGTCATGACCGTGATCCAGCCGGTGGGCATGGATCACCGCGAATTCCTGGGCGATGACCTGGCGGGCATCGCGTCGGAAAAAGCCGGTATCATCAAGAAGGGGGCGCCGCTGGTGGTGGGGCCGCAGGTCGATGTCGCCCGCGATGTGATCGTCTCGCAGGCTGACCGGCTGGGCGTGCCGGTGTTCGAGTTCGGCCAGGATTTCGCCAGCCGCCAGGAACATGGCCGCATGGTCTATGAAGATGAGATGGGCTTGCTGGATCTGCCACTGCCCAGGCTGGTTGGCCGTCACCAGGTCGAGAATGCCGGTGTTGCCATTGCCACCCTGCGCCACGCCAACCGCGGTTGGGGGGAAGATGCGGCAATTGAAAAAGGGCTGGCGGATGTTGAGTGGCCGGCACGGTTGCAACGGCTGCACAAAGGGCCGCTGGTCGAGAGCGCGCCGCGCGGCGCGGAAATCTGGCTGGATGGTGGACACAATCCGCACGGCGCCGAAGCGGTGTCGCGCACCATGGCCGACATGGAAGAGCATGGCGAACGCCCGCTCTATCTGATCTGCGCCATGCTGGCGAACAAGGATGCGGTGGGCTACCTGCGCACCTTCAACGGGCTGGCGCGGCATGTGGTGACGCTGGCCATTCCCGGTGAAGCCGCCAGCCTGGGTGCGGGGGCGCTGTACGACGCCGCGCGCAAGGCGGGGCTGGACGCAGCGCCCGCCGAAGACATGGATGATGCCATGCTTCAGGTCACCGCCTGGTCACGGCTGGGCGACAACGATGTGCCGCCGCGCATTCTGATATGCGGGTCACTGTACCTTGCGGGGAAGGTGCTGGCCGAGAACTCCTAGATGGAGCTCTCGATCCATTCCTTGATCTTCGATTTGGGCAAGGCGCCGACCTTGGTCGCCGCAACCTGACCCTGCTGGAAGATCATCATGGTGGGAATGCCGCGCACGCCATACTTGGTCGGCACATGCGGGTTCTCGTCGATGTTCAGCTTGGCGATGATCACCTTGTCACCCAGTTCGGTCGACAGTTCATCCAGCGCCGGCGCGATCATGCGGCAGGGTCCGCACCATTCGGCCCAGAAATCCACCAATACGGGCTTCTTGGCATCCAGGACATCGGCCTGGAACGAGGCGTCGGACACTTTCAGGGGCATGAGGAACATCCTGTAACTGATCTGGGTATCATATCTAGGAACGCGCCCTTGCCGGGTCAAGGCGGGGTGGCATGGCCTTGGGCGGCGATGGAAATTGCGGCCAGCCGGGCGTCCAGAACCACATCGGAAAGCTGTAAAAGCCGTGGGCCGTCGGTGAACAGCAAGCCGCAGACGATTCGCTTCCCCGGGAACACAGCCTGCGCCGCCGCTCGATACAGCGCCATCTGGTCCAGATAGAGCGGCGCGACATCGGCCTGGGTCGCGGGCGGCGGCCGGTTGGTCTTGAAATCCAGGATCAGAACCTCGGTATCCGTCACCGCCAGCCTGTCCAGTCGTCCGGTGATCGGCGCTTTCAAACCCAGATCGGGACGCGATGCATGGATCGCGGCTTCCGCCTTGCTGCCGGGGCCGAAGGCCTGCGCGAATTGCGGGTGGTCCAGCACCGTCATGGTCTCACCCACCAGTTGCGCGGCTTCGCTTTCCGAAAAGCCATGCGCCAGGGCGAACGTCAGCGCCACCTCTTCACGGCGCGCCTTGGCAATGTCGGGCAGCCGCGCCAGCAGCGCATGCACGACATTGCCGCGCAGGAAGCGCGCTTTGGCGCCCAGCGGCGAGAAAGCGGGCGTGGCCGCGCCGGGAATGTCGGAGGGGCGGATCGGATTGGGAATGACAGGTTCAGCGGGCGCGGCTTGGCCGACCCAGCCGGGCAGGGGCGCTGGTGTTTCCACCACGGCGCCGGCGCCGCCATGTTCGTCTTGAACCGTGCCGATGATGCGTATGTCATCGTCGCCGCGCGTCAGGTCCACATCGAGCTGCCGCGCCGCCACTTGCGCCAGCGAATACCAGGACTCGGGTGCGAAAGGCCGCTTGCCTTCGAAACCGCAAATGCACAGCCGATCGCGCGCCCGCGTCAGCGCCACATAGAACAGGCGGCGATGCTCGCGCTTCAGGTCTTCTTCCCCAGATGCCTTGGCGGCGCGCGCCGCGTCCGGCGCATCCCTGGCGGGCAGCGGGAACAGCACACCGCCGTCGGTGTACAGCAGCCCCTCGCTGCGGTTGAGGCCGCCGGGCAGGGATGTGGTGTCTGGCAGGATGACGATGTCGGCTTCCAGGCCCTTGGCGCCATGCACCGTCATCACCCGCACTTCGTTGCGACTGGGTTCCATGTCGCGCTTGATTTCGACGCCGCCGCCTTCGACCCAGTGCAGGAAGCTTTCCAGCGAGGGGGTATGGCCGCGCTCATGCGTCAGCGTCAGGCTGAGAAATTCCTCGATCGCGTCGGCGGATTCCGGCCCCAGCCGCGCCAGCAGCTTTTCGCGCCCGCCCAGTGCGGTCAGGGCATATGAATAGAACTCGAAGGGTGGCGCATAGTCGGCGCGTTCCAGCATGCGCGACAGGAAGTCATGGCACGGTGCGAACTCCTTCTGCCGCGCCACCAACACTTGCCACAGATCACCATCGCGATTGTGCGCAAGGCTGAACAATGCTTCTTCGCTGATCCCGCACAAAGGCGAGCGCAGCAGCGCCGCCAGATTGAGATCATCTTCCCGTTGCAGCACAAACCGGCCCAGTGCGATCAAATCCATGGCCGCGATCTGTTCGGTGAGCCGCACCCGGTCGGCCCCGGCCACGGGAATGCGGCGTGCCTTCATCTGGCGAATAACTTCGCTGCCGAACGGCTCTCGGCGCGGCAGCAGGATCATAATGTCGCGCGGCTGGATCGGCGCATCATGGCCCGGCAGCCGCGCGCCGCTGTCCAGCCAGCCGGCGATCTTGGCCGCCACCTGCGCCGCCAGCCGTGCGGACGGACTGTCCTTCTGCACCGCGTCCACCGGCGCCCAGGGATCGTCTTCGTCCTGGTCGTCGGGCTTCAGCGTCGGCCAGAATTCGATACCGCCTTTCGCGTCTTTGCGATGGGCTTCATGGGTAATCACATCGCCGCGTGAGGTCAGTCCGGCGCGGGCTGCCTCGCTGGCGAACACCGCATCGACAAAGCCCAGGATTTCCGGCACCGAGCGGCGCGAGGTGATCAGCGGCACGCTGCGCAGATACTGTTCGGAGGCGCGGACCTTTTCCTCGAAATACAGCCGGTTGATCTCGAACTGGGCCGGATCGGCGCCCTGGAAACTGAAGATGGACTGTTTTTCGTCACCGACCGCGAAGATGGTGCGGGGATTGATGCGGTCGCGCCCGGTGCCGGCGAAGAATTCTTCCGTCAGCGCCTTCACGATTTCCCATTGCTGGGGGCTGGTGTCCTGCGCTTCGTCGATCAGCAGATGATCGATGCCGCCGTCCAGCTTGTAGAGCACCCATTGGGCCGCGCCGCGCCGCTGCAACAGGTTGCGGGTCTCCACGATCAGGTCGTCATAGTCCAGTACGCCGCGCAGCCGCTTGGTGCGGGCGTAGTCTCGGCGCACTGCATCGATCAGGATCAGGGCGGATTCGGCCAGCCCCGCGGCGCGGGCCGCGCGGTGGCGCGCGGCGGCTTCGCAATAGCGATTCTGCAGCTCCACAAGATAGGCGAGCAGGTCCGGCCGCGCGTCGGACAGCTTCTTGGTCGCCATCGTCTTGCGTTTATCGCCTTCCGCGGTCATCAGAAAAGCGCCGATCAGGTCGAAGCCGCGGGTTGCATTCGCCAGGAAGGGCGCAAGCCGCGCCGCGGCTTTCAGGTCGTTGGCGCTGCCGCCGCCCAGCCAGCTTTGCACCGCGCGAAGCTGGGCGATCTCATGCCCCAATGCGCCACAAAACGTATCCGCGACGCTCTGAGGTGTTTCGTCGGGGCCAACGCTCAGCGGGCCACGGGCCAGGGTAGGAATGTCGCTTTGCTCGAGCAGGGCTTCCAGCTTGCGGCGATCGGCTCCTAGCGCGGCATCCAGCAAACCTGTCAGCCGTGCCTCGCTGGTTTCGGTCACCAGATGCGCTACCGCATTCGCCAGTTGCGCGTCGCCCGATCCGGCGCGTTCCAGGATGTGCTGGCGCGATCCGGCCACCAGTTCGCGGGCGGACTGGTCATCCAACACTTCGAAGGCGGGCGGGACATGCGCCTCGATGGGAAAACGCGACAGCACGATCTGGCAGAAGGCATGCAAGGTCAGCACTTTCAGGCCGCCCGGCGTTTCCAGCGCGCCCGCGAACAGGCGGCGGGCCTGCGACAGATCGCTATGGGCGTCGCCGCCGATCGCGACAATGGCGGCGCGCAGTTCCTTGTCGGGCAGCATTGCCCATTCGCCAAGCTGCCTGAACAGCCGCGCCTGCATTTCCGCGGCTGCCGCCTTGGTGAAGGTCAGGCACAGAATGCGCTCGGGTTTGGTGCCGGGCACCATCAGCAGCCGCGCCACGCGGTTGGCCAGGGTGTAGGTTTTGCCCGCGCCCGCATTGGCGGCCACCCAGGCGGAGATCTGCGGATCGGAGGCGATGACGGAAGGATCGCGCATCAGCTTTCCTCCCCGCCCGATACCGACCATTCGCGCACCCGCGCCAGATGGTCATAATCACCCACACTGTCGGTGCGATACGGGCGCACGCGCGACAGATACGGCGTGTCCTTGTCGTCAAAACGGGCAATGCGTTGCGCCAGCTTTTCCGCCGCTTCCACCGCCAGCGCCTGCGCATTGTCGATCTGCACCGGCTTGGCGGCTTTCTTGCCATCGGCCAGCGACAGATAGATCAGCTCTTCGGTCAGGCGCTTGCCGATTTCAGGAAATCCGCCTTCCGCCAGGATAGCGGCTTCCAGCGGCAATTGCGGCGCCAGCAACTCTTCGACCTGGGGCCGGGTCGGCGTGGCGCCGGTTTTGTAATCCAGGATGGCGGCCTTGCCATCGTTGCGGATGTCGATGCGGTCAGCCTGTCCCGACAGCACGAAGTCACCGCCCGGCGCATCGAATGTGCGCTTACCATAGGTCTCGACGTAGGAGCGTTCGATATCGCCGCGTCGCTCGCGCTCGACCGCGATGAATCCCTGCGCGGCGCCCTGGAAACGGGGCCGCCACACGGCCAAGGCGGCCTTGGGAATGCCAGCCTCTTCAAACACCCTGTCGGCGATAGCGCCCAGCCGCGCCGCGGCGTCGTCCGGCAGTTCGCCGGGATGCTGCTTGATGAACTCTTCCATCGCCTTGTGCAGCGCCGTGCCGCGCACCAGCGGGCCAACTGGCTCGTCCAGCGATTCCAGCGGGCGCAGCTTCAGCACATGTTTCGCGTAAATGGCATAGGGATCGCGCAACCAGGTTTCGATTTCCGTCACTGACAGGCGGCGCGGGCGGGTTTCGACCGGCGGCCTGGGGGCAGGGCGCTTCAATGGCGGCAAGCGCTCCAGCTCCATCATCCGCGCCGCCAGATCGGCATAGTCGTGCGCAGGATGCAGCCTGGCATCCAGCTTGAGGCCGCGCGTCAACTGCTCCAGCCGCTGCAGCCAGCGCGAGGCCAGGGTCGGCGCGCCATCGGCTTTCATGGCGCGTGTCATCAGCACGCATGCTCCCGCCGCCAGCATGGCGAAGTCATGCGCCGAAAGGCCGATGCCGCGCTCGGGCTGTTCCAGTCCCAGGCTTTTGCGCATCGGGCGCGAGAACCAAGGGTCGGCGCTGGCGGCCTGCGGCCAGCTTCCTTCATTCAGTCCGCCCAGAATGGTGAGATCGAAATGCTGCAACCGAGCCTCCAGTGGCCCAAGTATGTGCAGCCGGGGATGTCGGCCAAAGGCGCTGCGCACCGGAATTTTCATGGCAAGCCCGCGCAGCAGCGCCGGCCAGGACGCAGGTTCAACCGGTGGCAGGCCTTCGCACGCTAGTCTCAGCGCTTCGAGCAACTCGGCGGCCGCAACGCCGTCGCTGTTACTCCACAGGATGCAGGTCTTGTCGTGGTCGCAGGCCAGAGCTTCTGCGGCTGTGACATGGCGGTCGAGGAGTTCGTCCAGCGTGACGTCCGCTCGAGCGTAGATGTCTTCCAGCGGCGACAGGATCGCGGCGATGTCGTCCCACCAGGCAGCCAGCGCGTTGAGGACCGCAGGCGGCGGTGGATTGCGATCCAGCGCGGCTTTGCCGATCGCCTTGCGGATTCCCGCCAGTCCCGGATCGGGGCGCGGGCCGCGCAGGCACCAGCGGTCCAGCTCGCGGGCGCGGGCGCGAAAACTTGCGCTGTCCTGTCCGCATCTTGCGAAGGGATGCTTGAGCAATGCCAGCAGCGGCACCGGCGCAAAGCCATTCTCCGCTGCTTCCGCCAGCAGGCACAGGAAGGCGCCAGCCGTGGTGTGGGCCAGCGGGCGGCCCGCGGAGTCGTCGATCTCCACGCCCCAGCGTCGCATTTCGGCGGCGACCCGCCGCGCCAGGTTGCGGTCGGGCGTCACCAGCGCGGCGCTGCGGCCGGGTGTTTCCAGTGCTTCGCGTAGCGCCAGCGCGATGGCCAGCGCTTCCTGCGCGGGATCGGCGGCAGTCACCAGCGCGATATCGTTCAGGCCCTGCGCGATTTCCTCGCTGCCCTTTTGCGTCAGCGCCCGCCAGGCATCGGTGGTGGGGGCGGGCCGCAGCGTTTCGCGCAGCAGTTGCTCGCGGGCAGGGTTGGGCGCGGCCGCAAACCAGTCTTTCACATCGCCGCGTTCCGTCTTCATGCTGCGCAGCAATTCGCGCAAGCCATACTGCGGATGACCCGGATCGTCTTCCAGCCGCTGCCAGCTTTCCTCGTCCAGCCGCTGATCCAGTCCCGGCAGAACCACAGCGCCCCTGGGCAGCCGCGCGATCACGCCCAGCAATTGGGCGGTGGCGGGGATCGAACCGGTGGAGCCGGCGGCGATCGTCCAGCCGTCCGGCGGCGCGGCTTGCAGCCGCGCGCCGAGTGCTTTCAACGCCAGCACGCGCCGCGTCGCGGGCGTCAGCTTGTTTTCCGCCGCCAGCAGCTTTGGCCAGGCGTCATGCAGCACATCCAGAAAGCGGGTGACGCCCTCCCAGTGTTCCGCCATTTCGGGCGGCAACAGGTCTTTCAATTTCCCCAGATCGACGCCCTGGGTTTCGACTTCGTCCATCACTTTGGAAAGGCTGTCGGCCAGCACGGCCGACTGTGCGAACGATAATGTGCCGTCGCGGCCCTGACGGTCCCATTCGCGCACCAGTTGGGCCAGCAGCAACTGCCGCGGCAACGGCGCGATCGCGGGCAGGGTCTCCAGTCCCTCAACCGACGCTTCGAACAACAAGTCTTCTTCGGTGCTGTCGCCCAACGGCTTGAACTGCGGCAGCAGCGCTGCGCCGCCCATGACCTTTGCGAAGGCGTCGCCGAAGGTGCGTGCCGCGCGCTGTGTGGGAAGGTAGATGGTGGCGGAAGACAAGGCCAGCGGATCGTCACCAATGCGCCTGAGAAGACCGCGAGCCAGGTCTTCCGCGAAATGCGCGCTTGCCGAAATCGTATAGACGGACGGGGCTTTCAAGCGGGAGACAAAGCGGCGAGATACGATTCCGCTTCACTCCGCGCATCCGGCGTGCCGACATGGATCCAGACGCCGTCCAGCACGATGCCGCGCAGCTTTCTGGCGGCAATCGCGCGGTCCCACATGATGTTGGTCGAGAATGCGCCCTCCGGCGCTCCGTCAAACAGGCGGGGATGCACGATCTGCACGCCGGGATAGGCATAGGGTTCTTCACTGCTGCCCCTGGCGCGCGCCACTGCGCCATCACTATGCAGCACGAAATCACCTTCGCCGTCATAGCCCATTGCGGTTTCCATTTCCGCCAGCAACAGCAGCCCGTCCATGCGGTCTGCATCCCAGAGCTTCTGCATGGCAGGCAGGGCAGGCGTGGTGCCTTCCACCCAGATGGAATCCGAATTGATGACAAAGAAAGGCTCGCCGCTGAAATGCGG
>CAILUV010000014.1 GCA_903837555.1 uncultured Alphaproteobacteria bacterium
CCAATCGTGCCGATGTTGCAGTGCGGCTTGTTACGTTCAAACTTTGCTTTGCCCATAGTATTCTCCTGGCTCTTATCTGTTTACGCTTAGGCGTATTTGGCTTTGACTTCGTCCGCGATCGCCTGCGGCACCTGCTCGTAATGGTCGAACACCATCGAATACTGCGCGCGGCCCTGAGACATGGAGCGCAGCGTGTTGATGTAGCCGAACATGTTGGCGAGCGGCACCATGGCGGTGACGACCTGGGCGTTGCCGCGGCTGTCGGTGCCCTGCACCTGGCCACGGCGGCTGTTGAGGTCGCCGATCACGCCACCGAGGAAGTCCTCAGGGGTAACGACTTCCACCTTCATCACCGGCTCGAGCAGCTTCACAGCGCCCTTGCTGGCGAGTTCGCGGAACGCCGCACGAGCGGCGATGTCGAAGGTCAGCGCGTTGGAGTCGACTTCGTGGTACTTGCCGTCGACCAGCCTGGCCTTGAAGTCGATGACCGGGAAGCCGGCGAGCAAGCCGGATTCCTTCTGGGTCTTCAGGCCCTTTTCCACCGCCGGGATGAATTCCTTCGGCACGGCGCCGCCGACAACTTCGTTTTCGAACACGAAGCCCGAACCCGGCTCCAGCGGTTCGAACTCGATGGTGACTTCGGCGAACTGGCCCGAACCACCGGTCTGCTTCTTGTGGGTGTACTTGATCGAGAGCGGCTTGGAGAGCGTTTCGCGATAGGCAACCTGCGGCGCGCCGACATTCGCATCGACCTTGTAGGTGCGCTTGAGGATGTCGACCTTAATTTCCAGATGCAGTTCGCCCATGCCCTTGAGGATGGTCTGGCCGCTTTCCTGGTCGGTCGTGACGCGGAACGAAGGATCTTCCTGGGCCAGACGCACAAGCGCCATGCCCATCTTTTCCTGGTCGGCCTTGGTCTTGGGTTCGATCGCGACTTCGATGACCGGATCGGGAAATTCCATCTTTTCCAGGATCACCGGATTGTTGGGATCGCAGAGGGTTTCGCCCGTGGTGGTCAGCTTGAGGCCGGCCAGCGCAACGATGTCGCCCGCATTGGCTTCCTTGACGTCTTCACGGCTGTTCGCATGCATCAGGAGCATGCGGCCGATACGTTCCTGCTTGTCCTTTACCGAGTTCAGCACACCCGAACCCGACGTGATCGAGCCCGAATAGACACGCATGAAGGTGATCGAACCGACAAAGGGGTCGTCCATGATCTTGAACGCCAGGCCCGCGAAGGGCGCCTTGTCGTCGGCGGGACGCGGCACTTCCTTGTCGGTGCCCGGAACGATGCCGGTCAGCGGCGGAATGTCGAGCGGCGACGGCAGGTAAGCCACCACGGCGTCGAGCAACGGCTGCACGCCCTTGTTCTTGAAAGCCGAGCCGCACATCACGGGCACGAACTTGAAGGCCATGGTGCCCTTGCGGATCATTTTCTGTAGATCCTCGTAGGACGGCTCAGTGCCTTCCAGATAGGCTTCCATGGCGGCGTCGTCCATTTCGACGGCCATCTCGACCAGCGCGGAGCGCAGCTCGGCGCACTTGTCGGCATACTCGGCAGGAATTTCGACTTCGTCGAACTTCGCGCCCAACTGTTCGTCGTGCCAGACCAGCGCCTTCATCTTGACGATGTCAATGATGCCCTTGAAATCGGCTTCGCCGCCGATCGGCCAGGTGATGATCATCGGGCGGGTGCCCAGACGATCGATCATCATGTCGACGCAGCGCTGAAAGTTGGAACCGGTGCGGTCCATCTTGTTGACGAAACAGATGCGCGGCACGTGATACTTGTCGGCCTGGCGCCACACGGTTTCGGACTGCGGCTCAACGCCGGCAACGGCGTCGAACACGGCAACCGCGCCGTCGAGCACGCGCATCGAACGTTCGACTTCGATGGTGAAGTCGACATGGCCGGGCGTGTCGATGATGTTGATGCGGTGGTCTTTCCAGAAGCAGGTCGTCGCGGCCGACGTGATGGTGATGCCGCGTTCCTGTTCCTGCTCCATGAAGTCCATGGTGGCAGCGCCGTCATGCACTTCGCCGATCTTATGGGACTTGCCGGTGTAATAGAGAATGCGCTCGGTCGTCGTCGTCTTGCCGGCATCGATGTGCGCGGCAATGCCGATGTTCCGGTACATGTCGAGAGGAGTCGTGCGGGCCATGGGGAGGTGTCCGATTACCAGCGATAATGCGAGAAGGCGCGGTTGGCGTCGGCCATCTTGTGGGTGTCTTCGCGCTTCTTGA
>CAILUV010000015.1 GCA_903837555.1 uncultured Alphaproteobacteria bacterium
GCCCTGTGCCAGCAGCACATCAACCTGCCGTAGCTTCCCAACTATCTCTTCAGCACTATGCCGTTTCCTAGCCATTCCCCTTCTCCTCCGTGGTCAAAACCATACTTCAGGTCGGACCACTTCAAAGGGGGCAGGCCACTGTACCAGCTCATTTCATCGCGATGGATGGCACGATTTACGACGAGCGTAGCGCGCCCAATCGCCACGCTGTGCCGGCAAAATAACTAGAGCTCCAACCAGCCAAATCCGATAAAGGCGTAGAACACCGACCACACCACCAGCGCGATGGCGGTGGACCAGAGCATCTTCTTCTTCAACATGGGATGCAGCGGCGCGCCCGTTTCGGGGTCGCGCTCGGAACCCAGCCCCACCGGCAACAGGCAGAACAGCGCCAGAAACCAGATCACCGCAAAGGCGCTGATAAGGATGGATATATGGACGCCGGCCTCAAGCATGGTCGTAAGTCCTCATACTTCGCTCACCAGAACGCGCGTGATCGGCTTCTTCCCCCACGCGTCATGCGCGGCGCGGCGGGCAGCGCGGCGGATATTTTCGGCCAGATTGTCGGGATCGCTGCCCTTGTTGCGGGCGATGGTGCCTTCCACGGCTTTCAGCACGGCTTCTTCCACGGCTTCGGGCATGCCTTCGCCAATGACCAGAGGATCGGAAACGACGCGGCCCTTGTGATCCACCACCAGCGTCACCACCAATAGCCCGGCAAACGCCATGGCGCGGCGGTCCTTGGACAGGCCCTCGCCTTCCGCCACCAGTATCCGACCGTCCAGATGGATGCGGCCCGCCGGCACTTCGTCGATCAGTTCGGGGCGGCCTGGCGCCAGGCGGAACATCTGGCCGTTCTCCGGCACGATGGCCTGGGGCACCTGAAGCTCACGCGCCAACTTGGCGTGCGCCACCTGGTGGCGCATTTCGCCATGCACCGGCAATGCCAGCTTGGGCCGAATCCAGCGGTACATCTGGGCCAGCTCGTCGCGGCAGGGATGGCCGCTGACATGCACGAAATGATCTTCGGCGGTCAGCAGGTTGATGCCCCGCGCCGCCAGGCTGTTCTGCATTTCGCCGATGGCCAGTTCGTTGCCGGGAATGACGCGGCTGGAAAAGATAACCGTGTCGCCTTCGGCCAGGTGGACGTTGGGATGGTTGTCGGCGGCGATGCGGGCCAGCGCGGCGCGCGGCTCGCCCTGGCTGCCGGTGCACAGGTACAGCACCTTATGCGCCGGCATGTCGGCCACCTCGGTCTCGTCCAGCACCTGCGGGAAGTCTTTCAGGTATCCGGTCTCGCGCGCGGCGCTGACCATCTTCTGCATCGAGCGGCCGACTAGCGCGACGCGGCGGCCATGCGCCTTGGCGGCGCGGGCCACGGTGTCCAGGCGGGCGACGTTGGAGGCGAAGCCGGTCACCGCCACCCGGCCCTTCAGCGTGCCGATCAGTTCGGTCAGGCTTTCACGCACCTTGCTTTCCGAGCCCGAATTGCCCGGCACCAGCGCGTTGGTGGAATCACACACCAGCGCCAGCACGCCTTCATTGCCCAGTTTTTCCAGCGCGGCGGTATCGGTCGCCTCGCCCAGCATGGGGTTGGGATCGATCTTCCAGTCGCCGGTATGGGCCACCACGCCCAGGGGCGTCCGGATCGCCAGGAGGTTGGGTTCCAGGATCGAATGGGTGATGGAGATGAAGTCCAGCGTGAACGGGCCCAAGGTGAGCTGCCCGCCCACCGGCACTTCTTTCACCTTCACCTTGGAGGTCAGCCCCGCCTCGTCCAGCTTGCCGGTGATCAGCCGGGCGGTGAAGGGCGTGGCATAGATCGGGCAGCGCAGGGACGGCCACAAGGGCGCGATGGCGCCGATATGATCTTCATGCGCGTGGGTGGCGATGATGCCCAGGATATTCTCATGCTGCTCGGCCAGGAAGCGCACATCAGGCATCAGCATGTCCACGCCCGGCACGCTGCCTTCGCGCCCGAACAAGACGCCGCAATCGACGATGATCCATTGCTTGTCGTCCGCCGGGCCGAAGCCATAGGCGTTGAAATTCATGCCGATCTCCCCCGAACCGCCGAGCGGCAGGAAGACCAGTTCGTCCTTCGCAAGAAAGCGATCCATTATCGGGCGTTACGCGCGTGAATCAGCATCAGCCCGCGGATATTAAGATCGGGATCGAGATGTTCGATCACCGGCGTCTGTTTGTAGAACAGATTGGCCAGGCCGCCCGTTGCGATCACCGTCATGGGCTGGCCGATCTCTTCCTTGATCTTGGCGACAATGGTTTCGATCAGGCCGATATAGCCCCAGAACAGGCCCGACTGCATGGCGGGCACGGTGTCCTTGCCGATGACATTCTGGGTGCGCTGGATGGCCACGCGCGGCAGCATGGCGGCGGCCTGGTGCAGCGCTTCCGCCGACAGGTTGACGCCCGGCGCGATCACGCCGCCGTCATAGGCACCGTCAGCACCGACCACGTCGAAGGTGGTGGCGGTGCCGAAATCCACCACGATCAGCGCGCCGGGATAGCGCTCATGCGCCGCGATGGTGTTGACCAGCCGGTCGGCGCCCACCGATTGCGGGCGGTCGACATTGATGCCGATTCCCAGATCGAGGTTCGGATCCTTCACCAGCAGCGGTTCGCATTTCAGATAGCGGCGGCAGAATTGGCGCAGGTCGAACAGCGCGGCAGGCACCACCGTGGAAATGATGGCGGCGTTCAGGTCGGGCAGGGTCAGGCCTTCCAGCGCCAGCAGCGGGCCCAGCATCACGGCATATTCGTCAGCGGTGCGTGGGGTGGCGGTGGCGGCGCGCCACTGGGCACGCACTTCGCCGCCCGTACAGACCGCGAAGACGATGTTGGTATTGCCGGCATCGATGGCGAGCAGCATCAGAAGAACACCTCGCCCGCCGCAATGGAGGTAATGCGACCCTGCTCGTTCAGCAGCAGCGCGCCGTTATTGTCGATGCCTTCGAACAGGCCATGGCGGGTCTCGTTCGGCAGCCGGGCGCGGATGGGAAGACCCAGCCCGCCGGCCCGCGCCAGCCAGGCCGCGCGCAATGTCTCGAACCCACCGCTCATCCAGCCATCATACCAGTGCGCGAAGCGGGCGGCGAGCAGGGTCAAAGCCTCGTCCGGCGACGGCGGGGCGGCGAATGCGGCCAGCGCGGTGGCGGGAAACTCGGTGCCCTCCGGTGCCTCAGCCAGATTGATGCCGATGCCCACCGCCAGCCACGCGCCCTGCGCGTCGGTGCCGGACTCCAGCAGGATGCCGGCGGTCTTTTTGCCGTCCACCAGCACATCGTTGGGCCATTTGACGGTGATCGCGGCGTGCGGCGCGACATGCGCGGCCACATCGGCAACCGCAAGCGCGGCGGCGAAAGACAACTGCCCCACCGGGGCCGGCGTGTTCTCAGGACGCAACAACAGCGTCGCCGCCAGATTGCCGGTCAGGGTTTCCCAGCTTCGGCCACGGCGGCCCCTGCCCGCGGTCTGGCGTTCGGCCATGATCCACAACGGGCCGCGTTCGCCCGCTTCGGCCAGGCGGCGCGCTTCGCTGTTGGTGGAATCGATCTCGGCGTGACGCGCCAAGGCATAGCCTTGGGGCCAGAGGTTCAAGGCAGCAGCGCTTTGGCGGCTGCGTCGGCGGCGTTGATCAGCGGCGACGGCCCCACCAGCAGCACCAGCGTCACCGCGCCCGACACGACCATGATCGCGGTCGAGCCGAAGCCATGGCCCTTGTCCAGCGCCGGGGCCGGTTCATTGAAGAACATGATCGCGGTCAGGCGCAGGTAGTAGACAAGGCCGATGGTGCTGGCCAACACGCCGATCACCGACGGCCAGATCAGGCCCGCTTCGATGGCCGACAGGAAGATGTAGAACTTGGCGATGAACCCGGCCAGCGGCGGCAGCCCCGCCAGGCTGAGGAACAGCATGGAGAACAGCAACGCCAGCTTGAGGTCGGTGCGGGCCAGCCCGCCCAGATCGGAAATATCCTCGACCGACTTGCCATCGCGGCGCATCGCCTGGATGCAGGCGAAGACACCGATATTGGTGGCGACATAGACCGCCAGATAGATCAGCACGCCGCGCACGCCCAGCGTGGTGCCCGCCGCCAGGCCCAGCAGCGCATAGCCCATATGACCGATGGAGCTGTAGGCCATCAGGCGCTTGATGTTGGTCTGGCCGATGGCGGCGATGGCGCCCAGCACCATCGACAGCACCGAGATGAAGATGATGATCTGGCGCCACTGATCGATCAGGTCCGGGAACGGCACCAGGATGGCGCGCAGGAACAGGCACAGCGCCGCGACCTTGGCGGCGGTGGCGAAATAGGCTGTGACCGGGGTGGGCGCGCCTTCATAAACGTCGGGCGTCCACATGTGAAAGGGCACTGCGGAAACCTTGAACGCCAGTCCCGCAATCACGAACACCAGACCGAAGATCACGCCCAGGTTGGCGCCATTGGCGGCGGTGACCGAGGCGATGGCCGAGAATTCGATGGAGCCGGTGAAGCCGTAAATCAGCGAGATGCCGTACAGCAGCATGCCCGACGACAGCGCACCCAGCACGAAATACTTCAGGCCCGCTTCGGTGGAACGCAGGTTGTCGCGGTTGAAGGACGCCAGCACATAAAGCGCCAGCGATTGCAGTTCCAGGCCCATGTAAAGCGACAGGAAGCTGTTCGACGACACCATCAGCATCATGCCCAGCGAGGCGAGAACTATCAGCACCGGCATTTCGAAGCGCGACAGGTTAATGCGCGCGAAATACTCCTCGGCCAGCAGGATGCTGAGAGCCGCGCCCAGCAGGATCAGCAGCTTGGCGAAGCGCGAAAAGCCGTCGGCCACGAAGGCGTTGTTGAAGGCGGTGGCCTGTTCCGGGCCCAGCAGAACCGCCACGCCCGCCGCCGCCAGCAGCGCAATGCCGCCCCAACTGATCAGCGGCGCGGTTTTCTCGCCGCCGATCGCGCCGGCGAGCAACAGACCCATGGCACCGATCGCCAGCATCAGTTCGGGAAGCAGAACCATCAGGTCGGCACAAATATTCACTGTGCGGCTTCCTTCTGCACGATGGCCAGCTTGGGCGCGGACGCATGATGCGCGGCCAGCGCCGCCTTGTTATCCGTGATCAGCTTGGTCACCGCCGGGGTGGTGACGTCGAACACCGGCTTGGGATAGACGCCCATCGCGATGGTCAGGATCACCAGCGGGGCCAGCAGCGCGATTTCGCGGCCCGTCAGGTCCTGCATGGTCTGGAGCGACGGCTTGACCAGCGCCCCGAATACGATGCGGCGATACAGGAACAGCGCATAGGCTGCCGACAGCACCACGCCGGTGGCGGCGAAGATCGCGATCCAGCTGTTGTGCACGAAGGCGCCCAGCATGGTGAGGAATTCGCCGACAAAGCCGGACGTGCCCGGCAGGCCGACATTGGCCATGGTGAAGACCAGGAAGCAGGCCGCATACATCGGCATGCGATTCACCAGCCCGCCATAGGCGGCGATATCGCGGGTGTGCAGCCGGTCATAGACCACGCCGACGCACAGAAAGAGAGCGCCCGACACCACGCCATGGCTGATCATCTGGAAGATGCCGCCTTCGATGCCCTGATGGTTGACGGTAAAGATGCCCATGGTGACGAAGCCCATGTGCGCCACCGACGAATAGGCGATCAGCTTCTTCATGTCTTCCTGCGCCAGCGCCACCAGCGAGGTGTAGATGATGGCGATGACGCTCATGGTGAAGACCAGCGGCGCGAACATCTCGGTCGCCACCGGGAACATGGGCAGCGAGAAACGCAGGAAGCCGTAACCGCCCATCTTCAGCAGAATGCCGGCCAAGATGACCGAACCGGCGGTGGGCGCTTCGACATGCGCGTCGGGCAGCCAGGTATGGACCGGCCACATCGGCATCTTGACCGCGAAGCTGGCGAAGAAGGCCAGCCACAGCCAAGTCTGCATGCTTGCCGGGAAGTTCGGATTGTCCAGCAGCGCGACGATGTCGGTGGTTCCGGCGTACCAGTACATGCTCATGATCGCGAGCAGCATCAGCACCGAACCAATGAACGTGTAGAGGAAGAATTTGAAGCTGGCATAGATGCGCCGCTTGCCGCCCCACACGCCGATGATCAGGAACATCGGGATCAGTCCGGCTTCGAACAGCACATAGAACAGAACCAGGTCGAGGGCGCAGAACACGCCGATCATCATGGTTTCCAGCACCAGGAAGGCGATCATGTATTCGGCGACGCGGGTCTCGATCGATTCCCAGCTCGCCAGGATGCAGAAGGGCATCAGGCCGGCA
>CAILUV010000016.1 GCA_903837555.1 uncultured Alphaproteobacteria bacterium
TCGGTGCTCACCAACCTGGTGGGCGGCGTGCATTATGACGGCGCCAAGCACGAGACCGGCGACGCGGTGGTCGCCATCTGGATGGACTGTCCGCTGACCGGCGTGCCCGCCGAAAAGAAATAATCAGCGCTTCGCCACGGCACGATCGGGCATGAAGAACATGATGACCGCGGAGGCAAGCAGCGCCCCCGCCATCAGCAGGTACGACATGCCCGGATTGCCGGTGGCGCCGTTGAGCCAGCCCACGCCGTAAGCGCCGACGAACGAGCCCAGCGCACCGAAGCTGTTGATCAGCGCGATGGCGCCGCCCGAAACGTTGGACGGCAGGATGTCGGGGATATAGGCGAAGAACGGCCCATAGGGCGCGTACATCGCCGCGCCCGCCAGCACCAGCAAACCGAAGCTGGCCCAGAAATGCGTGTCGCCCAGAAGGTACGAGCCATAAAAGGCCAGCGCCGCGACCACGAAGCACGGCCAGGTCGTCGCCGTGCGCTTGCCGGTCTTGTCCGACCAGGTGGAACAGGCAATCTCGGCAAAGATGGCAGCCAGATACGGCACCGCCGACAGCCAGCCAACTTCGACCATGCTCATCTCGCCGCGCTTGAGGATGGACGGCAGCCACATCACAAAGCCGTAGACGCCCAGGCTCCAGAGGAAATAGACCGCCGTCAGGACCAGCACGCGCGGCATTTTAAATGCGGCGAGATAGTTTTTGACCGGCGGTATATCCTTCTGCTCTTCGGCCAGTTGCGCTTCCAGCGCCTGGCGCTCGGCATCGGGCAGCCATTTGGCGCCAGCCGGGCGGTCGGCCACCACCTTCCACCACACGATGCCCCACAGCACCGCCGGCAGGCCTTCGATGATGAACATTTCGCGCCAGCCGAAATTCTCGATCAGGTAGCCCGACAGCACCGCCATCCACAGCATGGTGACGGGATTGCCCAGCACCAGAAAGGCGTTGGCGCGGGCGCGTTCCTTGCGGGTGTACCAGCGCGACTGCAGAATCAGCATCGCCGGCAACACCGCGCTTTCCACGATGCCCAGCGCGAAGCGCACGCCATAGAGCGCGTTGAGATTGTGCAGCAGGCCAGTGACGGTGGCGAGCAGACCCCAGCCGATCAGGCCCCACAGGATCAGCTTCTTGACGCTGTATTTCTGCGCGTAGGCGGCGCCGGGAATCTGGAACATGAAATAGCCCAGGAAGAACAGCGCGCTCAGCAGCGCGTTTTCCGAAGCGGTGATTCCAAGATCCTTGGCCATGCCGCCGGCGGCAGCGAAGCTGAAATTGGCGCGATCGAGATAGGCCAGGCTGTAGGTGATGAAAATCACCGGCAGCAGAAGCGTCCAGCGGCGGCTCAAGGCAGTCCCCCCAATATCGTTAAGGGACAGGCAAGCATGTCTGACGTTCTGATTCAAACGGAACATGGCCAAAAGAATGAACAGGGCAGCAAGATTTGATTCAAATTTTCCGCAATCTCGAATTACGCGCTGTGCGTAACTGCGGCATTCGATAGTTTACAATTGCCTGCCGACCATGCCGCTCCCATGGTTTCGCCGGAACTGATTAACGACGGAGTGTTCCATGGAAATCGATCCGGTTGTGTTCCTGGCGGAAGAGCTGCGCTGCAAGGAGCGCGCCCTGCGGGACGCGGTGAAGCGCTATGAACGGGACCATGCCCGCGAGAATGGCGAAGCGGTCAACATGCTGCTGGAGACGTTGAAGGTCCTGTACCGCGAGTTTTTCGAAACCGTGCCCACCAGCGTGCTGGGCGCCAGCGAAATGGTGCGCATGACGGCGCAGCGCCTGCCCTTCTCCCTCGCGCGCTAAGCCAACCATTTTCACGAGGTGGCGGACCGGTTGAGCCAGGGCAAGCGCGAGCATGCGGACCTGGTATGGCTGCGGGCCATGCGCAACGCGCTCAAGGAAGGACAGGGCGGCGAACAGGGCATGAAAGCCGCGCCGTTGCTGGGGCTGGCGCTGAAGGGCGCGGCCCGGCCCATCGTGGTCTTCCGCGCCTTCGCGCCGCCGCCCGATGACGACATTCCGGTCCGGACCCATTGAAGGCGCCAGAAGCCTGCACTAGCCTGCCGCAAAATAAACCAGAGGATACGCCATGAAGATCGCGAACGCCGCTTTTGCTTTCGTCTTGCTGAGTTCCGGCGCGGCCATGGCCGACACCAAGGTGCTGGAGCATCACGTCGCCCAGATGAAGACCGGCAATCTGGAAGCAGTGCTGTCCGATTACGCGCCCAACGCCGTCATCGTCACCCCGCCCGGCGCCATGTCGAAAAGCGGCGTGTTCATCGGCAAGGATGCGCGCACGCTGTTCGCCATCCTGACCAACAAGGAAAACCTGCCCGGCAACAAGACCATGCAGGTGAGCTATGAGAATCTTGGTCCCGACACCACGCTGATGCGCTGGGTTCAGTACAAGGGCACGCCCAAGCAGCTCTCCGGCCACGACGTCTTCGTGGTGCGCGGCGGAAAGATCGTGTTCCAGACGGTGAGCATCGACCCGCCGAAGAAGTAGTCCTGCCGAACCCTCTGTATGGACTTTCTCTGCGGACAGACAGGGGAAAGCTGGAACAGAACGGCTAGGAGATTCCGCCCGCAAGCGCCAATGCGACGAGAATGGCGAGGAAAAGCGCCTTGGCCATAACCCACACGGCCTGGGCAACCGCCGCACCCGTGTCCAGACCCAGGGTGCGGCGCAACTGCAAAGTTTCGACAGTCAGGTACCAGCCCGCCGCCACGGCATAGCCTAGCGGCATCACGATGTGGGCGGCCTGGGGATACAGGCCCGAAATCGTGCTCGTGGCGGCGATGAAGATAACGAAGACCGCAACGACATAGCATTCAGCGAAAAACGGGGGGCGCAGATACTTGCGCTCAAGCGGCAGTTTCTCGCGTTTCACATAGGCGGCCGCGGTGAAAAGAGGCAGCAGGCCGAACACAAAGGCCCGCAGCGCGATCACATTCTGGTCGGAGGACACGATCGCCCGCGCCATGTCGCTTCCGGCCTTGATGACCTCCCGGTGAACATTCACCTCGATCACATGCGCAAAGACCAGCGTGATCAGCAGGAGCAAAGGCG
Organism: uncultured Alphaproteobacteria bacterium; assembly: GCA_903837555.1. Lineage (GTDB taxonomy): Bacteria > Pseudomonadota > Alphaproteobacteria > Micropepsales > Micropepsaceae > Rhizomicrobium. Next base: position 3,096 of record CAILUV010000016.1, read on the forward strand.
GGCTCAGCGTATCGGTATACTGTTCCTCTTCCTTGTCGACCTGCTCGTGATTGGAATAATCGATCATGCGCAGGGGACGGCGAACGACCATCCACAAGGTGCGCGGGTAATAGATGATCCAGGTCAGAATTTCGAAGAGCAGTTCGTCCAGCGAACGAAGAAGCTTGAAGAAATCCAAGGCTCACCTGTTTGACGCGCAATCGCATCATGGTGGGCAATCACCCAGCGCTTTTCAACAACGGCTTGTTGGCTGGGTCGCCCCTCGCCCGCTTTGCGGGCCGAAACGGGGCCAGTTTTTTTAAGTCACTTCGCCCATATGAAGAGCTAGTCCCAAATTGGTGCCCCCAAGGGGAATCGAACCCCTGTTTCAGCCTTGAGAGGGCCGCGTCCTGACCGCTAGACGATGGGGGCCAGCGGGAGGGCGCTTATAGCGGGGGGTGTGAGGAACCTGCAAGTTCCGGTCATTTGGTGCGTTTTTGGGACCGGAACGACCCAAGGTCTTGGGAATTAGAATGAGGAGCACCAGAGGCCAGCCATGCCGCATTATTATTTCCATGTTCGCGAAGGATCAGAGCTCAGCAAAGACACCGAAGGTCAGGACCTTCCAAACGTCGAAGCGGCGCGAAAGGAAGCCATATCCGCAAGCCGGGAAATGCTGGGCGAGAAGCTGCTGCATGGTGGCTCGCTCAATCACCGCACCATCGAAATCGCCGATGAAACCGGGCATGTGGTGGACGTGGTCAGTTCCAACGACGTCTTATATCAGGCAGGCAAGTTTCGGACCTACGCGGATGATGTTACTCAGTCCGCGCCCGTCATACAGCCGCGGAACACACCGTCGCGATAAACGAACGCGTTCAGTTCGCGGTCGCTCACGATCAACCACAAAAAATTATCCTGCTCCGCACCGGCCAGATCGGTAGCGGAAGGGCGCGCCGCGCCGTGCGGGTGGGAGTGGTAGCAGCCGATAATGGCATGGCAGCTAGCGCGCGCGGTTTTCTGGGCCTTGAGATGATCGGCGGGATCGATCTCGAACCTGTCTGGCCGGGATGACAGGTTGCGCGCCGGATGCAGCGCGGTGATGCGGAACGCATTGCCATCATGCGCACCCTCCAGCAATCCGCAACATTCCTGAGGGTGCGCCGCATCAGCTTGCGCGAAGATCGCAGCCGCCAATGCGGCAGGCAGGCTGACCCTCACGGCTCGCTGCGGATGCGGGTGACCAGGCGGCCATTCTGCAGATCCACGATATAGATTTCCTCGCCGCCGCCGATGCGAGCCCGCAGGATCAAACGGCCCGGCTGGCTTTGCATTTCCATCAGCACCGCACCCTTGGGCAGAACGAAGCTTCCGGCCGCTACGGCTGGCGATGCGGCCTGCCGGTCCTTGGGACTCCTCAGCACGCCCGCGACTAGGACGAACAGGGCTATGATAATCAGGGCGGACAGAATAATAACGGCCCACTTGGCAGCCTTGTATCGGGCGGTCTGGTTTTCCGGAATGGGCGGCATGTCTGACAAGGAAGTCTCCTCAAGCGATCGGCGCGAAGCAGTGGCCGATGAAAGCCATGCCGGCTGGCGGTTGGACCGTTTCCTCAGCCATGCCCTGCCCGATTTCAGCCGCTCGCGGCTGCAGCAGTTGCTGGAAGCAGGCGCGGTGTCATCAGGCGCGCGGACGATAAAAGACGCCAACCACCGGGTCAAACCGGGCGATGCTTTCGCGCTGGTAGTGCCGCCGGTCGCGCCCGCGATCCCGCAAGGCGAAAACATCCCGCTGGAGGTCATTTACGAAGACAAGGACCTGATCGTGATCGACAAGCCAGCGGGGCTGGTGGTGCATCCCGCCGCCGGCAATCCCGACGGCACGCTCGTCAATGCGCTGATCGGTCATTGCGGCGAAGACATGCTGTCGATCGGCGGCGAAGCGCGGCCCGGCATCGTGCACCGGCTCGACAAGGACACATCCGGCTTGATGGTGGCCGCCAAGACCGAACGCGCCATGGCCAGCCTGGCCAAGCAGTTCGCCAACCACACGATCGAGCGCGCCTATAACGCCGTGGTGTGGGGCAGCCCGCGCGACTCCAGCGGCGTGATCGAAACCCAGATCGGCCGCAGCCCATTCGACCGCAAGCGCATGACGGTGCTGCGCAGCGGCGGCAAGCGCGCCGTCACCCGCTACAAGGTGCTGGAGAAATTCGGCCCCGCAGAGAGACCTTTCGCATCTTTAATCGAATGCCGCCTGGAAACCGGGCGCACCCACCAGATCCGCGTGCATCTTACGCATATCGGCCATCCCCTGGTTGGCGACCCCCAATATGGCCGCGCCCGGGCCGCGCCGCGTGCCAAAAACGCGGGCGAGGAAGCCGCGTTTACAGCGGTCACCGAATTCCCCCGCCAGGCGCTGCATGCATTTGTCTTGGGATTCCAGCATCCTAGCCTGCACAAGACCCTGCGTTTTGAGTCCCCCTGGCCTGCGGATTTTAGTTCCCTTGCCGGGGCCCTGCGGAACTTGAATTCGCCCTGAGCCGGCATATCTATTTTCAACTGCCCGCCGCTGACCCGATGGGCCGCCGGGCGTTATCTGATCTCAAGCCCGGATAAGGGGGACTTATGAGCAGTCGTGGACTTCCCGCTCTGTCGGGCGAAGCAGGCCTCTCGCGGTATCTCACCGAGATCCGCAAGTTTCCGCTGCTGTCCGCCGAGGACGAATACATGTTCGCCAAGCGCTGGAAGGAGCATGAAGACCCGGAGGCCGCGCGCCGCCTGGTTACCAGCCATCTGCGCCTCGTCGCCAAGATCGCGATGGGTTATCGCGGCTATGGCCTGCCGGTTTCCGAAATCGTGTCCGAAGGCAATGTCGGGTTGATGCAGGCGGTGAAGCGTTTCGAGCCCGACAAGGGCTTCCGCCTTGCCACCTATGCGATGTGGTGGATCCGCGCCTCGATCCAGGAATATGTCCTGCGCTCGTGGAGCATGGTGAAGCTCGGCACCACCGCCGCGCAAAAGAAGCTGTTCTTCAACCTGCGCAAGGCAAAGTCGAACATCGGCGCCATCGAGGAAGGCGACCTGACGCCCGAACATGTCGCGACCCTGTCGGATCAGCTCGGCGTGACGCCCACCGAAGTCACGGACATGAACCGCCGCCTGTCGGGCCCGGATTCATCGCTGAACGCGCCGCTGCGTTCGGAAAGCGAAAGCGAATGGCAGGACTGGCTGGCGGATGATACCGCCGACCAGGAAACCCGCTTGGCCGAACGCGAAGAGATGGATGACCGTCACACGCTGCTGGTCAACGCGATGAAGGACCTGACCGAGCGCGAGCGCGACATTATTCAGGCGCGCCGCCTGCAGGACGAACCCGTCACGCTGGAAGACCTGTCGCAGAAGTACGGCGTTTCCAGAGAACGCGTGCGTCAGATCGAAGTAAGGGCGTTCGAGAAGCTGCAGCGCGGCATGCAGGCGGCCATGAATCCGGGCCAACTTCCGGCACCGGCCTAAATACCTGCGCGGCTATTGTCGCGCAGGCTTGTCCGGCATGTTGCCCAGCGGCTGATTTTCCCCGTTCACGTCTTCACGCGTGTCGGGATCATCGACGATGCCTTCGTCGAACATGGCCAGGCCGTCTTCCAGGTAATCGCCCAAGAGCGGCAGGCCCAGCAGATATTCCGCCGTGCGGCGTGAATGTTCCGATTTGGCGGTTGCGATCGCTTCCTTCCACTCGTCCAGACCGAAGGTGCCGCGGCCCAGCCAGGCCAGCGCCACCAGCCGGATGCGTTCGTCATCGTTCAGGCCGCGGATCGCGCCCAGCAGTTCCTCGCGCACGGGGTCGTCCGCCGTGTCGAGCAATACATCGGTCTGGCCATCATCGATCGCGTTGGAACCGGAATCAGGATCGGCGTCGCTTTCCTTCACGTCATATTCGCGCGCCTTCAGGATGATGAAACTCACCTTGTCCAGCGGCAGGTTCAGAGAAGGCTCCTGGACGGATTTGCGCGGCAAACCGGAACTGGACGAGAGCGAAGCCATGGGAATTCCTGTTCTTTTTCTCTTTGGCGAGAACGCATGAACAGGTGCGGCGTTCCCGCATGGATTTCGGCGTTGACGCGGACAGGCGCGCACCCCTATATCGGCGGCGGGCCACACCTCCCCAACGAGGTGCTATCATTCTGGAAGGAATGAACCGCGATGACTGAAGAAGTAGTTCGTCCGGCTGTGCGTCCCGCGCGGCCTTTTTTTTCGTCCGGACCCTGCGCCAAGCGCCCGGGCTGGACCCATGAAGCGCTGAAGGGCGCGCTGGTGGGACGGTCCCACCGCTCCAAACCCGGCAAAGCCAAGCTTTCGGATGCGATCAACCGCACCAAAAAGCTGCTGAGCCTGCCCGAAGGCTATCGCTGCGGCATCGTCCCGGCATCGGATACCGGCGCGGTGGAAATGGCGCTGTGGTCGCTTCTGGGTCCGCGCCCGGTTGACCTGTTCGCCTGGGAGAGCTTTTCGGAAGACTGGGTGACCGACACGGTCAAGGAGCTGAAAATCAAGGACACACGCGTGTTCAAGGCCGGTTACGGCCAGCTTCCCGACATGACGCAGTACAATCCCGCCCATGACGCGGTGTTCGTGTGGAACGGCACTACCAGCGGCGTGAAGTTGCCGGATGGCGACTGGATTCCCGACAACCGCGAAGGCCTGACCATCTGCGACGCCACCTCGGCAGCATTTGCGATGGATCTGCCGTGGGACAGGCTCGATGTCGTGACCTTTTCCTGGCAGAAGGTGCTGGGCGGCGAAGCGGCGCATGGCGTGCTGATGCTTTCGCCCCGCGCCGTCGCGCGGCTGGAATCCTACACCCCGCCCTGGCCGATGCCGAAAATCTTCCGCATGACCAAAGGCGGCAAGATCGTGGAAGGCATTTTCGAAGGCGAGACCATCAACACACCGTCGATGGTGGCGGTGGAAGATTATCTCGACGCGCTGACCTGGGCGGAAGGCGTTGGCGGGCTGAAGGGCCTGATCCAGCGCTCCAACGCCAACCTCAAGGTGCTGGAAGACTGGGCCGCCAAATCGGACTGGGCCGGTTTCCTGGCGGAAGACAAAGCCATCCGCTCCAACACCAGCGTGTGCATCAAGGTCACCGACCCCTGGTTTGAATCGCTCAGCGACGACGCCAAGGCCGATACCGCCAAGAAGATCGCCACCCTGCTGGACAAGGAAGGCGTGGCGCTGGACATCGCCGGTTATCGCGCCGCCCCCGCCGGGCTTCGCATCTGGTGCGGCGCCACGGTGGACAAGGAAGACATCGCGGCGCTCACGCCATGGCTCGACTGGGCCTGGGCGCAGGTCAAGAAAGCCTAGCAAGAAGGAAAAAATCCTCATGCCGTTCATTTCGGAAAACAAGCTGGAAGAAGCGCTGGTGCGCGCGGTCAAAAGCCCCGCCACCGCGCCCGACTTCTATCGCCTGCTGCTGGAAAGCGAGCTGCTGGTGCTTGGCACCGTGGAAGGCCAGGACGAGTCCGGCGGCTCCTTCAGCCTGGAGCCGGGCGGTCAGCTTCAACTCGTCACCGGCGAGAATAACGGCCAGAAGTTCCTGCCGGTCTTCTCTTCGCTGGCGCGGATGCAGGAATATGTGAAGGAAGAGGCCAAGTATCTGTCGATCAATGGCCGCGCCCTGCTGGACCTGACGCGCGGCGCACCCGTGATCCTCAATCCGTCGTCCGAATATGGCCGCGAATTGACGCCCGAACAGATCGCGCAGTTGCTGGATCCGATGCCCGCCTCGGCGCCGGTGGCGCTGTCGACCAGCGACGCTTTCTACCCCATGCCGCTGATCAACGCCCTGACCGGCGTATTCGAGCGGCATCCCGAGGTCGAGACCGCCTGGATGATCCGGATCGGCATCGGCGAGGCGGGCAGCCAGGTCCAACCGCTGGTCGGCATCGAAACCACTGGCGACATGTCCGCCTTGATAGCCGATATCGAACGCGCGGCGGGCGAAGCCGCCGCCGGCATCGCGTTCGACGTGCAGCGGGTGGACCGCAGCCGCCCCACCGGCATGGCCGGCGCGCTTCTGCAAGCCCAGCCTTTCTATCAGCGCGCCGCCGCCCTGCCCGGCCGTCTCCTCAACTAATCCTTCAAAGGACTGATCCCATGCCCAAGGTTCTGATCGCCGACAAGCTATCGCCCGCCGCCGTCGCTATCTTCAAGGAACGCGGCGTCGAGGCCGATGTGAAGACCGGCCTGACCAAGGAAGAACTGATCAAGATCGTCGACCAGTATGACGGCATCGCCGTGCGCTCGGCCACCAAGCTGACCGCCGACGTGCTGAAGGCCGCGAAAAACCTGAAAGTTGTCGGCCGCGCCGGTATCGGCGTCGACAATGTCGACATTCCCGCTGCCACCGCCGCGGGCGTGATCGTGATGAACACGCCCTTCGGCAACTCGATCACCACCGCCGAGCACGCCATTTCGCTGATGCTGGCGCTGGCGCGCGAGCTTCCGGCCGCAAATGCCTCCACCCAGGCTGGCAAGTGGGAAAAGAACCGCTTCATGGGCGTGGAAATCACCGGCAAGGTGCTGGGCCTGATCGGCGCGGGCAATATCGGCTCCATCGTCGCCGACCGCGCCAAGGGCCTGAAGATGCGGGTCGTGGCCTATGATCCTTTCCTGTCGCAGGAACGCGCCAATGACCTGGGCATCGAGAAGGTCGAGCTGAACGACCTGCTGGCCCGGGCCGATTTCATCACTCTGCATGTGCCGATGACGCCGGAAACCAAGAACATCCTGTCGGCCGACGCCATTGCCAAGACCAAGAAGGGCGTGCGGATCATCAACTGCGCGCGCGGCGGCTTGATCGACGAGAACGCGTTGAAGGCGGCGCTGGACAACGGCCATGTCGCGGGCGCGGCGCTGGACGTGTTCGAGGTCGAGCCGGCCAAGGAAAACATCCTGTTCGGCAACGAAAAGGTCGTGGCGACGCCGCATCTGGGCGCTTCCACCACGGAAGCGCAGGAGAATGTTGCGCTGCAGGTGGCAGAGCAGATTTCCGATTACCTGCTGACCGGCGCCATCACCAACGCGCTGAACATGCCGTCGATCTCGGCCAGCGAAGCGCAGAAGGTGCGCCCCTGGATTTCGCTCGCCGAAAAGCTGGGCTCCTTCGCGGGACAGCTCACCGGCACCAGCCTTGCGGGCGTGGAAATCGTCTATGAGGGCACGCCGTCGGTGCTCAACACCCGCGCGCTGACCCAGGCCGCGCTGGCGGGCCTGCTCAAACCGATGCTGTCGGAGGTCAACATGGTCAACGCCCCGGTGCTGGCCAAGGATCGCGGCATCAAGGTCAGCGAAACCCGCCGTGATGCGCAGGGCATCTATGAAGGCTATATCAAGCTGGTGGTGACGATGGACGATGGCAGCACCCGCCGCGTCGCCGGCACCGTCTTCTCCGACGGCCTGCCGCGCCTGATCCAGATCAAGGACATCAGCCTGGATTCCAGCTTCGCGCCGCACATGCTGTATATCGTCAACGAGGACAAGCCCGGCTTCATCGGCAAGCTGGGCACCATCCTGGGCGACGCCAAGGTCAATATCGCCAACTTCACGCTGGGCCGGAGCGCGCCCGGCCAGGATGCGATCGCATTGATCGAGGTTGATGGTCCGGTGCCGGCAGCAGTGGCCGAGGCGGTCGCCAAGCTGCCGCAAGTCAAGCACGCCAAACCGCTGGCGTTCTGATCGGCATCGAAGAAACGAAGCGATAAGGGCGCCTCAGGCGCCCTTATTTTTTGCTATCGCTTCGTGGTGGCGGATCACTTCCTTGACGATGAAGTTCAGGAACTTCTCGGCGAAGTCGGGATCCAGCTTGGCGCCCGCCGCAAGCTGGCGCAGCCGGGCGATCTGGGCGGCCTCGCGCGAGGGGTCGGCGGCCGGCAGGTCGTGTGTCGCCTTGAACTCGCCCACCGCCTGGGTGCACTTGAAGCGTTCCGCCAGAAGATGGATCAGCGCCGCATCAATATTGTCGATGCTGTCTCGCAAACGCAGCAGTTCGGGATGGCTCATGGCGGTCTTCCGAGGGTCCGTCGGTACGATGGATACAGGGTGTTTAAGCTAAGGCCGCGCCCCCGCCAAGATGCCCGGAAGTCGCCGGAATTGCTGAGGCGAGCCCGCCTTTTAACGGGCGCGCAAAAATGCTCTATACCGCCCCCATGAAGATCGTCGAGCGCATTGTCGCTTTTTGCTGCCACTGGCCGGTGATGGTCGTCGTGGTTTCACTGCTGCTGGCCATCGGCGGCGGCTGGTACACCACCCAGAACTTCGCCATCAACACCGATAGCGAACAGCTGATCGACGCCAAGGTTGGCTGGCGCATGCGCCAGGCGCGGTTCGATGCCGCCTTCCCGCAAAAGACGAATCTCACGGCGGTGGTGATCGACGGCAAGACGCCGGAGCTGGCGGAAGCCGCCGCCGCACGGCTGACCGAAAGGCTGCAGGCCAATCCCAAGCTGTTTACCCATGTGCGCCGCCCCGATGGCGGCACCTTCTTCAGCCAGAACGGCATGCTGTTCCTGTCGCTGGATGAAGTGCGCGACACAACCCAGCAACTGATCAAGGCGCAGCCCTTCCTGGGCGGGCTGGCCGCCGATCCCTCCTTGCGCGGGATCATGACCAATCTCGACACCGTCCTGCTGGGCGTGGGCGCGGGCGAAGCCAAGCTGGCCGACATTCAGGGTCCGATGGCGCGGTTCGCCGATACCTTCAGCGCCGCAGCGCAGGGCAGGACCGCGTTCATGTCCTGGCGATCGCTGATCACAGGAACGCACCCGCGGCCCGAAGAAATCCGCCGCTTCATCGAAGTCAAACCGCAGCTTGATTTCAACGCGCTGGAGCCAGGCGGCGCATCCAGCAATGCCATCCGCGCCGCCGCGCGGGACATGAACCTGACGCCCGAACACGGCGTGACCGTGCGCCTGACCGGGCCGGTGCCGATGGTGGACGAGGAATTCGCCACCATCACCGACCGCGTCTATCTGATGACGGCAGCGATGATGGGCGGGGTTCTGCTGACCCTGTGGCTGGCGCTGAAAAGCTTCAAGATCATCTTCGCCATCCTGGTGACGCTGTTCGTCGGACTGGCCATCACCATGGGCGCGGGCCTGATGCTGGTGGGCGTGTTCAACATCATCTCCATCGCCTTCATCGCGCTGTTCGTGGGACTGGGGGTGGATTTTGGAATCCAGTATGCCGTGCGATACCGGCACGAGCGGCATCTGGACCATAACCTGCCGCAGGCGTTGCGCACGGCCGGCTATGGCGTCGGCATTCCGCTGGCGCTGGCCGCAGCCGCCACCGCCGCCGGGTTCTTTTCTTTCCTGCCCACCACCTATACCGGCGTCGCCGAATTGGGGATGGTCGCCGGCATCGGCATGATCGTCGCCTTCGCGCTGTCGATCACCATGTTGCCCGCGCTGATCCTGCTGCTCAATCCGAAGGGCGAAGAGGATGAAGTCGGCTTCAAGGCGCTGGGGCCGCTGGACGATTTCATGACCCGCAACCGCAAGCGGGTGATCTGGGTCGCGGGCGCGGCGGGCGTGATATCGCTGGTGCTGATGCCTTTCGTGCAATTCGACTCCAACCCCCTCAACCTGCGCAGTCCCAAGGTGGAGTCGGTCTCGACGTTGTTCGACCTGATGAAAAACCCGATGACGTCGCCCAACCAGATCGACGTGCCGGTCTTCTCGCTGCTGGCGGCAGACCAGTTGCGCGATCGCATCGCGCAAGGCTCGCTGGTGGCGCAGGCCATCACCTTGTCCAACTTCGTGCCCGATCAGCAGGCCGAGAAAGTCGCCCTGATCGCCGATGCCAACTCGCTGCTGGACGCCACCATCAATCCGTTTGAGGTCGCGCCCGCGCCCAGCGACGCAGACGTTGTCCAAAGCATGCGCACCACGGCGCAGAAGCTGCGCGCCGCCGCCGGATCGGCGCAGGATGCCCCGGCCCGCACCGCCCACCGCCTAGCGGACAGCCTGGATGCCACAATCAAGGCCGGTCAGCCCGCGCGCGCGCGCGCCGAAGAAGCGCTGGTGCCGGGGCTGAAAACCATGCTCACCCAGGTGTCGGATTCGCTCAAGGCCGCGCCGTTCACGGTCGAAACCATTCCCGCCGACATCCGCTCGGACTGGATCGCCAAGGACGGCACCGCCCGCATCCAGGTGTCGCCCAAGGACACCAGCGACAATCCCGCCGCGCTGTCGGCTTTCTCCGATCAGGTGCTGCGCATCGCGCCGCAGGCGACCGGCGCGCCGATCTCGATCCGCGAGTCCGGCAAGACCATCGTGGGCGCCTTCACGCAAGCGGGCATCCTGTCCTTCATCGCCATCACCATCCTGCTGGCGATCGTGCTGCGCAGCCTGCACGATGTGCTAATGACGCTGGCGCCGCTGGTGCTCACCTTCCTTTTGACGCTGGCGACCTGCGTGGTGCTGGATCTGCGGCTCAACTTCGCCAACGTGATCGCCTTGCCGCTGCTGCTTGGCATCGGCGTCGCCTTCAACATCTATTTCGTGGTGGCCTGGCGGCACGGCCAGCGCTGCTTCCTGGCCTCGGCCCTCACCCGCGCGGTGATCTTCTCCGCCGCCACAACGGCGTCGGGCTTCGGCACGCTATGGCTCAGCATCCATCCCGGCACCGCCAGCATGGGCGAGCTTTTGATGATCTCGCTGGGCTGGACGCTGGTGACGGTGCTGTTCCTGTCGCCCGCCCTGATGGGCCCGCCGCCGCATATGCTGCAAATGCACGATCCCGAGGTCTGACGAAGCAAGCGCAGGCCGCCTCCCCTTCGCGCGAAGCGCCCTGAAGGGGAGGTGGTTTCAGCGTGCGAGGCCGTAGGCCGCAAAAGCTGAAACCGGAGGGGTTCATTATCCGAGCATCTGGTCGGTCAGAGCATTCATCCGCTTCGTCAGCCCCGACGCGCCGCCGCTGGCCAGCGTGCCGGCGAAGTCGGAGCGCTTCTGCGCCATCTGGCTGATATTGCCGGCCAGATAAACGTCGGTGACCTTCCACTCGCCGCCCACCTGGTGGGTGCGGTAGTTGAAAGCGATGCTCTCGCTCTTGGTCTTCATCACGCTCTTGACGAACTTGTCGTTGCCGCGCGCGATGGAGGCCGGCTCGACGGTGAATGTCTCGCCGCCATAGGAATCGAAATTCTTGGCGTAGTTGGCGACCGTCATGCGCGTGAAGGCTTCGATCAGCGCCTTTTTGTCGGCATCGGACATCGCGGCGAAGCTGGGGCCGATCGCGGTCGCGGTCATGGCCGGAAGGTCGAAGGCTTTTTCCACCGCCGGGCGCAGTTTGTCGTAGCGGCCCTTGGCGCTGCCGCCCATCTTCATCGACGCAGTCAGCGCATCATAGAAACCGCGCACCTGGGCGACCGGCGCATCGGCGGCCTGCGCCTGGACGGGTTGAGACGGGATGGTGAGAAGCGCGGGCGCGGCAGCCAGAGTCAGCGCGACGGCGAAAGACTTCAGAAAACGGCTCATCGAAAAACTCCCTATGCCCCGGTGTAACGCACAAGACCTGAAATTTGACGCCGGATCGCGGCTTTTTTTGGCCCTCGTGACGGCCCGTCAGGCGTCCCGGCCCAGCAGGAAGAAGGGCAGCGCCGACAGTTCGGGCGCCCTGGCGGCATAGGGCCCGAGCGCCTCGACCGCACGCGCCGCGCGCTTTTCGGCCTCTGCCCGGGCGCCGTCCAATCCCAGCAGGGTCACCAGCGTCTGCTTGCCCATGTCGGCATCCTTGCCCACCGCCTTGCCGGTTTTTTCGGCCGTGGACGTCACGTCCAGCAGATCGTCGGTGATCTGGAACACCACGCCCATGTCCTCGGCATAGGACTTCAACCGGGCGCGGTCTTGCGCCGACGCGCCGCCCAGGATCGGTCCGGCCTCGCAGGAGAATTCGAAGAGCTGGCCGGTCTTGAGCCGCTGCAGGTTGATCACGTCGTCGATGCCGAAGCTGGCATCGGCCAGCATGTCGATGATCTGGCCGCCGATCATGCCCCTATGGCCGCTGGCTTCGGCCAGCCGCGCGATCAACGCGCAGCGCACATTGGCGTCGGAATGGGTGCGGGCGTCGGCCAGGATTTCAAAGGCGATGGTCAGCAGCGCGTCGCCCGCCAGCACTGCCGTCATTTCGTCGAAGGCGATATGGGTGGTGGGACGGCCGCGGCGCATGTCGTCATCGTCCATGCAGGGCAGATCGTCATGGACCAGGCTGTAGGTGTGCAGCGCCTCGATGGCCGCGCCGACCCGCAGGGACCGCGAATCATACACCCCGAAAAGCCGCGCCGAATGCAGCACCAGGAAGGGCCGCAGCCGCTTGCCCCCCGCCATGATGGCGTAGCGCATGGCCTCCTGGACCCGGCCCTGGGGGCCGGCGGGCGTGGGCAGGACAGCATCGAGGGCCAAATCCACCAGCTTGGCGCTGGCCGAAATGGCCTTGGGCAGGTCCGCCTTTGCTGCCTCCTGGGCAGCCATTTTCACATTGTCTGACACGATATTACCCCATCCGCCCCAAAAGGCCGCCGGGGCCGCTTTTAGCCTCGAACCCCGCGGCTTTGCCAGTAGGGTCTTGAGGTCGCTTTTGGCTTGGGCCCGGGGACATTCTGGGGTACCTGACGGCGGCCAGAAGCCATGCCGGGACAGGGGTTGCACCCCCAAACCCAATGCGGGACAATGGCATGTTGCAGTGCCGCGAGCGGGGGCCCGATGCTGCCTTCGGAGCGCAACCCTAGGATTTTAGGTCGTCCATGCGAGTGATCCTTGCCCAACCACGGGGCTTCTGCGCCGGCGTCGTGCGCGCCATCGATATCGTCGAAAAGGCGCTCGAAAAGTATGGCGAGCCCGTCTATGTGCGCCACGAGATCGTGCACAACAAGCATGTCGTCAACACGCTCAAGAACAAGGGCGCGCGCTTTGTCGAGGAACTGGACGAGGTTCCCAATGGCGCCGTCACCGTGTTCAGCGCTCATGGCGTGCCGCAGTCGGTGGTGAAGAACGCACAGGACCGCGGCCTGCCGGTGCTGGACGCGACCTGCCCGCTGGTTTCCAAGGTGCACAATCAGGGCAAGCGTTACGTCGCCCATGGCCGCACCCTGATCCTGATCGGCCATGCCGGCCATCCTGAAGTGGAAGGCACCATGGGCCAGGTCGGCGCGCCGGTGCACCTGGTGCAGGAAGAAGAAGACGTCGCCAAGCTGGAGATCCCCACCAACACGCCGGTGGCCTATATCACCCAGACGACGCTTTCGATCGACGACACCAAGGGCATCATCGTCGCCCTGAAGAAGCATTTCAGCGACATTGTCGGCCCGGAAACCAGCGACATCTGCTACGCCACCCAGAACCGCCAGACGTCCGTGCGCGAACTGGCAAAGCTGGCCGACGTGATCCTGGTGGTGGGCGCGGCCAACAGCTCCAACTCCAACCGGTTGCGCGAGATCGGCATCGAGGAAGGCATCCCCTCCTACCTGATCAATGACGGCAGCGAGCTGAAGCCCGAATGGGTCAAAGGCAAGAAGGTGGTCGGCCTGACCGCCGGCGCGTCCGCCCCCGAAGAGCTGGTCCGCCACGTGATCGAGGTTCTGGGCGAAATCGAAGAAGTTCAGGTCGAAACCATGGACGGCAAGAAGGAACATATCGAGTTCCGCCTGCCCGCCGAGCTGAGAGCTTAAGCAGATGGGTCTCCCGATACGTCAGGCCGCCAAGATCGGCGCCTATGTCGTGAAAAAGCAGTTGTCGGGCAAGAAGTACCCGCTGGTGCTGATGCTGGAACCGCTGTTCCGCTGCAACCTGGCCTGCGCCGGTTGCGGCAAGATCGACTATCCCGATGAAATCCTGAACCAGCGCCTGTCGGTCAAGCAGTGCATGGATGCGATCGACGAATGCGGCGCGCCCGCCGTATCGATCGCCGGCGGCGAGCCCCTGCTCCACCGCGACATGCCCAAGATCGTGGAAGGTTACATCGAACGCGACAAGTTCGTGATCCTGTGCACCAACGCGCTGCTGCTGAAGAAGAAAATCCACCAGTACAAGCCGCACCCGAATTTCACCTGGTCGATCCACCTGGACGGCGACAAGGTGATGCATGACAAGTCGGTGTGCCTGGACGGCACCTATGAAAAGGCGGTGGAAGCCATCAAGCTCAGCAAGTCGCTGGGCTTCCGCACCCAGATCAACTGCACACTGTTCGACGGCGCCGATCCGGAACGCACCGCCAAGTTCTTCGACGAAATGATGGAAATGGGCGTGGACGGCATCACCGTCTCGCCGGGCTATGCCTATGAACGCGCGCCCGACCAGGAGCACTTCCTGAACCGCGAACGCACCAAGAAGATGTTCCGGGACATCCTGTCGCGCGGCAATGGCGGCAAGAACTGGGACTTCACCAACTCCACCCTGTTCATGGACTTCCTGGCGGGCAACCAGACCTATGAATGCACGCCCTGGTCGATGCCGCTGCTGACCGTGTTCGGCTGGCAGAAGCCCTGCTACCTCTTGGGCGAAGGCTATGCCAAGACCTTCACCGAGCTGATGGAAGGCACGGAGTGGGAAAAGTACGGCGTCGGCAAGTATGAAAAGTGCGCCAACTGCATGGTCCATTGCGGCTTCGAAGGCACCGCCGCCACCGATGCGATCAAGCATCCGCTCAAGATGCTGCCGATCCTGATGAAGGGCATCCGCACCGAAGGCCCGATGGCCCCGGAAATCTCGCTGGCCAATCAGCGTCCGGCGGAATTCGTCTTTTCGAAGCACGTCGAAAAGAAGATGTCAGAGATCAAGGCCGGCAATTCCAACACCACAGAGATCGCGGCAGCGGAGTAATTCCGCAAACGCCTTGCTGGATCCGCGTGCCGTGCGCACCAGCGCCGGTATCTGCCCCGGCCTGCGCAGCAGCGATCCCAGAACGCGCCCAATGGCGATCCGACCATCGGGCTTCATCGCCACCAATGCGGCCGGCGGCAGCACATGCCCCGCATCGTCCGAAATCACCCGCAAGGCCGCCAGCGGCAGGTTGCGGCTTGCGGCGAAGCGCGCCGCGACCTGGCTTTCCATATCGACCACCAGAGCGCCGGTGGCATCAAACAGCCCGGTCTTGGTCGCCGCTTCGTGAATAATGATATCGCTGCCGAAAATCGGGCCCTGAACCGCGCCGGGCACGCGCGACATCAGCCGCACCCGCCAGGTTTCATGGCAATCCCAACTTTCCGCCCCCGTGATGATGCGGTCGGCGATCACCACGTCACCGACTTTAAGATGCGGCGACAGTCCGCCGCCCAGCCCGATGGAAATCACGCCGCGAATGTCGCCATGCAGGGCATCGAGCTTCTGCGCCAGCAGCTCGCCATTGCCGCCGCCCGCCACCGCCACCACGCCGGATGTGCCGACGATCTCGGCCTCTTTCACCAGGCCAGTGACTGCGATAACCGTCACTTTGTTTTCCTCACAGGCCGTATTCCACGCGGCGCGAATTGCTGCTTTTGAGATTGCGGTAGCGCGCCAGCGCCCAGAGCGGGAAGAATTTCGGATAGCCGTGATAGTTCAGATAGAAGACGCGCGGGAAACCGCCGCCGGTATAGTGCGCCTGGGTCCACAAGCCATCAGCCTGCTGCGTCGCCTTCAGGTAATTGACGCCGCGCGCTACCGCGGGGTGATCCACCTGCCCCGCCGCCATCAGGCCCAGCAGCGCCCAGGCGGTCTGTGACGCGGTGGAGGGCGCAGGCTCATAGCCACGATAATCCAGCTTGTAGCTGTCGCAATTCTCGCCCCAGCCGCCATCGGGATTCTGGATCGTCACGAGCCAGTCGGCGCCCTTTTTCATGGTGGGATGATCGGGCGCGAGGCCCGCGCCATTCAGGCCCGCCAGCGCAGACCAGGTGCCGTAGATGTAATTGACGCCCCAGCGACCCCACCAGCTTCCGTCCGCGCACTGCTTCTGGATCAAATAGTCGATGCCGGCCTTGAGCCTGGGATCATCGGGCTTAGCGCCAAGCTGCGCCAGCATGCCGACGCAGCGCCCCGACACGTCTTCGGTCGGCGGGTCCAGAAACGCGCCGTGATCGGCGAAGGGAATGTTGTTGAGGTAATAGTAGCTGTTGTCGGCATCGAACGCGCCCCAGCCCCCATCGCGGCTTTGCAGGCCCTCGACCCATTCGGCGCCGCGCGCGATGCCGTCCTTGTGCTGCTCGCGCTCGCGCGAACGGTCCATCGCCATCACCACCACGGCGGTGTCGTCCAGATCGGGATAGTGATCGTTGCGGTACTGGAAAGCCCAGCCGCCTGGGCGCACATCGGGCTTTTCCTCGGCCCAGTCGCCCTTCACATCCAGCACCTGCAGCGGTTTGAGCCAGTCCAGGCCCCGGGTCACCGCGTCTTGCGCCTTGGAATCCTTGGTTTCCAGCAAGGCGTGGGCGACGAGCGCGGTGTCCCACACCGGCGAGACGCAAGGCTGGCAATAGGCCTCGTCCTCCTTGATCACCAGCAGTTTTTCGACCGAAAGGCGCGCGATGGCGCGGTGCGGGTGATCCTCCGGATAGCCCAGCAGGTCGTACATCATCACGCTATTGGCCATGGCGGGATAGATTGCGCCCAGCCCGTCTTCGCCATTGAGCCGCTCGGTGGTCCAGACCCGGCATTTTTCGATGGCGCGGTCACGCAGCCCCTTGGGCCAGGGCACGATCTTCAGCACCTTGTCGAGCTGATGAAAGAAGAAAGACCAGCCCGCGCTCTGGTGTGGTGCGCGCGGCGAAGCTGCGCCCACGCCATCCACGAACAGTTCGCCGATATGGATGCCGCGCGGATTGCGCGCGACCGGCTGGCGGGCGCACAGCACCAGCAGCGGCACGATCACGGTGCGGGCCCAATAGCTCATCTTGGACAGATGCACCGGGAACCAGCGCGGCAGCAGGATCAATTCGACCGGCACGGTCGGCACATTCTGCCATGAGGTCTCGCCATACAGCGCGAGAAGAATGCGGGTGAAGACATTGGCCTTGATGGCGCCGCCGCGTTCCCGGACCGCCTCGCGGGCACGCACCATGTGCGGCGCGTTGATGTCGTCGCCGATCATCTTGAGGGCGAAATAGGCTTTCACGGTCGCCGAAATGTCGAACGCGCCCTCGTGATAGAGCGGCCAGCCGCCATGGGCGCCCTGAATGCGGCGCAGATATGCGCCGATCTTCTTTTCCAGCTCCAGGTTCGGCGTTTCGGCGAGGTAATGCACCAGGAGCACGTATTCCGCCGGTATGGTGGCATCGGCTTCCAGCTCATAGACCCAGTGCCCGTCCGGCTTCTGCTGGGACAGGATGGCATCGGTGGCGGCGCGGATCGCGCCGTCCACGTCGGTGAATGCTGCCGGGTTGATCTGGTTCATGGCGGAATTATAGGCCCAGGTGAGCTTGCGCCAAAGCGGCGGCAGTCGCGCCAGACCGGACCGCGCCTTCGATGGTGGCGGGCAAGCCGGTCTGGATCCAGTCGCCGGCCAGAAACAGGTTGCGCCAGCCTGTCTGGGCGCCGGGGCGGCGGGCGTCCTGCTGCGGCGTGGCGGCGAAAGTGGCGCGTTTTTCCTTGACGATCTGCCAGGCCGGCATCGGCGCGGTGATGTCCAGCGCCCTGGCGACATCGGCCCAGATGCGCGTGGCCAGCGTTTCGCGGTCCTGGTCGACGATGGCATCGGCCCCCGACACCGTGACCGAGATGCGGTCCTCGAAACCGAAAATCCATTCGGCGGTGCCGCCGATCACGCCCAGCATGCCGGGCGCGCCATTGGCCTGCAGGAACGAAGCCGGCGCGGGCATTTTGAAATGCGCGTTGACGATGGCGCGGAAATCATCGGGCACGGTCAGGCCGGGGATCAGGTCGGCCGCCGCCCAGGGCGGCACCGCCAAAATCACCACATCGCGCGGCCCCACCGGCAGGGTGGCGTCGGCAATATCCAGCGTCATGGCTTCGCGCGGCCCCAGCGTAAGACCACGCAGCCGGGTGCCCAGCCGCACCGCGCCGTTACGCTGTTCCAGATATTTCACCGCCGGATCGATAAAGGCCGCCGCCAGCGTGGGATGGGCGATGCGCGGGCGATAATGGCTGCCGCCTCTGGCCAGCGTCTCGCGCAGCAGCGCGCCTGACAGTTTGGCGGAGGATTCTTCGGGCGCCGTGTTCAGCGCCGCCAGCAGGAAGGGGCGCATCAGGCGCTGCCAGAGCAGCCCGCGTTCTTTCACGACGGCATCGACGCGCGTCTGCGCGCCGGCCCACATCAGGGGCGCGTACTGGAAATAGTCGGTGGTGTGGGTGCCGGGCACCCGGCGGCTGCGCGACGCCACCCAATAGGGGAGCGGGCCTTCATTGGGCCGCAAGGTCCAGCGCCCACCATTGCCAAAATCGACAAAGGAAAATTCCGCGTGCGGCGGGCCCACCAGCGCATCCTTCGCGCCGATGCGTTCCAGATAGGCGGCAACCGCATGATTGCCCGACAGCACCAGATGATTGCCATTGTCGATCACCCCGCCCATGGCGGCGTCAAAATAGGAGCGGCACCGGCCACCCGCCTGGCCTGCGCCTTCGATCACATCGACCGCAATGCCGCGCGAGGCCAGATGCGTGGCCGCCGACAAGCCAGCCAGCCCGCCACCGACGATGTAAGCTTTGCCTGTCACGAAAACAGTCCTTGCCGCAGCACCAGCGACAGCAGGCGGGTCTTGGGCAGCGAGACGCGGCGGCGCGGCGCGGCAAAGCCCTGGGCTTCGCTGGCCGCCAGAATTTCGGAATAGACCGCGCCCATCAGGCGCGGGGTCTTGATGCGGCCCCTGGGGCGCGCCGCCAGGATGCGCTGCGCCTCGTCATAATGGTGGTGCGCCAGCTTGGCGACGCGGCGGCAGACGCCGTCGATGCAGGGGCTGGCGACGATGGCCTTGGGGTCCAGCGCGGTGATGCCCGCTTCCTGAAGATATTCGCGCGGCAGGTACAGGCGCCCGATGGCGGCGTCTTCATCGATGTCGCGCAGGATATTGGTGAGCTGCAGCGCCCGGCCCAGATGATGGGCGAGATCGAAACCCGGCCCCTCGTCCATGCCGAACACCTTGATCGACAGGCGGCCCACCGCGCTGGCAACCCGGTCGCAATACAGGTCAAGCGTGGCCAGATCAGGCGCAACAATGTCTTCGGCCACGTCCATGTCCATGCCGTCCAGCACGGCTATGAAATCTTCCAGCCGCAAGCCATAGGCCGTGACGTGCGGTGCCAGAAACGCCACGCGCGGCGGTTTGCCCCCCGCATAAAGCCCGGCCAGATCGGCACGCCACTGTTCCAGCTTTTCATGGCGTTCGGGGCGGGTGCCCACGCCGTCATCGGCAATGTCGTCCACCTTGCGGCAGAAGGCATAGATGGCGAACATGGCGTCGCGCTCTTCGCGCGGCATCAATCGCATCGCCAGGTAAAAGGAACTGCCAGCGGCTTTTTTCTGGACGGCGGCGGCAGCGGCGCCACCAATATTCTCGGCGTTGGTCATCGCGAAGATCCCAGGCGCATCAGGGCGAAAGCAGGCAGGCGTTTGAGAAACAGCGCCGCAACGCGCGGCTTGGAATGGTGGACGACATCACACAGCGGATCGCGGGTCATCAGCATGGTGTTGATATCGTCGGCCAGTGTCTGGATGAGATCGACTTCCAGCGCAAGCCTTGTGTCCTTGATGCCCCGCGCGAAGGGCCGGGCGGCCTCCAGCAGCGCAGCATTGCGGCGGGTCAGGCCAGCAATCACGCCCCTCAGGGCTGGGCTGGATTTGCTGCCGGCCAGCGCCGCGACGGTGACGCCGGCTTCGGTCAAAAGCGGCTCCGGAATATAGACGCGGTTCAACTGGCGGTAATCCTTGCCGCAGTCCTGCAGATGATTGTTGATCTGCAGCGCCGCGCACAGCGCGTCATTGGCAGGCCACAGGCTTTGGGATTCGCCATGCACATCCAGCACGAAGCGCCCCACTGGCATGGCGCTGTAGCGGCAGTAATCGATCAGCTCGTCCCAATCGCGATACCGCAGCTTGGTGCAGTCGCGGCTGAAGGCTTCCAGAAGATCGAGCGCATGCACCGGGGAAAGTCCCCGTTCGGCCAAGCTGGCGCGCAGCGCCACACCCACGGCAACGGCATCGCTTTCGCCGGTCAGGCTGGCGCGCATCTTTTCCAGCAGCGCCAGCTTTTCGTCAGCGGAGGTGGTTTCATGGTCCGATACATCATCAGCCGCGCGCACAAAGCGATAGAACGCCATCACCGGGGCGCGGTATTGGGGCGCGATCAGGACCGAGGCGACGGGGAAGTTCTCGTCCTTGTGGCCCTTGCCCGATTGAAGGTCAGCGATATCGCTCATGCCTTCTCGCCTCCCCCGGCATTGGCCTGCGCGCGGCCTTTCCACATGCCGCCCTTGCCCGACCAGTATTGTATCGCCGATTCCAGGGTGAAGGCGGCATAGAATGCGCCGATCAACGGCAGCGCCAGGCCCCACAAGGGCGACTGGCGGTAGAAGCGCAGGATGGGCTGGAACATGATCGCCATGATCGCCCAGGCAGCCCAACCGGCGAGCTGGGAGACGCCCCAGGCAAACAGCGCCGTCATCACCGGCGCGATATAGACCAGGAACAGGCCCAGCAGCGTACCCGCCAGCAGCAGCGGCGAATAATTGAGCTGCGCATAGGCGGAGCGCGACACCATCTGGCGGATATCGGCCAGATGCTCGTAAGGGCGAAGCGACAGCGCGCGGTCGGTCAGGCCCAGCCAGATCGGGCCCTGGCGTTTCATGGCGCGGCCCAAGGCGCAATCGTCGATGATGTTGTGGCGGATGGCGGCAATGCCGCCCGCAGCATCCAGCGCAGTGCGCCGCGTCAGCATGCAGCCGCCCGCCGCCGCGGCGACCTTGGACTTGGGATCGTTGACCGCGCCGAAGGGAAACAGCATGTCGAAGAAAAAGACGAAGGCGGGGATCAGGAAATGCTCGGCCGCCGTCTTGCAGGACAGCCGCGCCATCAGCGACACCAGCACCTTGTCGCCGTCTTGCGCGCGCGCCACCAGATGGCGCAGATTCTCGGGTGTATGGGCAATATCGGCGTCGGTGAACCAGACAAATTCGGGGGCGCGCTTGGACGCCAGCTCGCTGCCCTGGTGCATCGCCCACAATTTTCCGGTCCACCCCTGCGGGCGTTCCGCGCCAGTCAGAACCGTCAGGCGCGCCGAATTCAGCGCCGTGGCGAGATAGGCGGTGCCGTCATCGGACTGGTCGTCCACCAGCACGATATGGAAATCGCCGGGATAATCCTGGGCGACCAGGCTGCCGATGCTGCGCTGGATCACGTCGGCTTCGTTGCGGGCCGGCACCACCGCCACCACCGACGGCCAGCGTTCGGGCATCTGCACCGCCAGCGTGTCGCGCTCGCGCAACCGCCAGAAGCCGTGATGGAACAGCAGCAGGTAAAGCCACACCGCGAGCGGCAGGAAACCGAACAGGATACCGGCGATCATTTCAGGTATCCGTTGGCGGCGAACCAGCCCAACGCATCCTTCAGGCCCTCGCGGTACGGGCGGGCGGTATAGCCCAGTTCGCGTTTGGCTTTTTCAGAGCTGAAGAACATGCGATAGCGCGACATGCGCAAGGCATCGGCGGTGAGGAACGGCTCCTTGCCGGTCAGGCGGGCGATGAATTCCGCGCCCCAGGCCAGCGGAAACAGCGGCGCGCGCGGCAGCTTTATGGTCGGCGCCTTGCGGCTGGTCAGCGCGGCGATATCGGCCAGCATCACTTCCAGCGACACATCCTCGCCGCCCAGGATGTAATTCTCGCCGACCTTGCCCTTGTCCAGCGCCAGCAGGTGGCCCTGTGCCACGTCATCGACATGCACCAGATTGAGTCCGGTATCGACGAAGGCCGGAATGCGCCCGGTTGCGGCTTCGACGATGATGCGGCCTGTCGGCGTAGGCTTGATGTCGCGCGGGCCGATCGGAGTCGATGGTGCCACGATCACAGCGGGCAGCTTTTCACTGTTAATCAGGCGCTCGACTTCGCGTTCGGCCACCAGCTTGCTGCGCTTGTAGGCGCCGACGACGCCTTCTGCGGTGTTGCGCGAAGTTTCATCGACCGCCGTTTCCCCCGGCTTCAGTGCAGCCACCGACGAAGTGTAGACAACTTTTTCGACACCGCATTTCAGCGCCGCGCCCATCGAGGCCTGCGCGCCCAGAAGGTTGTTGCGCTCGATCTCGCCCGGATCGCGCGCCCACAGCCGGTAATCGGCCGCGACATGGAAGAAATAGCGCGCGCCCTTCATGGCTGCCGTCATCGCGGCTTCGTCGCGCATGTCGCCGATCACCGGCTCGCACGCCGTGCCGGCGATATTGTCGCGCGAAGCGCTGGCCCGCATCAGAACCCGCACATGCAGTCCGCGCGCCACCAGCGCCCGCGCCACGGCGGAACCGACAAAGCCCGATGCCCCGGTGACCAGCGCGACATCAGACATTGCGATCGTCCCCCGGCCGTTCGCTCAAGCTCGCGGCGCTCGCCGTCTGCGCGGGTCCATTGGACCTACTTGGCGCTTCGCGCCACACGGCTCGCCCTTCATAAGCCTGCCAGTAGAGAAGCGCCGGAACGCCCAGCACAATCTCGCGCGCCCGTTTCAGCAGCGACACCGCAAGACCCATTTCCGCCGGCAGGCCGAACAGCGGGGCCAGCATGGCATAGCCCCATTCCTGCACGCCGATGGCAGCGGGCACCGGCGTGGCGATGCTGCGCAGGGCGCACAGCAGAGCCTCCAGCGCGATGGCGTCAAGAAGACTGATGTCGCCGCCGATCAACTGAAATGAGAGGAACGTGCCGCCACCCGCACCGATCCAGGCAAGCAGATGCCAGCCCGTGGACGCCGCCAACCGCGAGGGCGAACTGTAAAGGTCCAGGATCGCCTGGTGGAAAGATACGCCCTGCTGCATCTGGGGAAAGAACCGCCGGGCGAGGCGTTCCGCAAAACCCGCACCACGCTTTTGCAGGAAGATCAGCAGCGCGATGCCGGGCACCGCCAGCAGCAGCATGGCGACCATGGTCACGGTCAGAGGGCCGGTGCCTTCGATATTGCGGAAATGGGTCAGGCCCATGCCAAGACCGAAGGCCAGGAACACCACCTGCGCCATGGCTTCGGTGGTCGCATCGGCCGCCACCGAACCGGCGGCATAGGCGGGCGTCATGCGCTTGAGGATCATCAACCGCGCCGCCGCCACCATGCCGCCCACCGGCGAGAATGGCGAAATCTCGGCGATGGAATCGCGCACCAGACGGGCGATGTAGAAATTCCACAGGCTGCTGCGCTCGGACGGCGGCATCAGGAAATACCAGGCGAACGCCAGCGTGATGAAAATGACCGCTGAATACAGGCACAGCAGCGCCAGGCCATCGAAACCTGCGCGCGATACCGCATCGAAGACCGGATCAAAGCCGATCGACCAGACCAGATAGATGGCGGCGATCACGCCCGCCAGCAGCGCCAGGACGACTCCCCACTTCATCAGGCAGGCAGCGGCTTGGCGCGGAAGCTCCACAGGCGCATGGCGCCCAGCGCGGTTTCCGCCAGTTGCGGCAGGAAGCTGGGGCGCAGCAATTCCGGTTCGAAGGCGCCCATGCGGCGGCGGTTTTCCGAATAGCAGTCTTCCAGGAAGCGGCGGAAGGTAAAGCCGTCCAGGAACACGCTGGCCTGAGTGGCGGAGAACTCCTTTCCGTCGTTCATCTCGGCGCCGCGTTTGGCGGTGCCGATCATGCGGCCCAGCGCGCGCATGTAATAGCGGAAATCGGTGAGCGGCAGCATCGCGCGCGCCACAAACCCCTTCTGCGCCTGGTTGTACGCCATCCAGTTGACGAAGAAGACGATGTGACGGGTTTCCTCGTACATCAGGGTTTCGAAGATGGCGAACATCTCCTTGGGCAGGAACTGCGACTGCATGGCGATCTTGAAGACGCCAAAGCCCAGGAAGGAATCCATGCACTCGCCAAAGCCGAAATCCTTGAAACGGGTTTCGATATTGTCGCTGACATCCTCCAGCGGGCGTTCGGCGGCGTCGATGCCGTACCTCTCGATCATCACCCGGATCAGCTTGGCATGGCGGGCTTCCTCGAAACCCTGTAGCGCCACCGCTTCCTTCATCACCGGATCTTTGATGGTCTTGACGAATTCGGCGACGATCGCGCCGGCGCGGCGCTCGGTATAGAAGACTTCTTCCCAGAAGGGCACGGATTTCAGGCGCTTCAGCGCCTCTTCGTCCAGGTCCGGCCAGGGCAGCGTATCGGGATCGAACTCCGTATAGGTCTGCATGAAGTGGCGACAGAAGGTGTCGCGATGTTCGGGCGATCCGATTTTCATTCTAAGCAGCCTTCTTCTTCGGACCGATGAACTTCAGCGCCAGACGCGCCATGAAAGGCACGAAACGCGGCCGCTTGAGGCGCGCGTCATAAGGCGCCAGGCGGCGGTCATTCTCCGCCAGGCACACGGCCACCAGCTCGCCGACATTGATGTCGGAGCCCAGCGCTTCAGCGCCGTTGACGGTGAAGTTGGCGTCCTGTTCGCCATGGCCGACATCCTTGGCGATGCCGATGCGCTCATAGATTAGGAAGATCCAGACCGCGAGCACCTTGAGTTCGAAATACGGGCGGCGCCACGCCGGCATGTTGCGGCGATGCCAGGCAATCCAGTTGACGAAGAACAGGATGTGGCGAGCTTCCTCGTTCACCACCGGATCGAAGGTCTGCACCAGTTCGGGCGGGAAATAGCCGGTGTCCTTGGCGGCCTTGAACAGGCCAAACGCAAAGAAGCTGTCGATGCATTCGCTGTAGCCGGTGACCATGAAGGCCCATTCGGGGTCTTTCGGCCGTGCCGGCACCGGTTCGGGCGCCAGCTTGACGCCATAGGCTTCCACCAGATTGGCCAGCACATGACGGTGGCGACGTTCCTCAAAGCCGTTCAGCTCGATCGCCTTGCGCAGCAGCGGGTCGGGCACGCCTTCGGCATAGGTGCAGACATTCATGCCCGCCTTGTTTTCGGTCTGCACCGCGATGTCCCAGATGGGCAGCGAGGTGATGCGCCTTTCGGCTTCTGCTTCCAGCTTGGGCCAGTCCAGCACCGCCGGCTTGTAGGGATCGTGGGTGTCCAGCAGCGTCTTGCAGAACAGGCGCTTGTGCGCGTCCGAACCGAAACGGATCGGGCCGCCATCCGGCCACACGCCGGTGTCGCGGGTCAGGTCGGGGGGAATGGCAAAGGCCGGGCTGCTCATCGGTACAGAACGCTCCCTATTCGCTCCTGCATTACCCCTTTGGGCCACGCAATTGAACCCCAAAATGGGGGGTGCGAATTTTCGCCTAAGATACTGAATTTACTAGGAAGAAAAGTCCGTAAAACCACCGATGCGGACTCCTTGGGCGGCCAGGAGTCCAGGCAGGCTGGGATCGGTCAGGGCCGCCAGTTCCGCTTCATACTGATAGCCCGGCGCCGAGCCCGGATAAGGCCCCGTGGCGGGGTGCATGTAAATCTCTGTCAGCCCGCCCGGAAGCTGCTGGAGCAGCCCCTTCAGGCGTTCCTTGGTCATGGCCCCGGACCAGGCCAGGCCGAACACGGAATCGGGCGCGGCGATTCCGGCGCGGCGAAAACGGGCCCGCAACATCCTGGCAAAAGGCGCTGTCAGCGCCACGACGCCCGACGCCTTGTGGTTCTCGATCCGGCCCAGCACGTCCTGCGGCTCCAGCGGCACGCGCGCGGCTTTCACCCGGTGACGGCGCGCCGCCTTGACGATCGCGCCCGCGATGGTGGGATGCAGGTGAAAATGCTTGTGCGCGTTGACGTGATCCAGCCGCAGGCCCGTGGCGTCGAATGCCGCGAACTGCGCTTCGATCTCGGCGGCGAGCTGGCGGCGCACCTTGGGCAAAAAGAACATCGCCGCGCCGGCCCGCGCCATGTCGGTGCGAAAATGCCCGCTGGCATCGACAAGATCGGGCACAGCCGCCACCGGCAAAACTGGACGGCCCTCGACCAGCACCAGATGCAGGCCAACACGCAAGGACGGCAGATTGCGGGCGCGGGTTACGGCGTCACCGGCGGCATTGCCCGCCACCATCAGACTGGCGGCGGACAGGATGCCGTCGCGATGGGCGCGCTCGACGGCTTCGTTGACCGCGATGGCGGCACCGAAGTCATCCGCCGTGACGATCAGGCGCTTCAACGGATCAGGCGGCGTGCTGCTTGCGGTCCTTGAGGAAGTGGAAGAACTCCACACCCTCCCGCAGGCGACGCTTCATCATGTCGGGCTGCGTGACCATTTCCTTGACGATCGAGCCGATCTTGCCCGGACGGAAATAGAACTGCCGGTAGAAGGTCTCCAGCGAGTCGAAGATTTCCTTGTGCGACAGATGCGGGTAGTGCAGCGGCGCGATCTGGATGCCGTTGTCGTCGATCAGCTCGGCATTGGCGGCGTCGAGCCAGCCATTCTGCAAGGCCTGATTGTAGAGGAAGGTGCCGGGATAGGGCGCCGCCAGCGATATCTGCACGGTGTGCGGATTGATGCGCTTGGCGAATTCGCGCGTCTCGCGCATGGTTTCCAGCGTTTCGCCCGGCAGGCCCAGAATGAAGGTGCCGTGAATCTGGATGCCCAGCGTGTGGCAGTCACGGGTGAACTTCTCGGCAACCTCGATGCGCATGCCCTTCTTGATGTTGTGCAGGATTTGCTGGTTGCCGGATTCATAGCCGACCAGCAGCAGGCGCAGGCCGCCTTCGTTGAGCTTCTTGAGCGATTCATACGGCACGTTCGCCTTGGCGTTGCACGACCACTGGATGCCCAGCTTGCCCAGCTCCTTGGCTATGGCTTCGGCGCGCGGCAGGTCGTCGGTGAAGGTGTCGTCGTCGAAGAAGAATTCCTTGGTCTGCGGAAACGCCTTCATCGCCCATTTGATCTCTTCGATCACGTGACCGACGCTGCGGGTGCGATAATTGTGACCGCCCACGGTCTGCGGCCACAGGCAGAAGGTGCAGCGCGATTTGCAGCCGCGGCCGGTATAGATCGAGATGTAGGGGTGCTTGAGATAGCCGATGAAATACTTTTCCATCACCAGGTCGCGCTTGTAGACCGGGGTGACGAAGGGCAGCGAATCCATATTCTCGATGATCGGACGGTCGTCGTTATGGGTGATGACGCCATGCTTGTTGCGCCAGGAAATGCCCTTGATGCCGGCCCAGTCCTGGCCGTCGGCAACGTCCTTGATGGTGAAATCGAATTCGTTGCGGGCGACGAAGTCGATCGCCGCGCCTTCGCGAAGCGAACCTTCGGCGTTCACCGCAACCTTGGCGCCGATGAAGCCGGCCTTGAGGTTCGGGTTGGCGGCCTTCATCGCCTCGATGACTTTGACGTCCGATTTGAAGGACGGCACCGAGGTGTGCGCCACCACCAGGTCGAAATCCTTCGCCTGGGCGACGACTTCGGCCAGGGTGGTGTCATGCGGCGGGGCGTCGATCAGCTTGGAGTTTTCCACCAGCGCGGCGGGCTGCGCCAGCCAGGTCGGATACCAGAAGCTCTTGATCTCGCGCTTAGCCTGGTAGCGCGAACCGGCGCCGCCATCGAAACCGTCAAAGGACGGGGCCTGCAGGAAAAGGGTCTTCATCGACATGGTCAAAACCTCGGGAACCTAAGAACCGTCAACCGGAAGATATTGCGCCGCAGCGCTGTACCGTAAAGTGGCTTCCGCGCCAATGCACTGTTTCGCCGAACAGCGAGGCCAGGAATACGGCAAAACTCAGCAAATCGCGCGCCGGCAGCAGCCAGAAAGGCCCGGCATTGGTGCCGAAAAGCCCGTCAATCCGCCATTTCAGGGCCAGCCGGGCGGCCAGCACCAGCGCCAAGACCGCCAGGGCGCCGGGGGTGAAACCCAGCAAAACCGCGCCCATCAGGGCAAACGGCAGACCATGGGTGACGATGCTGCCGACATGACCGGCCGGATTGACCAGCCGGATGGTGCGGGTCCAGCGCAGTTCGTGCCGCACCAGGTCCCAAAGGCTGTTTTCAGCCGCGGTGTGTCCCACGCCCAGCGCCGGAATCGCCAGTTCATAGCCGCGGTCCCGAACGGCGCGCCCGATCTCGTAATCATCGGCCAGCAGGTCGGCGAAAGCGTTGAATCCGCCGATCTCCTCCAGCGTCTGGCGCCTGAGCGCGATGGTCGAACCGAAACAGGGCGCGGCCAGACCCAGGCTGAAACCGAGAATCGCATTGGGCAGGAAACCGTAGGAGGTGCCCATCGCCGCCAGCCCGGACCACAGCCGGTTCGTGCCCTGCGCCGGTTGGCCCGTGTAGAAACAGGTCACCACGCCCACCTTGGGGCGATGCAGCGCTTCGACCACCTGCGCCAGCCATCCCTGCTTAACCGCGATATCGCTGTCGGACAGCACCAGCACATCATGCCGGGCGGCCCCAAGCATGTTGATCAGGTTGGAAACCTTGGCGTTGGCGCCGTGATAGGCGGCATCGGCGACGATGACGCTGTCGGTTTGCGGATATTTCGCCTGCAAGGCGCGCACAATGGATAATGCGGGATCACCCGCGTCATGCGCGCCGAAAACGATCTGCACCGCGCCGGGATAGGCGTGGTTGAAAACCGTTTCCAGGTTGCGCGCCAGATCCGGCTCGTCCTGGTGCAGCGGCTTGAGAATGGTGACGGCGGGATGATGCGTCGGCGCGGGTGCCGCGCGGTGCATAAAGCGCTGCGCCAGCAGAGCGGACAACAAGGCATAGCCCGCGCCAATCATTGCGATGGCGCAAAACGTCCAGCCCAGAATGGTAAAAGCCAGCACCATGCTCACGCGAACCGCCCCCCGGCGACGCACACTTGATAAATGATCCCCCACCAGAGCGGGAGCGACTTTGCGTGACCGATTGCGACACCCCGAAATTCCGGGCTAGTCCTTTGATAAGTATGCCAAATTACTGACAAACAATCAATGTTGACGGGTGTATGGGAAGCCCCGCGGTCTCGCGATAGGCTTGCGACATGCTGCCAGCCGCTTCCGCCCCCGCTCTTCAGCAAGCCGTGGTCACCGCCACCCGCGCGCTGCAAGCGGGCAACCTTGCGGCAGCGGAGATGGCGATGGCGCCGTTCTTCGCCAGCGGGCTGCCGGGCCATCCCGATCTGCTGAATCTCGCCGGCACCTTGCGGATGAATCAGGGGCGCGGCGGCGAAGCGGCAACCTTCTTCGCCGAAGCCGCCCGCCTGGCGCCACGCGATCCGCTCTATGCCTTCAACCACGGACTGGTTCTGTCGCGCATGGGCCGCACGGCGGAAGCGCAAACCGCCTTGCGCACGGCCATAAGGCGCAAGCCGGATTTCCCCGAAGCATTGTTCGAGCTGGGCGCGATCCTGCACCGTGATGGCCAGCTCGCGGAAGCGGAGAAGATTTTCCGCCAGTTGCTGCGCGCCGCCCCAAACCAGGTCCATGCCAAGCTTGCACTGGGCGCGGTGCTGGTGGACGCGCGCCGCCCCGAAGATGCCGAAGTGCCGCTGCGCCGGGGCTTGAGCGAAACCAGCGACCCGCAGCTCAAGGCGCAACTGCATCTGCAACTGGGCCAGGCACTGCGCCGCCAGCGCAAGGACACCGAAGCGCTGGCCGAGCTGGATCAGGCCCAGGCGCTGTTTCCCGCCCTGCCCAATCTGGCGCTGCACCGCGCCGAGACACTGCAGAATCTGGAGCGTTTCGACGAAACATTGGCGATCATGCGCAGCGAACTGGCGCGCAATCCCGCCAATGCCGAGCTGCATCACGACTACAATGCCCTGCTCTATCAGCTCGGCCATGAGGACTTCCTCAAATCCTATGACCGCGCGCCGCAGACCCGCGAGGTGCTGATGGACAAGGCATTCTTCCTCAGCCATGAAAAGCGCGACGAAGAGGCCTATGCGATCTATGCCGGTCTGGCGGCGCGCGATCCAGGTGACCGGGCGGCGGCGCTGTGCGCGGCCAACGAACTGAGCATGCTGGACCGCCATCACGAGGCGCTGGCCTCGTTCGAAGCGCAGATGGCGCGCTATGGCCGCAATGCCGACATCCTGCGCCGTACCGCCGAGCCCGCGCTGCTCATCGGCGATCCGCAGAAGGCCGCAGCCTTCTGCGAAGAAGCCTTGAAGCTGGCGCCTGGTGACGGCGCCGCCATCGCCATGCTGTCCGTCGCCTCGCGCATGCTGGAAGACGGGCGCGATGACTTCCTCAACGAATATGACACGCTGGTCCGCAGCTTCGACCTGGAGCCGCCGGAGGGATTTTCCGACATGGAAAGCTTCAACCAGGCGCTGAATGCCGAACTCGACAAGCTGCATCCCAGGACGCGCGAATTCGTCAGCCAGTCCTTGCGCGGCGGCACGCAGTCGGCGGGCCACCTGTTTCCCACCGGCCTGCCGCTGGTCACCAAACTGAAGTCGCGCATCGACGAAGCGGTGGCGCGCTATATCGACGACATGGGATCGGACGCGGCGCATCCCCTGCGCGCGCGGCGCAGCGGCGATTTCGACTATGCCGGGTCCTGGTCATCGCGGCTGAAGGATTGCGGCTTTCACGTCAATCACATCCATCCCGATGGCTGGATCAGTTCCTGCTATTATGTGGCGGTGCCGGATGCCGCGAAGGACCAAGCCACGCGCCAGGGCTGGATCAAGTTCGGCGAGCCGGCGCTGGATGTCGAACTGAAGACACCCATCCGCCGCGCCATCCAGCCGGTGCCGGGGCGGCTGGTGCTGTTCCCGTCCTACATGTGGCACGGCACCATCGCGTTCCGTGATACGGCAGCGCGGACGACGATCGCCTTCGACGTTATTCCGACTTAAGACGAGGCCCACTTGCGGGTGTGAACGCCGAGCGAGGTCGCGCGCCGCGACTTGGCCGCCGCCACCAGCGTCAGCCAGTTGGCGAACAGCCGCCCGGTATGCAGCCGCCAGGATTGCAGCGGCAAGGCCTGGGATACGATCTCGCCGGCGCGGGCCAGATCGGCGCCCGCCTCGGCCAGCCGGTTTTCGGTGGCGCGGTCGAAATAGTTTTCCGGCACAGCGGGAGGCTCGGGCGTCTCGCCGCCATGGAAGCGTTCCAGGTCGCGCAGATATTCGCGGCCCAGCGTGGCGCCGTCATATTCGGGATGGCCCTGCAGGAAGACGAAGCGGCTGCGGCCCGCCGGTTCGCGGGTAAAGCTGTCGACCTGGCCGTTGGCCAGCCGCGACAGAACGCGATAGTTGCCCAGATCTTCTTCGGGAATGTCGTGGCTGCGGCCATGCGGCACCGGCATGGTCAGGGTCTGGCTGAAGAACAGTGGGTCGTCTTCCACCCGCATCGCGGGAAACACGCCTGCCAGCTTGCGCGGCAAAGCGCGCGCCGCAATACCGTCCAGGTGCAGCACCGCAGCCTGCGCCGCCGGGCCGGAAAAAATTGTGGAGAGTGTGCCGGTTTCGGCCCAGTCGATGAGTTGCGTCAGTTCCTGCCAGTGGGGTTGCAGGCGCGGATCGCCCTCGCCGGCGCCGGTCACGATCAAGGCGTCGATACTGGCGGCCTGCAGGAACTCGGCGTCATCATAGAAACCGTCCATGCGCGAACGCGCCTGTTCGCTGCGCGCGATGCCGCGAAACGAAAACAGCCGCAAGCGCACGTCCAGCGCGCCGGCGGAATCCTTCAGCAGCTTGGCGAATTGCAGCTCGGTGGCGCGCATGTCGGCGTCGGGCATGTTGTTGACCAGACCCACATGCACGGCCGTGCGATTGTGACGCCCGCCCAGCAGAAAATTCTCAACCCGGCTCATCGCGTATCCCCATGAACGGGCGGAATTTTAGGCGCGTTGGATTAACAAACTGTCGGCGCAATGCAGGAGCGATGGCGCGTTTCAATCTGGGACAAGGCCGCGCTATCATGCGTAGGTTCCAACGGAAACGCCGCATGACATCGCAAACTTCTGGGCACGCTTCTGGTCGCACCGCCGCGCAGGTTCTGGTCCGGCAACTTCGCATCCAGGGCGTGACCCGCGTCTTCTGCGTGCCGGGTGAATCCTATCTGGCGGTGCTGGATGCGCTCAAGGACAGCGGCATCGAGATCATCATCTGTCGCAACGAAGGCGGCGCGGCGATGATGGCCGAATCCCATGGCAAGGTAACGGGCCGCCCCGGCATCTGTTTCGTCACGCGCGGCCCCGGCGCCACCAACGCGTCCGGCGGCATCCATATCGCCCAGCAGGATTCCACGCCCCTGATCCTGTTTGCCGGTCAGGTCGAAAGTTACAACCGTGGCCGGGGCGCGTTCCAGGAGCTGGATTTTGCGGCCGTGTTCGGCAGCATGACCAAGTTCACCGCCGAGATCGACGATCCGGACACGGTGGCCGATCACGTCACCCGCGCTTTCACCGAAGCGATGAACGGGCGGCCCGGCCCGGTGGTGCTGGCGCTGCCGCACGACATGCTGTCGCGGCCCTCCAACGCCCCTGATGGCGCATATGTCGAAGCTCCGGAGATAGCGCCGGGCGCCCCGCAGCTTGAACAGTTGCAGGCGCTGCTGGCGCAGGCGCAGCGGCCCATGCTGCTGCTGGGCGGTTCACGCTGGGACCAGGAGGCCTGCGATGCGATCAGGACATTCGCGGAAGCTTTCGGCATTCCGGTCGCCACCGGGTTTCGCCGGGCACATCTGTTCGACGCCACGCACCCCAATTATGCCGGCGACCTGGGCCTTGGCCCCAATCCCAAACTGCTGGCGCGCTTCAAGGCCAGTGATCTGGTGATTGTCGCGGGTGGGCGGCCCAATGAATTGACCCAGCAGAGCTACACGCTGTTCGACCTGCCGACGCCGCAGATGAAGACGGTGCATCTGTATCCGGGACAAGAAGAGATCGGCCAGGTGTGGCAGCCGCATCTGGGTATTCATGCCAGCCCGCGCGCCTTTGCCCCCGCGCTGGCGGCGCTGAAGCCCAATGCCCACAACCGCGACGTGCGCGCGGCGCGGCAGGATTATCTCGACTGGTCGGACCAGCCGACGCCACAGCCCGGCGCGGTAAATCTCAGCGAGATCATGATCTGGCTGCGCGGCCATCTGCCCGCCGACGCCACGCTGACCAACGGCGCGGGCAATTACGCCGCCTGGATTCACCGCTTCTACCGCTTCCGCCGTTTCGCCACCCAGGTGGCGCCGATCAGCGGCTTTATGGGCTTTGGGCTTCCCGCCGCCGTGGCGATCAAGTGCCTGTATCCGCAGCGCCCGGCGATCGTGCTGGCGGGCGATGGCGACTTTCTGATGACGGGTCAGGAATTCGCCACCGCCATGCAGTACCGCCTGCCCATCATCGTGATCGTTTATGACAATGGCTGTTACGGCACCATCCGCATGCATCAGGAGCGCGAATATCCGGGGCGTGTGTCCGGCACCGAGCTGGTCAATCCTGACTTCGCCGCCATGGCGCGCAGCTTTGGCGGTTTCGGCGCGACGGTGGAGAAGACGGAGGATTTCGCGCCCGCCTTCGCGAAAGCGGAAGCCTCAGGCCTGCCGTCGATCATTCACGTGAAATATGATGCCGAAGGCATTACGCCGGCCACTACGCTGAGCGCGATCCGGGAGAAAGCACTGAAGGGCTAGTGACCCAGCGCTACGGGCAAAGCTTCTTTCACCGGCAGCACGTCGATGCGCGCCGCTTTCAGGCGCGACAGCGCCCAGTCCAGCATCTGCGGCGTCGAGCCGTACAGGCCCGGATTGTCGGACACGCCATGGGTATAAAGGATCAGCCAGCCGTGATCGTGCAGCGCGCGCCCGATCGCATCCTGGATTCGGCCCTCGTCCCACAGCCGTGTTTCCAGCGAGATGACGTCGAGCTGCGCCAGGTCCACCCGGCCGATATTGATGCCTTCATGGGTGCCGCGCAGGGATGAGAAGTGCGCTGCCTGCGACTGCTTGCTGCGCGGGCTGACGCGCCCGAACGGATAGGCATAGCTGGCGGGCGCGGCGCCGTTCAGAAACGGCTGGAGGAATTCGCGGTTGCGCTCTGCATCCTTTGCCAGATCGTCCGGCGCGAAGTCGGATACCGGCTGATGCGCGAAACCGTGACAGCCGATCTCGTGTCCCGCCGCCGCCAGTTCCGTCAGATCCTGTGCATCGTAGAAGCGCGTGCCATCCACGGTCTGGCCGCAGAAGCTCCCACCCGTATAATAAGTGCCGCGCACCCCGTGCCGCGCCAGCACCGGGCCGCCCAGGGTCCAGGCCGATTTGGGGAAATCGTCGAAGCTGATGCTGGCAACCGGCCGGCGCCCGGCCAGCTTGGCGGGTCGCACCCGGATATGGCGTCCGATCAGGCTGGCGAGCTGGGTTTTCAGGCGCATGGCGGGTTTTTACGCCCCAAAGCCTTAAGCCGGGGTAAGGGAGCTACTACCTTGCATCACAAGGTATCGTGTGATAGGTAATAGATCATGGCCGAGTCGCTACAGATTCAGTTGAAAAAAGGCGTGTTGGAGATGTGCGTGCTGGCGCTGCTCTCCAAGGGCGACAACTATGCTTATGACATCGCCAGCCGCATGGCCGACGCGGTGGGCATGGGCGAAGGCACCATCTATCCGCTGATGCGCCGGATGCAGAATGACGGGCTGGTCACGACCTACCTGCAGGAATCCGGCAGCGGCCCGCCGCGCAAATATTACAAGCTCACCAAGGCCGGGGCGACTGCCCTGAAGGCCCAGATATCAGACTGGCTCGCCTTCGAAACCGCGGTGCGGAAAATTCTGGGGGAGGTCATATGAACCGCGCGAATTTCCTGGCGCAACTGCGGGCGGGCCTGTCGGGCCTGCACCAGAGCGACATCAACGACGTCATCGCCGATTATGAATCCCATTTCGCCGACGGCGTCGCCGACGGACGCACGGAGGATGAAGTCGCCGCTGCGCTGGGCGATCCGGCACGGCTGGCGCGCGAACTGCGCGCCGAGATCGGCTTCAAGCGCTGGGAGCAGGAGCGCAGCGCCGGCAACTTCTTCGGCGTGGTGCTGGCGCTGATCGGCCTGGCCACCATCGATATCCTGTTCCTGTTGCCCATTCTGGGCATGATGCTGGCCGTCTTCTTCGGCGTCACGCTTGTTTGCGTCGGCTGCGTGATCGGGGGCGGCATCCTACTGGGCAACCTGATGCTGGGCGGCGACGGCCTGATGATGGGCAACCAGACGCTGCAGATGCTGACCAGCATCGGCCTGCTCAGCGGCGGCATCGGCGGCGGCGCGCTGCTGCTGCTGGTTCTGGACTGGGTGGCGCGCGGCCTCATCAAATATGCCCGGCTGCATTTCCGTCTCTTCAAATCCGCCAACGATTCCATCTGAGGATCAGACCCATGGTGCACAAGCTCGCAATCGTCGCTTTCTCCGGCCTGGTAATTTCGGCTGTCGCCATGGGCGCGGCTGCCGCCATCGGCGCGCGGGAATTCGGCGCGAACTTTGAAGGGATGGATTTTTCCAACTGGGGCGGCGACCGTCCGCGCTGCGAACGCGTGGCCGGCGACACGTCTGGCAGAACCGCTTCAAATGGCAGCCGCACCCTGAATTGGGACGGCAGCGACCATGTCTCGCTGAACGTGCCGGCCACGGCACGCTATGTCCCCAACGGTTCCAAACAGTGGCATATAAGCGGCGATCCCGACGTGGTGGCGCATGTGCGCGTGCGTGACGGACGCATCGAACTGAACTGCCGCGGCCGCTGGAGCGACGACGCGCTGCAGATCACCCTGCCCGGTACGCGCATGGAAAAGTTCAGCATCGCGGGCAGCGGCAAGCTGGAACTGGAAAATCTCGACCAGCAGGACCTGAAGGTTTCGATCGCCGGGTCGGGCAGCATCAAGGCCAGCGGCAAGGTCAAGGACCTGGAAGTGGCCATCGCCGGGTCGGGTGATGTCGATATGGGCCGCGTGGCTTCGGAAGATGTTTCGGTGCGGATCGCAGGCAGCGGTAATGCCGACATCGCGCCGCGCGGCGA
Source organism: uncultured Alphaproteobacteria bacterium (assembly GCA_903837555.1). Lineage (GTDB taxonomy): Bacteria > Pseudomonadota > Alphaproteobacteria > Micropepsales > Micropepsaceae > Rhizomicrobium. The sequence goes on from CAILUV010000016.1 coordinate 39,124, forward strand.
AGCCAAAATCCGCATTGCCGGTTCGGGCGACGTCAATTTGCACAGCAATCCGCGCAACGTCGAAACTCGCATCGCCGGGTCGGGCCGCATCCACAATGTCGCCGCCAGCGGCGACAATATCTAACGCGCCGGGAGAGTTTCGATGGGCCGCAAACTTGCCGTGATTGCCATTCTCGGGATTGGCGTGTCCGTGGTGTGCATGGGCGCGGCCGCCGCCATCGGCGGCAGCGTGCTGGACATGGATTTTCTCGCTTTCGGCGACGGGCCGCGCTGCAAGATGAGCCCGGCCGCAACCGCGCGCGAACGCACCTTGGAATGGGATGGCAGCGATCATGTCGGCCTGTCGCTGCGCGGCCATGCCCGCTACCGGCCCGGCACCGATAACCGCGTGCATGTCAGCGGCGATCCGCAGGTGGTGGCGCGCCTGGAGATCCGCGACGGCGCCATAGAGCTGGATTGCCGGGGCTGGGGCAGCCGCACCAAGGACCTGGAAATCACCCTGCCGGGGCGCACCTTCAAGCGTTTTGAAATCGCCGGCACCGGCAAGCTGACGCTGGATGCGCTGGACCAGCAGAACCTGAAAGTCGAGATGGCCGGCATCGCCAAGGTCGAGGCCAATGGCAAGGTTGAGGATCTGAATATCGAAATGGCGGGCGTTGGCCATGCCGATTTCGCCAGGGTTTCCGGCAGCGAGGCGCGGGTCGAACTGGCGGGCGTCGGCAAGGCGGATATCGCGCCCATTGACGAAGCCCATATCGAGATCGCGGGGCCTGGTGAAGTGCGCCTGCATACCAATCCCAAAAAGTTGGACAGCGAAATCTCCGGCCCCGGCCGCATCCGCAATCTCGGCGATTAACTCGACAAATCCGCGGCGGGGGCCTATGTCCCGGCCCCATGTCCGCCAGCCTCAAAATCGGTGATGTCACCATTCCCGGCCGGGTTCTGACCGCGCCGATGACGGGCGTTTCGGACCTGCCCTTCCGGCGCATCGCCAGCAAGTACGGCGCGCCCTATGTAGCGACCGAGATGGTGGCCTGTGACAGCTTCGCGCGTGGCCGCCCCGATGTCGTGCGCCGCGCCGCGATTGGCGACGGACTTCCACTGATGGTGATCCAGCTTGTCGGCCGCACGCCGGAATGGATTTCCAGAGGCGCTAAGCTGGCGGAAGAGGCCGGCGCCGACATCATCGACTTCAACATGGGCTGTCCCGCCAAGGAAGTAACCGGCGCGCTGTCGGGTTCGGCGCTGATGCGCGAACCCGAGCTGGCGGCGCGGTTGATCGAGGCTGCGGTGAACGGCACGTCGCGCCCCGTGACGTTGAAAATGCGCCTGGGCTGGGACGATCAGAATCGCAACGCGCCGCAGATCGCCGCGATGGCTGAACAGTTGGGCGTCAAAGCCATCACCGTGCATGGCCGCACCCGTCAGCAATTCTATAAAGGCCAGGCCGACTGGCGTGCTGTCGCCGAAGTGAAAAAAGCCACGCGGCTTCCCGTGATCGTGAACGGTGACATCATGGATGCGGCGTCGGCCCGCGCCGCGCTAGCCCAGTCGGGCGCCGATGCGGTGATGATCGGGCGCGGCGCCTATGGCCGTCCCTGGATCGCTGCGGCGCTGGACCGCGCCCTGAATGACGGCGCTGAAATGTCAGAGCCCGATGCTGCCTCCCGTTTGGGCATTGCGCTTGAACATTTTACAGACACGCTGCGCTTCTATGGCGACGCGCTGGGGCTGAAGGTCTTCCGCAAACACTTGGGATGGTATGTCGAACAGGCATCCATACCGGCTGATCCGCAGCAAAGGCGCGCGCACAAGGCCCGTTTGTGTCAAATTGACCATGCGAAGGATTTGGAATCGGCTTTAACCGAGCTGTGGACTCCACTTTCTTTTTCGCGCGCCCTTCCCTTTTTTGCACCTGCACATATCTAAGGGCCGCCGGCGGCATTACGCTGGGGGACGTTATTTATTGATGGATGTCTGTTAGGGCACTGCCCGTTCGTCATCTGACAAAGCAGCTATTGGGGACTTGCATGTCGTCGCGCCTTTTCCTTTTCGCCCTGGCCTCTTCTCTCGCGCTGGCCGGATGCGGTGAAGCCCCGCAGCAGCAGATGCCGCCACCATCCGTCGGCGTGATAACGATCAAGGAAACCCCGGTGGCGCTGACCACCGAACTGCCCGGCCGCACCAGCCCCTATGCGGTGTCGGAAATCCGTCCGCAGATCACCGGCATCGTGAAGGCGCGCCTGTTCGTCGAAGGCTCGGCCGTCAAGGCCGGCCAGGCGCTCTACCAGATCGATCCCGCGCCATATGAAGCGGCCTATGCCGCCGCTGCCGCGACCCTGGCCGCCGCCAAGACCCGCGCGGACCGCTTCGCAATCCTGCTGAAGGAAAACGCCGTTGCGCCCCAGGCCAACGACGATGCCCGCGCCACCTATCTGCAGGCCAAGGCGCAGGCCGATGCCGCGCGCATCAATCTCAATTACACCCGCATCACCTCGCCCATCTCGGGCCGCATCGGGGCATCCAGCGTGACCGTCGGCGCGCTGGTGACGGCGCAGCAGCCCACCGCGCTCACCACCGTCTCCACGCTTGATCCCATTTATGTCGATGTCGACCAATCGAGCTCCGAACTGGTGGCGCTGCGCCGCGCCGCCCAGGCGGGCACTCTCAGCGAAGGCGGCACCGCCGTTGTGAAGCTGAAGCTGGAAGACGGCAGCGATTATGCCCATGAAGGCAAGCTGCAGTTCACCGACGTCACGGTTGATCCTTCGACCGGCGCGGTGCGCCTGCGCGCCATCTTCCCCAATCCGGAAGGCCTGCTGCTGCCCGGCCTGTATGTCCGCGCCACGGTCACGCAAGGCACCGACCCGCACGGCATTCTGGCGCCGCAGCAGGGCGTGGGCCGCAACGCCAAGGGCGAACCCACCGCGCTGGTGGTGGACGCCAAGAATTTCGCCCGCCTGCGCGTGCTGAAGACCGGCCGCTCGATCGGTGGCGACTGGCAAGTGCTGGAAGGTCTGAAGGTTGGCGACCGCGTTATCGTGGAAGGTCTGCAGCGCGTGCAGCCCGACATGCCGGTGTCGCCGCGGCCGATGGGCGCTGCACCCGCGACCCCTGCCGGCGCGCCTTCTGGAGCTTCTGGCGCCCAGCCCAAGCCGGCGGCCCACTAAATGTCGCTCTCCCGCTTCTTCATCGACCGCCCGGTTTTCGCCTGGGTCATCGCCATCGTCACCATGCTGGCGGGCGGCATCGCCGCCACCAGCCTGCCGATCGAACAGTATCCCACCATCGCCCCGCCGGCGGTGGTGATCAACGCCGTCTATCCCGGCGCCGACGCCCAGACGGTGCAGAACTCGGTCACCCAGGTGATCGAGCAGCAGCTTACCGGCCTGGACAACCTGCTTTATTTCTCGTCCGCCTCGAACGCCAATGGCAGCGCCGCCATCACCGTCACCTTCGCGCCCGGCACCGATCCGGACATCGCCCAGGTGCAGGTGCAGAACAAGGTGCAGGCCGCCGTTCCCAAGCTGCCGTCCCAGGTGCAGCAGATCGGCGTCACCGTCGCCAAGAACCAGCCCAACTTCATCATCGTCATCGGCGTCTATGACGATACCGGCCGCTACAACAACGTCGACGTGTCAGACTTCATCACCAGCCGCATGGCCGATCAGCTTGCCCGCGTGCCGGGCGTGGGCAACACCCAGGTGTTCGGCGCGCAGTATGCGATGCGCATCTGGCTGGACCCGTTCAAGCTGAAGAATTTCAGCCTGATGCCGTCGGACGTGTCCGCCGCGATCCAGGCGCAGAACGTGCAGGTTTCCGCCGGCCAGATCGGCCAGCAGCCGTCCGTGAAGGGCCAGCAGCTCAACGCCACCGTCACGGCCCAGTCGCGCCTGCAGACGCCGGAGCAATTCCGCGAAATCGTGCTGAAGACGTCGCCCGGCGGCGCCGTCGTGCGCCTGAGCGATGTCGCCCGCGTCGAACTGGGCGCGGAGTCCTACGAAATCACCAGCCTGTTCAACGGTCATCCGGCCGCCGGTGTGGCCGTGATGCTGGCGCCAGGCGCCAATGCGCTCAGCACCGTGGCCCTGGTCAAGGAACGCGCCGAAGAACTGCGTGCCACCCTGCCGCCGGGCATGAAGATGGTCTATCCGGTGGACAACACCACCTTCATCCGCCTTTCCATCCGCGACGTGGTGGTAACGCTGATCGAAGCCATCATCCTGGTCGTTCTGGTGATGTACCTGTTCCTGCAGAACTGGCGCGCCACGCTGATCCCCGCCATTGCCGTGCCGGTCGTGTTGCTGGGCACCTTCGGCATCCTGGCCATGTTCGGCTACACGATAAACACGCTGACGCTGTTCGCGCTCGTGCTGGTCATCGGCCTGTTGGTGGACGACGCGATTGTCGTGGTCGAAAACGTCGAGCGCATCATGCATGAGGAAAAGCTCAGTCCGTATGACGCGACGCTGAAATCGATGCAGGAAATCACCGGCGCCCTGATCGGCATCGGCCTGGTGCTGACGGCGGTGTTCCTGCCGATGGCCTTCTTCGGCGGTTCGACAGGCGTGATCTATCGCCAGTTCTCCATCACCATCGTTTCGGCGATGACGCTGTCGATCCTGGTGGCGCTGATCCTGACCCCGTCGCTCTGCGCCACCATGATGAAGCCGGTGGAAGGCGACGGTCACAAGCATGGCCGCTTCTTCACCTGGTTCAACCGCAACTTCGATGCCTTCCGCGACTGGTACCAGAAGCGCACCTCCTGGTTCCTGCACAACACCTGGAAGGTGATGGCAGCGTTCATGGCCATCGTCGCCCTAATGGCGTTCCTGTTTGTGCGCCTGCCCACCGGGTTTCTGCCGGACGAAGACCAGGGCTTTGTCATCACCCTGATCACCCTGCCCACCGGCGCGGTGCAGGAACGCACCATGGCCGTGGCCAAGGAAGTGTCGAAATTCTATCTCGAAGACGAGAAGGACAATGTGGACTTCACGTTCGTCATCGCCGGCTTCAGCTTCTCCGGCGCGGGCCAGAATACGGGCCTTGCCTTTACCCGGCTGAAAGACTGGGACCAGCGCAAGGGCAAGCAGAACACCGCACAGGCCGTCGCCCAGCGCGCTTTCATGAAGTTCATGCAGCTTCCTGATGCCCAGGTCTTCGCCCTGGTGCCGCCCAGCGTGCAGGAACTGGGTCAGTCGTCCGGCTTCGACATCCAGATGCAGGATCGCGGCAATGTCGGTCATGCCGCGCTGATGGGATACCGCAACCAGGTTCTGGGCATGTCGATGCAGAACCCCAAGCTGCAGGGCGTTCGCCCCAACAGCCTGGAAGACACGCCCCAGCTTCACATCGATATCGACCAGGCCAAGGCCAACACGCTGGGCGTGCTGCCGTCGAACATCAACGCGACCCTCAGCGCCGCCTGGGGCAGCGCCTATATCAACGACTTCCTCGACCGGGGCCGCGTCAAGCGCGTCTACATGCAGGGCGACGCGCCCTATCGCATGAAGCCGGAAGACCTGAACCGCTGGTATGTGCGCAACAATGCGGGCGAGATGACACCCTTCTCGTCCTTTGCCACCTCGACCTGGAAACAGGGTCCGGCGTCGCTGACGCGCTACAACGGCTTTCCCTCCATCCAGTTGATGGGTGCGGGCGCGCCGGGCGTGTCCTCGGGTACGGCATTGAAAGAGATGGACGCCATCTTCAAGAAACTGCCGCCGGACATCGGCTATGAGCTGACCGGCCTGTCCTATCAGGAACAGGCCAGCGGGGCGCAGGCGCCTGCCCTGTACGCCCTGTCGATCCTGGTGATCTATCTGTGCCTTGCGGCGCTGTATGAAAGCTGGGCCATCCCGCTGTCGGTGATGCTGGTGATCCCGCTGGGCGTGGTCGGCGCGTTGCTGGCCGCCTGGAGTCGCGGGCTGTTCAACGACATCTACTTCCAGGTCGGCCTGCTCACCACCATCGGGCTATCGGCAAAGAACGCAATTCTGATTGTCGAGTTCGCGGTCGATGCGGAGCGACGAGGCGCCAGCGCCTACGACGCCGCGATGGAAGCGGCGCGGCTGCGGCTGCGCCCCATCCTGATGACCTCGATCGCCTTCATCGCGGGCGTGGCGCCGCTGGCCATGGCCACGGGCGCGGGCGCGGGTTCGCAGAACGACATCGGCACCGGCGTGATCGGCGGCATGATCAGCGCCACCGTGCTGGCGATCTTCTTCGTGCCGGTCTTCTTCCAGCTCGTGAACACCAAGCTGCAGCACCATAAATAGGCCTGACCGGCCTTCACGGACGGCCAAGGGGCGCTCCTGACATCAGGGGCGCCCTTTGCTTTTTGGGCACCAATGCGCATGCTTGCCCCCACAAAAGAACAGGGGTGGGACATGAAACGCTGGACCTTGGGACTGCTGGCGGCGCTGGCCGCGATACCGGCGCTGGCGCCCGCACAAGCCCAAGAGACGCGCATGCGCGAGCACAGCGTCACCGTCACCTCGACCGTGCCCGCCATCGCCGGACAGAAGGTCAAATTGTACCTGCGCGAGCGGGCGCTGCCGAACGTGCTGCAGCGGGGTGCGGGCGACAAGGTGGTGCTGTTCGTGCACGGCGCGGGCACCCCCGCCGAAGTCAGCTTCGACGTGCCCTATCAGGATTATAGCTGGATGGGCTATCTGGCCAAGGCTGGATACGACGTGTTCAGCGTCGACATGACCGGCTATGGCCGCTCGCACCGCCCGCCGCAGATGAACGACAAGTGCAACCTGTCGCCCGAGCAGCAGAAGCTGTTCGGCGTGAACTGCGCCCAGACCTATCCAGGCGCGCTGACCAATATGGGATCGGACTGGAACGATATTTCTGCGGCGGTCGAGTACATCAAGAAATTGCGCAAGGTGGACAAGGTCCATCTGATCGCCTGGTCGCAGGGCGGCCCGCGCGCGGGTGGCTGGGCGGCGCAGAACCCTTCGCAGGTGAACAAGCTGATCCTGCTGGCGCCCGCCTATGGCCGCGCCGTCAAGGCCGAGCCGCCGCCATTGCCCGCGCCCGGCCCAGCCTTCAACGTGCAGAGCCACAAGATCTTCACCGACAACTGGACCCGCCAGGCGCCGTGCGAAAAGCAGATCGATCCGGCCGCCGCCGCATCCGTCTGGTCGGAAATGCTGAAATCCGATCCGGTGGGTTCACGCTGGACGCCCGCGGTGCGCCGCGCGCCCATCGCTACCACCTATGGCTGGACCACCGAACGGGTGAAGGCGATGACCACGCCGACGCTGATGGTGGTGGGCACCCATGATGCCCAGGTGCAGCCCCAGCGGGTGAAGGATTTTTATGAAGATCTCGGCAGCCCGCAAAAAGCCTATGTCGAGCTGGGCTGCGCCTCGCACAATGCGATGTGGGAAAGCAGCCGCCACATCCTGTTCAAGGCATCGCTGGAATGGCTGGAAAAAGGCACCGTGGAAGGTCAGACGAACACCATGCAGCGGCTGGGGTTCCAGTAGCGTTAAGGCTGGCGGGGCGGTAAAAGCCCGCCATGTACCACCGCTTTTCCGTCGCCCCGATGATGGACTGGACCGACAGTCCCTGCCGGGTGCTGCATCGCTGCCTGACGCGACATGCGCTGCTGTACACCGAGATGGTGACGGCGGATGCGGTATTGCACGGCGACCGGATGCGGCTGCTGGCGTTTGACGGCAGCGAACATCCGCTGGCGCTGCAACTGGGCGGCAGCGATCCGGGCAAGCTGGCGCAGGCGTCGCGCATTGCCGCCGATTTTGGCTATGACGAAGTGAACTTGAATGTCGGCTGCCCGTCGGACCGGGTGCAGTCGGGGCGGTTCGGCGCTTGTCTTATGCGGGAGCCTGCGTTGGTGGCGGAGTGTGTCGCCGCAATGCGCGCTGCAGTTTCCATTCCGGTCACGGTGAAGTGCCGCATCGGGGTGGACGACCAGGATCCGGAAACTGCCTTGCGTGCGCTGATCGATGCCTGCGCTGCTTCCGGCGTGACGGTGTTCGCGGTTCATGCCCGCAAAGCGTGGCTGGAAGGCCTGTCGCCCAAGGAAAACCGCGACGTGCCGCCGCTGGATTACGGCCTGGTCTATCGCGTGAAGCACGAACGACCCAGCCTCACCATCCTGGTCAATGGCGGCATCGAGACGCTGGAACAGGCGGACGAGCATCTGCGCCATGTCGACGGCGTGATGCTGGGCCGCGCCGCCTATCACAATCCGGTGCTGTTGGCCGAGGTGGATGCGCGCTTCTTCGGCGGCGAGCAGCGCGACCTGGATGCGGCGGTGGCGCAATATTGCGAACATGTCGAACGCGAACTGGGCAAAGGCGCGCGGCTGCATACGCTGATCAAGCCGATGCTGGGGCTGTACAATGGCCGCCCCGGCGCCCGCCTGTTTCGCCGTCATCTTAGCGAGAATGCCCCGTCCCATGATGCCGGCATCAGCGTGCTGCGCGATGCCCTCGCCTTTATAGGCCAGCGCCGCGCGGCATAAGCGCGATCATTACTAAACCGCGTTCTTGAAAAAGCCATGCGTTGCGCCCCAGCGCAGCACCAGCTCCGGCCACACCGCCGTGGGCTTTCCCACCGTGCGCGCCAGGCCGAAGCCATGGCCGCCGGTTTCAAAAATATGGATTTCCGACGGCACCCGCGAACCCTGCAGCGCGGCGTAATAGGCAAGGCTGTTGGGCACGGTCGGCACCACCGTGTCGTCGGCGGCGGCAACGATAAAGGTGGGCGGCGAAGCGGCGATCACCAGCCGCTGGCAGGAATAGGCCTCGATCTGCTCGCTGGTGGCATTGGGGCCCAGCAATCTGTCGCGCGATCCCGCATGCGCGCCCTGCCCCAGCGTGATCACCGGATACATCGGCACCGAGAACGTCGGCCGCGCATCGACCTTGTCGATCTCGTCGATCGGCTTGTAGACCGTGTCGTCGAAGCGCGTGGCGATGGACGCGGCCAGGTGCCCGCCGGCGGAAAAACCCATGAAGCCGATCTGGTTTTCGTCGAGATGGAATTTGGCGGCATTGGCGCGAACCAGCCGCATGGCGCGCTGGGCATCCTGCAGCGGCACGTCGCTGCGATTGGCCCAGCCTTCGCCCGGCAGGCGGTAGCGCAGCACAAAACAGGTCACGCCCGCTTTGTTGAAGCGCCGCGCGATATCCATGCCTTCGAAATCCAGCATCTGGCGGGCATAGCCGCCGCCCGGCGCGATGATCAGCGCCGAACCGTCGGGCTTGGGCGCGCGAAAGACATTCATCACCGGCACGCCGACCTGGTCGATGGCGCGGTCGTGCGGCGTGATATAGGGGGGCTCGTGATTGTGGACGCGGATCGGCGGCAGCTTCAGCCCTTCGCCGCCGGGCGGGGTGCCCGGCCACAGCAGGATATTTTCCTTCGGATCGCTGGGCAGCACGCCATCGCCCGGCACCAGCGTGTCGGCCAATGCGGGTCTTGCGACAGCGGCGGCGATGCCCAATCCGATGGCGGTGCGGCGATCCATGTCCATGCGTCCTTAATTCATGGCGGGAAAGATCACACTCTTTCCCTTTTTCCGGCAAGGCGTAATGTGCGCCCCATGATCAAGCGCGCGGTACTTCTTTTCCTGCTTTTCACCCTGCCGGCATCGGCGCAGGACGCACCGGTCTATGGCGCGCGGCTGGAAGGCTTCGATTACCCGCACCCGGTGCAAATTTTCCGCTTCACCAGCCAGAAGACGCCGATGGAAATGGCGTACATGGATGTGAAGCCGTCCAAGCCCAACGGACGCACCGTGGTGCTGCTGCATGGCAAGAATTTCTGCGCCGCCACATGGGAAGGCACGATTGCAGCGCTGACCGGCGCGGGCTACCGGGTAATCGCGCCCGACCAGGTGGGCTTCTGCAAATCCACCAAGCCCGCGCACTACCAGTATTCGTTCGAGCAGCTCGCCGCCAACACCAAGGCGCTGCTGGACAGCCTGGGCATTTCCCGCGTCACCATCATGGGCCATTCCATGGGCGGCATGCTGGCGACACGTTTCGCCCTCACCTTCCCGCAAGTGACCGAACAGTTGGTGTCGGTCAATCCGCTGGGGCTGGAAGATGGCCGCGCCAAGGGCGTGCCGTGGGGCAGCGTGGACGAGAATTACAAGGCTGCGCTGAACACCACCGCCGACAGCGCGCGGGAATACCAGCGCACGGTGTATTACGCCGGCATCTGGAAACCCGAATATGAAAAGTGGGTGCAGATGCAGGTCGGCATGTATCGCGGCGCAGGCAAGGAAATCATGGCCTGGAACAGCGCCCTGACCTCCGAAATGATCGCCACCCAGCCGGTGGTCCATGAGCTGGAGCGGCTGAAGATGCCGGTGCTGCTGCTGATCGGCGACAAGGACACGACGGGCCGCAGCAACCGCGCGCCCAAGGAGGTGCAGGCCACGCTGGGTAATTTCCCGGCCATGAGCGAAGCCGCGAAGGCGCGTATTCCAACCGCCAAACTGGTGCGCTTTGCCGACATGGGCCACTCACCCCAGATTCAGGACCCGGCGCGGTTCCACGCGGCGTTGCTGAGCGGACTCAGATAACCATAACTGCTATTTGCCCAAATCAGGCTCGTTGATCAGAAGTTCGTCATGGCTGGTCTGAGGAGTTTCATTCCTCACAAATTCATTGTGGTAATTGGAAAGCCAGAAATACTTTTGTTTAGGGCCGGAAAACCCCTTCGATGCAGATAGTGCATGAACGATATTCTCACGATGCCTCGACAAGAAGCCGCCGAACTCACCCTCTTCTGCCTCGATATCTTCTTGAGAGCCGCGCAAATAATCGATGAAGTAAAGCCGATCATCCCCTCTCTTTATTAGTTTGGATATCTCAGCCCAATCCTGAGATACCGTATACCCCCCCCTCTCAACGCTGGCTCCAAACGATGAGCTTTAATAAGCTCGGGATCCAATACTATCCGAGGATAAATCGCGAAATTTGACTCTAAGTCATAGGCCTTAACCAGCGCTGGCCCATAAATCATCTTCGTTTCCTGATCGAAGAAAATATTTCCTATTGTAACTCCCCCACGCAGAAACACACCGCGCGCAGCTAGGTGAGCTTGCGCGAACACCAGCGATAGAAGCTCATAAAACACGGCCCCCGTTTTCCGCTGAGTATCTACTGGGCATACACGGACTACTGAATCTGAAAAGGCTAGTGAAGCTGCTAGACCTGCCTCCAGCACGACGCCTTCGTTTCCGTCGCTGGCAATTCCTCGGAGTTGTTCAAGTATTTCCCCTATCTCGTCAGAACTTCGTTGCGCGACTATCTCCCGAAAACCTAGAATATCAATGAATGTAACTATCGCACGACGATAGGGGAACGACTGGGTAGCGGGCATTTTCTCTCCTTGGAATGGATTATGCCTCAAATCCGTGGGCTGCGGCCCAGGTCATAAACAGGCTGGGCCAGGCAGCGGCGGGTTTGCCCTTGGTCCAGTGCAGGCTGAAGCCGTGGCCGCCTTCCTGGAAGATGTGCATCTGTGACGGAATCTTCGCGGCCTGCAGTGCTTCATAAAAGGCGATGCCGTTGTCGAACGGCAGCACGACCTCGTCATCGGCGGGCAGCACGATGAAGGATGGCACCGTTTCCGCCGCGACATTCTTTTCCAGCGAATAGCGCGTCACGGCTTCGGGCGACGGATTTTCGCCCAGCAGCTTGTCGCGCGAACCCTGATGCGCGCCTTCACCCATGGTGATCACCGGGTACATATGGACCGCCACCAGCGGCCTGGCGCTCAGCGTATCGGCGGCATCGACCGGCAGGTAACTCTGCGTGGCATAGCGCATGGCCAGCATCGCAGACAGATGGCCGCCGGCGCTGAAGCCGATCGCGGCCAGCCTGGCCGGATCGACGCCATAAGCGGCCGCGTTGTGGCGGATAAGCCGCATGGCGCGCTGCGCGTCTTGCAACGGCACTTCGCTGCGGTTGGCCCAGCCTTCGCCCGGCAGGCGATAACGCAGCACAAAACAGGTGATGCCCAGCGCGGCAAAATGCTGCGCGATCTCGCGCCCGCCCCGGTCCATGCCCTGCGCGGCATAGCCGCCGCCTGGAATGATCAAGAGGCCCAGGCCATTGGGCTTTGTGGGGCGGTAGACGAAAAAGCCCGGTGTCTGGATCTGGCTGACGGCGCGGACGTGAAAGCCGTCCGCCTCGACCGTGTCGGTGAATTTCAGGGTGAGCTTGACGCCCTCGCCATCCGGCGGCGTGCCCGGCCACAGCCGCACGAAGTCGGTGGTGTCCCCGGGCAGATAGCCATCGGCGCGCATGGCCACGGACCCGCTTTGGGCGAAGGCAAAACGCGGCAGCAGCGCGGTGATGGCGCCAAGGCCCAGGGCAACGCGGCGGTTCATGGCGAACTCCCCTTTTGAGGAGATGCTAGATTTTCTGATCGTATTCGCCAACCTCGGGATGCTTGCCAAGCCGCGTGTCGACGTCCTTGAACATCGCCCGCATATTGGCTTGCGAGGCCGGGCTTTCCACCACCACCACCAGCGAAGGCTTGTTCGACGAGGCGCGCACCAGGCCCCAGGTGCCGTCTTCCAGCGTGACGCGCACGCCGTTCACGGTCACCACCGACATGATCTTCTGGCCCAGCAGCTTTTCGCCCTTTTCGGCCAGGGCCGAATATTCCTTCACCATCGCATCGACCACGGCATACTTCTTCTCGTCGGGGCAGAAGGGCGCCATGGTAGGCGAACCCCAGCTTTGCGGCAGGGCATCGTACAGCGACGACAGCTTTGCCCCCGCGCCTGCCTTGTCCAGCATCTCCAGCACCTGGATGCCGGCAACGATGCCATCGTCATAGCCAAAGCCGATCGGCGGATTGAAGAAGAAGTGGCCGGACTTTTCGAAACCCGCCAGCGCCTTCAGTTCGGAGGTGCGGCGCTTGATATAGGAGTGGCCGGTCTTCCAGTAATCGGTCTTCACGCCATTGGCCTTCAGCACCGGATCGGTCAGGTAAAGCCCGGTCGATTTCACATCGACCACGAACTGCGCGTTCTTGTGCTGGGCCGAAAGACCGCGCGCCAGCATCACCCCGATCTTGTCGGCGAAAATCTCGCGGCCCTGATCGTCGACCACGCCGCAGCGGTCGCCGTCGCCGTCAAAGCCCAGGCAGACGTCAGCGCCCTGTTCCTTCACCGCATGGCCCATGGCATGCAGCATTTCCATGTCTTCGGGATTGGGATTGTATTTGGGGAAATTGTAATCCAGCTCGGTGTCCATGCCGATCACCTCGGCGCCGATGCGGCGCAGCGCTTCGGGCGCAAACGCGCCCGCCGTGCCGTTGCCGCAGGCCGCAATCACCTTGATGGGACGCGACAGCTTGTGGCCCTTGGTCACGGCCTGCAGGTAGGTTTCGCGCATGTCGGCCACGGCGATGTACTTGCCGCCGTCGCGTTCCTTGCCCTTGCCGTTCAGCACAATGTCTTTGATTGCGTTGATTTCGTCGGGACCAAAAGTCAGCGGCCTTGCGGCGCCCATCTTCACCCCGGTCCAGCCATTTTCGTTGTGGCTGGCGGTGACCATGGCGACGGCCGGGCAATCCAGGTGAAACTGCGCGAAATAGGCAACCGGCGACAGCGCCAGGCCGATGTCATGCACTTCGCAGCCCGCCTGCAACAGGCCCAGGATCAGCGACTGCTTGATCGACTGCGAATAGGATCGGTAATCGTGCCCGGTGACGACCTTGGGCTGTACCCCGATATCGTGCAGATAGGTGCCCAGCCCCAGGCCCAACGCCTGAATGCCCAGCAGGTTGATCTCCTTGCCGAACAGCCAACGCGCGTCATATTCGCGAAAGCCGTTGGCGGTCACCAGCGGCAGGTTTTCGTAATCGGCTGTGTTGGCAACGAGGTCGGCGCGGGGCTTGATCATAAGGTCCGTGAGCTGAAACGCGGGAGGGTTTTAGCCCCCCACCCTCGCGACCTCAACCCGGCCTCAACTGGGCTCGTGCGGACCCAGCGTGCCGTCCTTGCGCTCGAAACGCGGGTTGGAAATATCGTAGGTCCCGAAGCCGCAATGAGGACAGGCGGGGATCAGATCGCCCTGGGAAAAGCGCGTCAGCTTGTGGCATTGCTCGCAGCGGTAATCAGACGATTCGCGTGCGATTTCACCGACTTTTTCGCTCATCTCAGGCCTCCATTTGCCCTGAGCCAACGCCGCGATGCATGGCTGCGTTCCCTTGCCATCCTGTTTTTCGCGCAGTTCAGCATGATAGGATGTTCGGCATGCAGAATGATCTCATTGTGGCGCTGGGTTTGGCGTCCCTGGAAAAAGGCTGGGTCTGGCTGGTGGGCGCAGGCCCCGGCGATCCCGGCCTGATCACCGCATTGGGTCTGCAAGCGCTCAACCAGGCCGATGTAATCCTCTATGACGCGCTGGTCGACGAGCGTCTGCTGACGCTGTCCACAGCCGAAAAGATCTATGCCGGCAAACGCGCGGGCGTGCGCTCCTGCAAGCAGGACGAGATTTCGCAGACGCTGGTGGCGCTGGCCAAGGACGGCAGGCGCGTGCTGCGCCTCAAGGGCGGCGATCCCTTCGTGTTCGGCCGCGGCGGCGAGGAAGCCCAGGCGCTGGCGCGCGCCGGCGTGCCATTCCGCATCGTGCCGGGCGTGACGGCAGGCATCGGCGGGCTGGCCTATGCCGGCATTCCGGTCACCCACCGCGACACCAACCATGCGGTTACCTTCATCACCGGCCATGGCGCGGACGGCAAGCTAACCCAGATGGACTGGGCGGCAGTGTCGCGCGGCGCCCCCACACTGGTGCTGTACATGGCGCGCAAGTTCGCCGGCGAGATTGCGCAGGCCTTGCTAGCGGCAGGCCGCAGCCCCGATCAACCCGCGGCGATCGTCGCCAATGCGGCGCGCGCCGATCAGCAGGTGATCGTCACCACGCTGGGCGGCCTAGAAGGCGCGGCGCAAAATGCGCCATCGCTGGCCATCATCGTAATCGGCGAGAATGTGAAGCTGGCCGAAGAACTCAACTGGCTGGCGAAGACGGCGCCTTGAGCCGCTGGGGCAATTGTTCCATCACCGCGCGGCGCTGATCGTCGGTCATCGAGAACCAGTTCCCGATTTCCGCCAGCGTGCGGCCACAGCCGGAACAAAGCCCGCTTTGCGCGTCATAGGTGCAGATTTTCACGCAGGGGCTTTCCATAACCTGCGGAAACTAGCCCTTTTGATCGAAACGGAACAATGACCTTAACCGGGGTTTAACAGCGCTTTCCCTAGTCTGAGGGCGCAGTTTTGGAAAACCTCGTCCATGGCGAAAGCGCAGTTCCACAAGAACCAGCGGGTGTATGTGAAGCCGGTCGGCACCTGGGCGCTGATCGAGCATGTCGTGCCGCACTGGGCCAAGGGCATCGATGAGCCGATCCGCATTCATTACGATGTCGGCCTGGGCCGCGAATTCGCCGCCGAGGAATTGCTGAGCGAAGAACCGCTGGGCGACAAGACGCCCGCCACCGCGCAAAGCTGGCGCGTGGTGCGTGCCCGCAATAAGTGGCAACCGGCCGAAGATTGCGCCCGCCATCCCGTGCCGGGCACCTATCCCGTTGTCGTCACCGGCGAGGCGGAATGGGGCGGCTGGCGCGTGCCGGGCGCCGAATACGACCTGGACCCGGCCAAGACCGAGGAACAGGCGCGGCTGATCGCCAGCGCCCCCAAGCTGGCCGCCTTTGCGACATCGCTGGTCGACTGGGCCCGCAAGTCGGGCGAGGACATGCCCAACGCACTGGCGGAACTGGCGCATGAAGCGCAGGACCTGCTGACCGAGGTCAAGCGGCAGGCTTAATTGCCCGATTCGGGGTGTTACGGCAGAAGGGGCGGGCTATAAATCCCGGCCCCTTGCCCGAGTCCGTCATGCGTACCGAAGACCATCGCGCCATTCACCTTTCGGACTATCGCGCCCCCGAATTTCGCATTTCCACCGTGCATCTGGATTTTGCGCTGGAGCCGGAAGCAACCCGCGTCACCGCAAAACTGACGATTGCGCGCCAGAGCGGCAACGGCCCGCTGGTGCTGAATGGCGAAAACCAGAAGCTGATTGCGGTGACGCTAGACGGGCGCGCGCTGGCGGCGGGCGATTACCTGCTGGACGACAAGAGCCTGACGCTGCCAAAACCGCCCGACAGCTTCACGCTGGAAATTGTCTCGGAGATCGATCCGTCCGCCAACACCGCGCTGGAAGGACTGTTCCTGTCCAGCGGCATATTCTGCACCCAGTGCGAGCCGGAAGGCTTTCGCCGCATCACCTACTTCCTAGACCGGCCCGACAATCTGTCGGTGTTCACGGTGCGCATCGAGGCGGCCAAGGAGCAGTATCCGGTGCTGCTGTCGAACGGCAACCGCATGGACAGCGGCGACCTGCCCGGTGGCCGTCACTTCGCCCTGTGGCACGACCCCTTCCCCAAGCCGTCTTATCTGTTCGCGCTGGTGGCGGGCGACCTGGGCAGCATCCATGACAGCTTTACCACCATGACCGGGCGGCGCATCGAACTGGCGTTGTATGTCGAGCATGGCAACGAGCTGCGCGCCACCTATGCGATGGGCGCGCTAAAACGGTCGATGACGTGGGACGAAGAGGCCTACGGCCGGGAATACGATCTGGACATCTTCATGATCGTGGCGGTCAGCGCCTTCAACATGGGGGCGATGGAAAACAAGGGCCTCAACATCTTCAACGACAAGGTGCTGCTGGCTTCGCCGGAAACCGCAACCGATGACGATTACGCCCGCATCGAAAGCGTGGTGGCGCACGAGTATTTCCACAACTGGACCGGCAACCGCATCACCTGCCGCGACTGGTTCCAACTGTCGCTGAAGGAGGGCCTCACCGTCTTCCGCGACCAGAAATTTTCCGGCGATGTGCGCAGCCATGGCGTGCAGCGCATCCAGGATGTGCGCGCGTTGCGCGCGCGCCAGTTTCCCGAAGATGCCGGACCGCTGGCCCATCCGGTGCAGCCGCAAAGCTATATCGAGATCAACAACTTCTACACGTCGACCATCTATGAAAAGGGCTCCGAAGTGATCGGCATGCTCCAGACGCTGGTGGGCGATGCGGGCTATCGCGCCGCCACCGATCTGTATTTCGAGCGCCATGACGGCCAGGCCGCGACGGTGGAAGACTGGGTCAAGTGTTTCGAAGACACGTCGGGCCGCGACCTGTCGCAGTTCCGCCTATGGTACCGCCAGGCGGGCACGCCGGTGATCGAAGCGCGCACCGCTTATGATGCCGACGCGCGCACCTTCACGCTCGACCTGACGCAAAGCCTGGCGCCCACGCCGGGCCAGCCGGAAAAACTGCCGATGCACATTCCGGTGCGTATCGGCCTGATGAGCCGCAAGGGCGATGGACTGCCCACGACACTGGAAGGCGAGAACCGCGCCGGGCCGGATAGCCGTGTGCTGGAACTGACGGAAAATTTCCACCGCTTCGTCTTTGTCGATGTCGCCGAAGAACCGCTGTTGTCGCTGGGCCGTGGCTTTTCCGCCCCCGCCGTCTTCCGCACGCCCTATGGCCGCGAGGAGCGTGCTGTGCTGATGGGCTGCGACCACGACGATTTCAACCGCTGGGAAGCGGGTCAAATTCTGGCCGCCGAGATCATGCTGGAAGTGGCGGGCAAGGCGCGGCCCGATGCCGACCGCGACTATATCGCCGCCATCGGCCATGTGTTGTCGCGGGCCGAAGACGATCCGGCCTTCGCCGCCCAGATGCTGATGCCGCCGACCGAGAATGAACTGGCGGCCAAGAAGACGCCGGCGGATCCGGACGGCATCCACACCGCGCGGGTGACGCTGGTCAAAGCCATCGCTTTGGCCCATCGGGACCGCCTGGCGCAGCTTTACGAGCATATGCGCGACGAGGATGATTTCAGCCCCGACGCCAAGTCGGCTGGCCGCCGCGCCCTGCGCAACGCCTGCCTGCGCTACCTGACGGCGGAAGACGATGAAGCCGCAGCAGGATTGGCCGAAGCGCACTACCGCAGCGCCACCAACATGACCGATATGATCGCCGGGCTGGCGGCGCTGACCCGCATGGAAAGCCCCTTGCGCGACAATGCCTTCACCGATTTCCACGACCGCTTCAAATCGGACCCACTGGTGCTGGACAAGTGGATGGGCCTGCAGGCGGGCTCGCCCCTGCCCGAGACCGTGCCCAGCGTGCGGGCGCTGATGCGGCACCCGGCCTTCGACATCAAGAATCCCAACCGGGTGCGCGCGCTGATCGGCGCCTTTGGCGGCAACCATCTGCGCTTTCATTCCGCCAGCGGCGACGGCTACCGGCTGGTGGGCGACGTGATCCGCACGCTGGACCCGATCAACCCGCAGGTAGCCGCAAGGCTGACCGGCGCGTTCGAAAGCTGGCGGCGCTACGATCCCGCGCGCCAGGCGCTGATGAAGGCCGAGCTGGAAAAGATCCATGCCATGCCCGGCATCTCGCCCAACCTGTTCGAGATTGCCGGAAAAATGCTCGGCGGCTGATTCCTTTCGCGGAGCTGCATTACATGCCAGCGCCGGGCGTCGATCTGGCGCTAGGCGTGCGGCACTCCAACGTCTCCTGGGTGCAGGGCCAGACCGGCAAGCAGACCACCGCCGGCCTCAACCTGACCCTGGGCATGGGCGCTCCGCCGCAGCCGAGCTGGCTGTCCAACCAATTGTAAGTCGCGCCGCTCTGCGTCTAACCTGACTTCGCGGTTGCGAAGACGGGGTCGTGATGAAAACGGGCTGGACATCTTTCCTGAAGATGGGTGGCGGCATCCTTGCCGCGCTGGTGATCGCGGGCGGCGGTTTGACAAGCTGCTCGCCATCCGAAACCCAGGTCACGCTGTTCCAGTGGGAAGACTATGTCTCTCAGCCGTTCCTGGCCGGCTATGAAGCGCGCTACGGCCAAAAGCCCGCCACCATGATCTTCGCCGATGAGGACGAGGCCTTTGCCAAGATGCGCGCCGGCTTCAAGCCCGACGTGATGGGGCCCTGTTACTACGAATTCCCGCGCTGGCAGGAAGCCGGACTGCTGAAACCGATCGAAACCGCCAAGCTGAAAAACTGGAGCAAGCTGTCGCCCACCTTGCGCGAGCTGCCGGGCATTTCGGCGGGACCGGGCAAGGTGTGGTTCGTGCCGCATTACTGGGGCAACACCTCGCTGACCATCCGCACCGACCTGGCGCCCGAATACGCCAAGTCGCAAAGCTGGGACATCCTGTTCGATCCCAAATACAAGGGCCGGGTGTCGGTGATGGACGGGGTGGACGACACCGTGCCGTTCATTGCCCGGATGATCGGCGTCGACGCCTATACGATGAACGAGGCGGACTGGACGCGCGTGCAGGCCAAGCTGCGCGAACTGGCGGGCCAGTTGCGTTTCGTTTCGTCCGACGCCACGGCACTGGCCCAGGGGCTGGCCTCGGGCGAACTGGTGGCCGCCATGAGCTGGCGCAATACTTTTGCCGCATTGAACCGCGAAAAGAAGCCGGTGGCGTATCTGAACGCGCCGGGCGGCATTTTCACCTATGTCTGCGGACTGGTCATGCACAAGGATACCAAGGACGAGGAAAAGGCGCTGGCGCTGATCGATTCCGGGATTGATGACACCGCCGCCGTCTACACCATCACCCAGATCGGCGACGGCCCGGCCAATGTCGACGCCACCGCCAAGGTGCCCGAGTCGGTGTTCACGGAGCTCGGCGTCCAGCGCGACCTGGAAGGCTTCCTCAAGGGCGGCATCTTCCAGCAGCGCTTGAAGAACAAGGACAAGATCATCAGCGCCTGGACGGACATCAAGAGCGGGGTGCAGTGATGCGAATGGGCGTCCTGCTGTGCGCGGCTTTTTTCGTTTCACCCGCCGTTGCGCAGCCGTCCGCAGGGTCCGCGCCGTTCGACAATTGCGGCTGGCTGGTACTGCGCGGAGATACGCTGGTGGATTTGCCTGACGCAAAGCTGAAGCCGCGCAATCCCGAGCCGCTGGCGACACCGCCTGCGGACGCCAAAGCCGCCTATTGCGCGCGCGAAAAATTCACAATGGAAGAGGGCGATACCCGGTTGATTCAGATGCGGTTGCCACTGGTCGTCCGCGCCCGCGGCACGGAAGGCATTCTGGAACTGATGCCGGAAGTGCCATTCAACTATCATAAGGTCGGCGACCGCTACCTGCCTGGACGCGACACCAGCAACCAAGAGACAATCACGGTGGGCGAACCAAAAGCAGGAAGCAAATGATGAAGACTGCTCTCGGAATTTGCGCGCTGCTTGTGGCGCTGACGCCCCCCGCCATGGCGCAGCAGCAGAGCGCGCTGGATAGTCCCGGCGCCTTCGTGCAGCGCTTCTATAATTCCTATGTGAAGCGCGAAGCGCCCCGCTGGGGCCGCACCGTCCAGATCCGCCGCGGCCTATTCGAGCCCAGCCTGTCGGCCGCGCTGCAGGCGGAAGCCGCCGCCCAGGCCAAGGCGAAGGGCGAGATTGTCGGGCTGGATTTCGATCCCTTCCTGGGCAGCCAGGACCCGGGCGAGGCGTTCACCGTGCGCCGCGTCACCGACCTTGCGGACGGCGCGCGCGTGGAAGTCCATGACCAGGCGTTTCCCGGGAAGCCGATGGTGCTGGTGGATGTCGTGCCGCGCGGCGGAAGCTGGGTGATCAACAACATCCGCTATCCGCGCACCTCCAGCGACCTGCGGGCGCTGCTCAACACCGCCAAACAGAATCGCCAGCGCCGCTAGGCGTCATAACGCGCAAAGAAAAAAGGCCGGAACTTGCGTTCCGGCCTTTTAGTTCTTTTGCGTTTCCGTCGCGTGGGTTCGCGCGTGACCCGCACCGCTTAGGGGTGCGTTCCGCGGGCAAACAACAAGGGCGTCAGATAACGCCGCGCTTGTGTTCGCCGACCACGACGCGGCCAGGCTGGAAGGCGCGCTTGAAGACGTCCAGCGCCTTGCGGGGCTCGGCATCGCCGCACATGAACACGTCGAAGGCCGCAAAGCCCTTTTCCGGCCAGGTGTGGACGGAGATGTGGCTTTCGGCCAGCACGGCCACGCCCGAAATGCCGCCGCCATCTTCGAACTTGTGAAGATGGATGTGCAGCAGGGTCGCACCGGCTTCCTGCACGGCGTCGATCAGCGCGTTTTCGATGCGCTCGCGGTCATCCAGGCCCTTGGCATCCCAAAGGTCGATGATCACATGGCTGCCGGCATAGACGACGCCATTGCGATTGATGAAATGGTCCTTGTAGTCGTCATTCGACGGAGCGACGACAACGGGGCGCGGCGCTTTGGGCGCACGGACCTTGGTTTCTTTTTGCTGCGGGATTTTATTCGCCGCCACCAGATTCAGTCGAGCCATTGAGCACCTACCCGTCTTGGAGTTGACACCTAACGCCTTGGCCTTGCGGACTTCCGGACGCGCCTTAAATAAGAAAGCGACGCACGGGGGTCACCCAGGCGCCGCTTCGTCCGGCTTTTTTTCTCGCCGGGTCAATTGCGAAATAGGGCCTACTGCCCCCCCATGCAAGAGAAAATTCCCCCCCCGGGGCATTTTTTTTGGGAGCGTGGCTGAACGCCATGCCGCTGCGCGCCAGCTTGAAGCGCTCCGCAAGGCCGCTCGCCGGAACGCGCGCGACGCTGGAAAGTTCGATGAAATGGGCATCAGATGCGTTCAAGGCCGCGCGGTAGACAGCGGCGCGAAGCAGCCGTATACGCGGCTCCTGTCACATCTCTTAAGGAAACGTTATGGCCCGTCCCCAGCCCCAGCCGACCAAGAGCAAGCGCCACACGGCGTCTGACGACCAGCAGGTGGAGCGCCTGCACAAGGGTTACGCCCAGTCCATGGAAGTCACCAAGGTTCTGGCGGACGAGCAAAGCAAGTTCCAGCACATCCGCATTTTCGACACAGTTGCCAACGGCCGGGTGATGACGCTGGACGACATCGTCCAGATCACCAGCCGGGACGAGAGCGCCTATGCCGACATGCTCACCCACCTGCCCATGCTGGAACACGGCAAGGTCCAGTCGGTGATGATCGTGGGCGGCGGCGACCTGTCGATCGCCGACGAGGCTCTCAAGCACAAGAACGTCAAGGAAGTGGTGCTGGTCGACATTGACGGCCGGGTGATCGAGCTGTGCCAGAAGCATTTCGGCGAGATTAATGCCAAGGCCTTCAAGGACAAGCGCATGACCATCGAGGCGGCGGACGCCTTCGAATATCTGGGCCGCAAGTCCTCCAAGAACCGCTTCGACCTGATCATCGCCGACCGCCCCGATCCGGTGGGGCCCGGCAAGGCGCTGTTCGGCGAAACCTTCTATGACCGCGTCAAGAACGCCCTGAAACCGGGCGGCTACGCCACCTTCCAGACCGGCGTGCCCTTCTACCAGCCGTGGGAAATCACCGAGGCGCTGCAGGAACTGTCGCGCTTCTTCCCCAAAAGCGGCCTGTATCTGAGCGTGGTGCCCACCTATATCGGCGGCTTCATGGCGCTGAGCTGGGCCAGCAAGGGCGGCAAGCCGCTGGGCACGCCCGCCGGCATCAAGAAGGCGGCGGCGGCCTACAAGAAGTCCAAGCTGAAGTGCGATTACTACAATCCGCAGATCCACGCCGCGGCGTTCGCACTGCCCAACTGGATCGCGAAACTCGTTCCTTGAACCAAGAACGCCTCCTGCAGGTCGCCGTCGCTGTCGCCGGACTGGTGCCGGTCAGCGCCGGGGCCACGGGCGCGTTCTGGCCGGAGCTTTTCTTTGCACCCATCCGTCCCGGCGGCCTGACGCACGCCGCCTATCTGAGCGGGCTGCTGCTGGGCATCGGCCTTGCCTTCTGGTCACTGATTCCGGACATCGCCCAGAAAGGCCGCGCCTTCACCCTGTTGACGGCCATTATCTTCCTGGGCGGGCTAGCACGGCTGCTGCTGGCGGCGCGGCTTGGCGCGTGGGGACCATCCGTCCTGCTGCCGCTGGCCATGGAACTGGCCGTCACGCCCGCTCTGTGGCTGTGGCAGCAGCGCGTGGCGCGCCCTTCCCTTTTTGGCCCTGAGTGACCACATTCCGGACAGGAAACCTGCGGAATATCTTCTCATGGCATTGATCGGCCCCGGCGGACGCCCCGTCACCTCCCAGCCCGCCCAAGGCGCGAGCACCAACAGCCCCCACGTCAAGGATTCGGGTCTGGCGACCTTCGCCGCCGAAGTGTTGCAGGCCAGCCGCGAAGTGCCGGTGATCGTCGACTTCTGGGCGCCCTGGTGCGGCCCCTGCAAGACGCTGGGTCCGCAGCTCGAAGCCGCCGTCAACGCCGCCAATGGCGCGGTGAAGATGGTGAAGGTCAATATCGACGAGAATCCCGAGATCGCCCAGCAACTGCGCATCCAGTCGATTCCCACCGTCTATGCCTTCCGGGACGGCCAGCCGGTGGACGGTTTCATGGGCGCGATTCCCGAAAGCCAGATCAAGAGCTTCGTGGCCAACCTGGCCAGCGGCGGTGGCCAGGGACACGATCATGGTCACGATCATGACCATGGACACGGTCATGGCGGCCCCGAACACACCGCCGAAGTGCTGGCGGTGGGCGAAGAGGCGCTGACAGCGGGCGACTTCGCCATGGCGGCGCAGGCCTTCGGCCATGTGCTGCAGGACGAGCCGGGCCATCCGGCCGCCGTGGCGGGCCTGGCCCGCGCGTACCTCAAGGGCGGCGATGTCGAACGCGCCAGGCAGACACTGCAGATGGTGCGCCCCGATGGCGCGGCCGACGACGCGATCCGCGCGGTGGAAGCCGAACTGAAGCTACGCGAGGCGCCCCCGCCGGAAGCCGCCGCGACCACCGCGCTGCGCGCCAAGCTGGAGGCTGATCCCAAGGATCATCAGGCCCGCTTTGACCTGGCCATGGCGCTGGACGCCGGCGGCGACCGTGATGGTGCGGTAGCCGAGCTGCTGGAGCTGGTGAAGCGCGACCGCAAGTGGAACGATGAAGCGGCGAGAAAGCAGCTCGTCACCTTGTTCGAGGCGATGGGCTTCACCGATCCGCGCGCTGTCGAAGGACGGCGCAAACTGTCGGGGATACTGTTCTCGTAATGCCGCGCCAGTATCACTCCTACACCGACCTGCCCGGCTCGCTGCCGCTGTTTCCGCTGACGGGCGCGGTGCTGCTGCCGCACGGCGCGCTGCCGCTCAACATCTTCGAACCGCGCTATCTGGAGATGGTGGACTATGCCCTGACCGGCGACCGGCTGATCGGCATGATCCAGCCGACCGAGCATGAAGACACCACCCTGAAGCCCAAACTGTCTCAGGTGGGCTGCGCCGGAAAGATCACCTCCTTCCGCGAGACCGAGGACAATCGCTACCTGATCACCCTGTCGGGCATCTGCCGCTTTCGCCTGACGGGCGAGATGGACAGCACCACGCCCTGGCGCGCGGGCTTTTGCGACTTCGCGGCCTTTGCGGGCGACCTGGCGCAGATGGGCGACGAGGATTTCCCGCGCGACCGCCTGCTGGCTGCGCTCAAGACCTATCTGTCCAGCCGCGACATGAAGGCGGACTGGAAAAGCGTGATGACCGCACCGGGCGAAACCCTGGTCAATGCGCTGGCCATGATGTGCCCCTTCGATCCGGCGGAAAAACAGGCGCTGCTGGAAGCCCAAAGCTTCCAGGACCGCGCGTCGACCCTGATGGCCTTGCTGGAGATGGGCGGCGAGGCCGGTTCGACAACGTTGAATTGAGGGCGTTGAACTGATGGATACCGATCCCAAACTGCTGGAAATACTGGTCTGCCCGCGGACCAAGACCACGCTGCACTATGACCGCGAAAAACAGGAACTGGTCAGCCGCGCCGCGGGCCTGGCCTATCCCATTCGCGGCGGCGTGCCGATCATGCTGCAGGATGAAGCGCGGCAATTGACCGACGAGGAACGGCGCTGATGGCCGCGTCCAGCGTCTGGCCGACCGAAGTGCGGCTCAATCCGGGCCGCGACATTCTCAACATCGCCTTCGACAATGGCGACGTGTTCCAGCTTCGCGCCGAATATCTGCGGGTGGAATCGCCCAGCGCCGAAGTGCGCGGCCATGGCGGCGAGCCCAAGAAAATCCTGCTGAACAAGCAGGACGTGAAGATCAGCGGGCTGGAGCCGGTGGGCAATTATGCCCTGCGTATCGGTTTTGACGACGGCCATGACAGCGGCCTGTTCAGCTGGGATTACCTGCACCGGCTGGGCCGCGACGAAGGAACCATCTGGGCCACCTATCTGGCGGCGGCCAAGCGCTAGGCCTTCGGCAGCGCGGCGACGCCGCCCAGCACCAGCGCGGTGGCAAAACCAACCGCATCTTCCGCATCCCGGCCCGCCTTCACCTGCTGCGCCAGTTCAAAGGCGATGCCGATAATAGCGGGGGCCAGAAGGCCGGCATCGAGCGGCGGAAAAACACCCCGCGCGATGGCCGCCTCGATATCCTCGCGCAGCTCGGCAAAGCCGGCCAGCACTTCGGGCGAATCCATGCGGAAACGGCTGGCTTCGGTCACCGCGCCCGCGTCGTGGCGCGAGACGCTGAAGGCGAAAAAGGCGCGAAACCCGGACGACAGGAATTCTTCCGCCGTGGTGGCGGCCAGCCGCGCCGCGCGCAACGAAGGCCGCACCGCCAGCGCCGCTTCGTCGCGCAGCGCCTGATACACTTCTTCCTTGGACTTGAAGTAATTGTAGAAGGTGCCCGAGGCCAGCGGCGTGGCGCGTATCACGTCGCGCACCGTGGCCTTGGCGAAACCAAGCTGGACGAAGACGCTGCGCGCCGCCGTCAGAATGACCTCGCGGTTCTGCGCCTTGGTGAGTTCGCGGCGTGAGGCTTTGGGCTCATCCATCCAGGGAACTGTAGCGGATGATGACGCGCCGTCAAAATCACTTGCCGATGGCGGCTGTCACATTTGCGAAGCCATCGCGCGCCAGGCACGCCAGCAGTTCGCGCTTGATGCGTGTCACCAGCCCCGGTCCCTGGAAGACCAGCGCGCTGTAAAGCTGAACCAGCGTCGCGCCGGCGCGTATCTTGGCATAAGCGTCTTCACCCGATGCGATGCCGCCCGCGCCCACCAATGTGACACTGTCGCCCAGCCTGCTGCGCATTTCGCGCAGCACGGTGGTGGAGGGCGCAAACAACGGTTTGCCGGACAGGCCGCCGGTTTCGCCCGCATGCTTTGAGGCCAGCGCCGGCCGCGCGATGGTGGTGTTGGAGACGATCAGCCCTTCGATGCCGCTGGCGCGCACGACATCGGCGATCTCGTCCATCGCGCTCGCATCCAGGTCGGGCGCGATTTTCAGCAGCAGCGGCTTGAAGGCGTGGCGATTGCGGACCTCCACCATCGAGGCCAGAAGCCGCGTCAGTTCGTCTTTGCCTTGCAGCCCGCGCAGGCCCGGCGTGTTGGGGGATGAAACATTCACCGTGACGTAATCGGCCAGCGGCGACAGCCGTTCGAAACAGGTGGCGTAGTCGGCGATGCGGTCGGTGCTGTCCTTGTTGGCGCCGATATTGATGCCGACGATGCCCCGCCCCGTGCGCGCTTTCAGATTGGCCGCGGCAACGTCCATGCCGCCATTGTTGAAACCCATGCGGTTGATCACGGCCTGGTCTTGCGTCAGGCGAAACAGGCGCGGCTGGGGATTGCCCGCCTGCGGCCGCGGCGTGACAGTGCCGCATTCGACAAAACCGAAACCGAACTTGCCCATCGCATCCGGCACGCGGGCTTCCTTGTCAAAGCCTGCCGCCAGGCCGACCGGATTGGGAAAGTCGAGGCCAAAGGCTGTGACCGCCAGGCGCGCATCGTCGGGGGATGCGGCAGGCATCAGCGGCGCCAGCGCATTCGCCAGCGTCAACGTCGCATTGTGCGCGATTTCCGCGGGCAGTTGGCGCATCAGCCGGGCGCCGAGATCGAAAACGGACAAGGCGAAAGTCCTTTGGCAAGCGCCCATCTCTAGACGGGCCGGGACGGCGTTTCTATAATAGGAATATTAGCCTTGCCCTTGCGCCCGAGTCCCACGCGATGCTGACCCATCCCCAGATTTGGCGCGCCATCGACGCGCTGGCAGCCAAGAACAGCCTGTCGCCGTCGGGCCTCGCCAAAGCCGCCGGGCTGGACCCCACCACCTTCAACAAATCCAAGCGCGGCGATGGTGACGGCAAGCTGCGCTGGCCGTCCACCGAGAGCTTGGCCAAGGTGCTGGCGGCCACCGGCACCAGCATGGGGGATTTCGTTGCGCTGGTGGACGGCACCGCCGCGCCGCAGGCCCGCATGGTGCCGCTGATCGGCATGGCGCAGGCAGGCGCGAGCGGCCTTTTCGACGATGCCGGCTTTCCCATCCGCGCGGGCTGGAAAGACATCGCCTTCCCCGAAGTGACCGATGCGCATTGCTATGCCCTGGAGATCAGCGGCGACTCGATGCTGCCGGTATTTCGCGACGGCGACCGCATCCTGGTATCGCCCTGGGCGACCGCGCGCCGCGGCGACCGGGTGGTGGTCAGAACCCATGCCGGCGAAGTGATGGCCAAGCAGCTGGGCCGCATGTCGGCGCAACGCATCGAGCTGAAGAGTTTCAATCCCGCTTTCGAGGATCGCGGTCTTGCGCTGAGCGAGATTGCCTTCATTCACCGGATTATCTGGGCCAGCCAGTAACCAAACAGGCGTTGGCGACGAAGTGTCGTTAAACAGGAGAGAAACATGAGAAAAGTCATCGCCGCCGTCCTTTTCGCGCTGGGGCTCATGCCTGCCATGGCCAATCCGGCTTTTGATCTGGGACCGGCGATCGGCACCCAGGCCCCTTCCCTCGGCCAACCGCTGGATGCCGCAGGCAAATCGCGCACCCTGGACTCGCTGATGGGCGAGAAAGGCCTGGTGCTGTTTTTTGTCCGCTCCGCCTCCTGGTGCCCCTATTGCAAGACCCAGATCATCGACCTGAACAGCGGCCTCGGCGAGATCGGCAAGCGGGGCTATCGCCTGGCCGGCATCTCCTACGACAAGCCGGAGGTGCAGGCGGCGGTGACCGCAGAACACCAGATCAAATACCCGCTGCTCAGCGATCCGCAATCGGCGGTGATCGACCGCTTCAAGCTGCGCGATCCCCAATACAAGCCCGGCAGCCGCGCCT
This sequence comes from uncultured Alphaproteobacteria bacterium, assembly GCA_903837555.1. Taxonomy (GTDB): domain Bacteria; phylum Pseudomonadota; class Alphaproteobacteria; order Micropepsales; family Micropepsaceae; genus Rhizomicrobium. The sequence continues at coordinate 67,251 of CAILUV010000016.1, forward strand.
TTGGCGTGCCACGGCCCATCATCTTAATTCTGGATCGCAAGGGCGTGATCAGGGCCAAACTCTACGAGGAAACCTACAGGACGCGTCCGCCGCTCCCCCTGATACTGGATGCCCTCGACAAGGTTACGGCGCGATAGCGGCCGGTCATCACTCGTAGCGATAGGTGAGGCTGGTTTTCCACGGCTGCGCGGCTTGCGCCTTCAGCGCGGTTTCCAGCGCGGCGCGGCTGGTGAAGTGGCAGGTGGCATAGTCCGCCACCGTGACGCCCGGCAGTCTGGCGGCGGCGCTGTCCCTGGCGCAATCGGGATTGGAAACCTCCGCGCCGGTTCTGGTCAGGCGCATCAGGCCGTAATAGCGCTCCGACGCCGCCGTCATGCGGTTGCAGGGCTTGGTCTTCTCGCATTTGTCGTCCGCCACCGCTTCGAACACGAACTGGCCCCTGGGCAGACCGGCAAGCGTGAAGAACCGCACCACGAACGCGTCGCCAAAATCGGAGGTGCCCTTGTCGGCATTGGTCAGGCGATAGGCGCCATTCTTGTCGCGGGTGATCACCGCACGGCTGACATCCTTGGGATCGTCGGGATTGCTGGAGAAGACTTTTCCGGTGCGCAGCGGCTCGGCGGCGGGCGCATCGCCATAGAGCGAACCCTTGGACTGCCAGCAGCCTGCCGTTGCAACACAGAGCGTCAGAACGGCCAGAGCCTTGCGCAACGCACTCTCCTAATCGGGCCTAATCGGGATAGCCCTGGAAGATACGCACCTTCGCCTCCAGCGCATCACGTTGGCCGCGGCCGATCAAGCCCAACAGCTCGCTGGCGCGGCCTTGCATGGCCTTTTCATAGGATGTGGCCGGGTTGCTCGCGATGGCCGCGCGAAGTTCCGCGGCAATGCGGCTGCGATACTTCTGATCGTCGAAGCCCAGCAGCGACAGCGCCACCTGGTAATGCACCGCGACATTGCCCGGCGCCAGTTTCACGGCGCGATCGAACAGCGCGATGCCTTCGGCTTCGGTGGCGCCATAGAGCAGCCGCGCCAGGTAGGAACCGCCGCCGCGCACGATTTCAATGTTCCAGCCGCCCAGCGCCGACACGGCGAAGGCATTTTTCGGTTCCGCCGCCAGCGCCGCATCCAGCGCGATTTTCGACTGGCCCGGCGCATCACGCAGCCGCGCCCGGACTTTGCCGGTAATGCGCGACTGATAGCCCAGCGACACCGCCAGCCAGACTTGCCCAAAGGCATGGCGCGGATCGGCGGCCACCGCCTGGCGCGACAGTTTCTCGGCCTTGTCGAGGCACGGCATGCAGGGCGCATCGCGCAGCACCGCATCGGCCAGCACAGCGCGGGCGGCGATGGCGTAGCCCGGCGCGGTGCGCGCGGCCTCGCCCAGCTTCACCGCCTGGTCGTAATCGCCCTTGGCATAGGCCGCGAAAATCTCTTCCGTGGTTGCGCCATGGGCAGCCACCGGCAGCAGCAGGAACAGCGCGGTCAGCGCGGCCTTCATTTCAAGAATTCGCCGGCCAGCGCAGACCGGATCATCGCCGCCGTCTTGGCGCAGCCGAACAGCGCGGTGAACGAGCCGAAGCGCGGGCCTTCGGTCTGGCCCAGCAGCACTTCGTACAAGGCGCCAAACCAGGCCCGCAGCGGCTCGAAGCCATGAGCATTGCCGACCTCGTAGATCACGTCCTGCACGACCTTGCCATTGCGCTCGTCGCCCATCGCTTCGAGACGCGAAGCCAGATCTTCCAGCGCGGCGCGTTCCTTGTCGGTGGGCGCGCGGAAGGTTTTCGCCGGCTTCACGAAATCTTCGTAGTAACGCAGCGCGAAACCGACCAGCTTTTCTAGGCCGGGATTGGCCTCAGGCGACGCGCCCGGCGCATAGGCGCGGATGAAGCCCCACAGCACGTCGCGATTGTGCGCGTTGGAGGCCGACACCAGGTTCAGCAGCAGCGCGAAGCTGGCGGGATAGCGTTCATCGGGCACCTTGCCGCCATGAATGTGCCACACCGGATTCTCCAGCCGCTGTTCCTCGGTGGTTTCGTTGGAGTGATAGGACTCCAGATAGGCGATGTATTCGTCCACAGCCTTGGGGATTACGTCGAAATAGAGCCGCTTGGCGGTGCGCGGCTTCTGGTACATGAACAGCGCCAAGCTTTCGGGCGAGCCATAGCTCAGCCATTGCTCGATCGTGATGCCATTGCCCTTGGACTTGGAAATCTTCTGCCCGGTATCGTCCAAGAACAGCTCGAACATGTACTGCTCGGGCGGCAGGCCGCCGGCGATCCGGCAGATGGCGTCGTACAGCTTGGCGGATGTGAGATGGTCCTTGCCGTACATCTCGTAATCCACGCCCAGCGCCGCCCAGCGCATGCCCATGTCGGGCTTCCATTGCAGCTTGCAGTGACCGCCGGTGACCGGAACGGTTTCGTGTGAACCGTCTTCCTCGACATAGGTGATGGTGCCCGCCGCCACATCGTGGCTCACGACCTTGGCCAGCAGCACCTTGCCCGAACGCGGGCTGACCGGAAGGAACGGCGAATAGGTCTCCTGCCGCTCCTCGCCCAGCGTCGGCAGCATCACCGCCATCACCTTGTCGTAGTTGGCAAGAATCTTCAGCAGCGCCTGGTCAAAGCGTCCCGACTTGTAGGTCGCGGTCGAGGAATAGAATTCATAGCGAAAGCCGAACGTGTCCAGGAAGGCGCGCAGCCGCGCATTCATGTGATGGCCGAAGCTTTCATGGGTGCCGAACGGATCGGGGATCGAGGTCAGCGGCTTGCCCAGATTGGCCGCCAGCATTTCGGGTTGCGGCAGGTTGTCGGGCACTTTGCGCAGGCCATCCATGTCGTCGGAAAAGGCGATCAGGTGGGTGGGAATGTCCGACATGGTTTCAAAGGCATGGCGCACCCAGCTTGTGCGGGCGACCTCGCCGAAGGTGCCGATATGCGGCAGGCCCGAGGGACCATAGCCGGTTTCGAACAGCACGCCTTCGACCTTCTGGCCGGATTTTTTGCGGGCCTCGATGCGGGCCAGGAGCTTGCGGGCCTCCTCAAAAGGCCAGGCTTTTGCGGCAAGCGCCTGATCAGCCATGTTTTTCACAGATAAATTCACTCTTCGTTAAGATGCGTTTAAGCGTTTCGAAAGGGCGCGAAAGCTAAGCTGGCGCAGGGATTTGCGCAATGAGCTTGGACCAGCCGCCTCAGGAGAAAAGCGCCGACGCGGTGTTCGCCGGGCGTATCGATATCCTGTACGCGCTCGGCCGCCACTATCTCTCCCTGCCCTTCGCGGTTCTATGCGTGCCGGCCACCCTGTTCGCGGGCACCGAACCGGGCATCCTGCCGCTGATGCCGCTGCTGCTGCAGATGACGGTGGTGATCGCCGCCGAGCAGCTCACCACCGCCTACAAGAACCGCGCGCCCGGCAGCGACCCGCATTTCTGGGCGCGGCGCTACACGTTTGTGTCGGCTATTTCCGGCGCCACCTGGGGCGCGGCGGCGATGTTCTGGTTTGTCTGGGATTCCTTTCCCGCCCAGGCCTATCTGTGCCTGGCCTATCTGGGCATGGCGGCGACGGAGTTCATCGCCCGCTCCGCCCATCGCCCGGCCTATATCGCCCATACCCTCTTCGCGCTGGGGCCGCTGGTCGGCCTGCTGCTGTGGCAGGGCGGGCTGTACGCCACCATGGCCGCCATCCTGATCGTGCTGTTCGCCGCGGTGCTGACAAGCTATTGCCACGGCATGGCGCGCCTGCTGGATGAAAGCATTCACCTGCGCAACGAAAACGACGTGCTGATCGTGCGGCTGCAGAGCGAGAAGCTGGAAGCCATACAGGCGCGCGACAGCGCCCAGGCCAGCGCAATGGCCAAATCGTCCTTCATCGCCAACATCAGCCATGAACTGCGCACCCCGCTGAACGCGCTGCTGGGCATGGCGCAGCTTCTGGAACGCGCCGAGCTTCCCAAGCAGCAGGCCGATCATGTGAAGGTGATGCTGCAGGCAGGCAAAGGCCTGCAGACCCTGATCGACGATGTCATCGCGCTGACGCGGGACGATGACGACCAGCTGGAAGACGAGGATTGCGATCCGGTGCAGGCCGCGCGCGCCGTGGCGCGGCTGCTGTAACCGCGCGCCTGGGAGAAACGCCTGCACCTGACGCTCAGCGCCGGCAGCAACCTGCCGCGCGTCGCCGCCGATCCGCGCAAGGTGCGCCAGGCGCTCCTCAAGCTCACGGACAATGCCCTGAAATTCACCGAGCGCGGCCTGGTCGATATCCGCCTGGATATCACCGAAGATGGTCAGGGCGTGCGCTTCTGCGTCTCCGACACCGGGCTGGGCGTTTCGCCCGATGTCGAACATCTGCTGTTCAGCCCCTTCTCGCCCGGCGACGTTTCCTATGCGCGCAAGGAACAGGGCGCGGGCCTGGGCCTGGCAGTCGCCAAACGCGTGATTGAACAGGCGGGCGGCAGCATCGGCTTTGAATCGCGCCTGGGCGAAGGCGCGCAATTCTACTTCATCCTGCCCGTTTCCGGTGTGGCGGCCAGCCCGGCGGCGGCGGGCGACTCCGAGGCCCAGCAGGCCGCGCCGGGCAAGCTGTCGCTGCTGCTGTTCCTGCGCACGCCCTCGGTGGGCGAAGCGCTGGCCCATCTGGTCGAGCCGTTCGGCAACACGGTGGCGCGCGCCACCAGCATGGCCGATGCGGTCGAACGTGCCGGCAAGGAAAATTTCGACGCGATCGTCACCGGCGCGAGCGATGCCGACATGATCGCCGCCGCGCCGGGCGTGCGCGCGCCGCTGATCGCGGTGCTGCTGCGCGGCGACCGCGCGCCTGCCGCCACCGATACCGTTCTGCGCTGGCCGGTGGAGGCCGACCAGTTCTACCAGGCGCTGAACGAAGTGTGCGGCGCCGAGCAGGCCGCCGAAAAGGAAAATGCCGAGATCGCGGCGATCGATCCGGTCGCCTTCAGCACGCTGGAAAAATCGGTGGGCGTGAAGACGCTGGTCGAAATCCTGCAATGCTACATCGTCACCGCCGAGCAGTTGACCAATGCGCTGTCGCAGGCCTGCGGTGAGGAAAAATGGGACGATGCGGCGCGGCTGGCGCAGGACATTGTGGGCGCGGCGGGCGGCCTGGGCCTGTCGGCCATCACCCAGGCGGCGCGCAACTTCGCCAGCGCCGCCCGCAATGGCGAGAATCGCCACGAACTGCGCAACGCCGCCCAAATCGTGGTGGGCGAACATGTCCGCGCCCGACAGGCGCTGATCCATCTCTATCCTGATGTCGCATAAAGCATTGGGATTCTGACGCCCCGCGCCGCATATTCGCCCGCTTATGGCCGACTCCCTTTCCCACCTTGTTGCACTGGTTCCCGCCACGCCAGGCGCGGCGATCGCGCGCAGCGACGGCTCCGCCGAACGCGCCAATCCCCGCGCCGCCCGCGCATTGTTCGAAAGCGGCGATGTGCTGGTGGCCCATGCCGGGTTCGTGGCAGGGCGCTTGGGCACCCGCAGCGAAACACCCCTGTTCGATGTGCTGGAATTTTTCGCCTTTGTGCGGCCCGGCATGCCGGCGATCCCCAGCGCGATGGGATTGGCACGGGCGCTGGGCCTGGCCGTGCCGCAAACGCCCGAAGCCTCCGCACAGACGCTGCACACCATCGCAGCCGCGTTGCTGCAGGAGGTGGCGGGATGGCCGCAGGATGTGCGCGATGGTCTTGCGCCGCTGGTCGGCACCATGGGCCGGGCAGGCTGGCGGTGGGCGCCGTTGCTGAAAGAGATCGTGGGCGAAGTCCCGCTTGGTTCGCCCATCGCGGGCCTGGAGGCCTGGCGCAGCCTGCCGCAATGGGAAGACGAAGCGCCGGTGGGACAACCCGGCTCGCAGCCCGTGGAACCGGCGGAAGCGCGCGCGCGATTGTCCAGGATGGTCGGCGTGACACGGCCCGAACAGGGCGCTTACGCGGATGCGGCAACATACGCGTTTGGGCCGCGCGAACAGGCGGGGCATCCGCGCATCGCGCTGGTGGAAGCGGGCACCGGCACCGGAAAGACGCTGGGCTATCTGGCGCCCGCCAGCCTGTGGGCCGAGAAGAATGGTCCGGGGCTGTGGATTTCGACCTACACCCGCAACCTGCAACGCCAAATCGTGCAGGAGATCGCGCATCTGTGGCCCGATCCCGTCGAGCGCGCGCAGAAGGCCGTGGTGCGCAAGGGCCGGGAAAACTATCTCTGCCTGCTGAATTTCGAGGAAGCCGCCAAGCGCACCGCGCTGGCGCCGGGCCAGCGCAGCATCGCGCTGGGGCTGATCGCGCGCTGGATCGGTTCACACACCGATGGCGACCTGTCGGGAGTAGGCTTCCCCGCTTTTCTCGCGGCGCACCTGCCGCTGTCCACTGTCACCGACCGGCGCGGCGAATGCATTTATGCCGCCTGTCCGCATTACCGCCTGTGCTTCATCGAACGCGCCATCCGGCGTGCCCGTCATGCCGACATCGTGGTGGCCAACCATGCGCTGGTGATCGCGCAAGCGGCACAGGACTGGCTGGGCGTGGACGAAACCACCGACACGCCGCCGGAAGAAGACGGACGGCGGCTGCGCTATGTGTTCGATGAGGGCCATCACCTGTTCGACGCTGCCGACAGCGGATTCTCCGCGCGGCTGACGGGGCGTGAGATGGCAGAGCTGCGCCGCTGGATTCGCGGTCCCGAGGGCCGCGCCCGCACCCGCATGCGCGGGCTGGAAGAACGGCTGAAAGACCTGATCGCCGATGACGAGACCGCGCAGCATGCGCTGGAAGACGCGGTGCAGGCCGCATCGGCGCTGGCCGGCGAAGGCTGGACGCAGCGGCTGGGCAATGGTCCGCGCGGCCCCGGCGAAGTGTTTCTCGCGCTGGCTTACAGCCATGTGCGCGCCCGCAGCCCGGATGCCGATACCTTCTATAGCCTCGAAGCCGAACCGCATCCGATGGGCGAGGATTTGCTGACGGCGGTGCGCGAACTGGCGCGCGGGCTCAAGCGCATTGCCGATCCGCTGGCCAATCTGGCGCGGCTGCTGCGCAAGAAGATGGACGACAAGGCCGCGAACCTGGAGCCTTATACAAAAGCGCGGCTGGGCGCGGCAGCGCGCGGCGTGGACCGGCGCGCCAAGATCATCCTGCCCGCCTGGATCCAGATGCTGGACACGCTGGAAACCGGCGAGATCGCGGACGAATTCGTCGACTGGTTCGAGCTGTCGCGCGAGGACGGGCGCGATGCCGATGTGGGCCTGGCGCGGCACTGGGTCGATCCCACCGTGCCGCTGGCGGGCGAAGTGCTGGAGGGTGCTCATGGCGCGCTGATCACCTCGGCCACTTTGCGCGACAATGGCGGCGAGGCCGATGACCATTGGGCCAGCGCCGAAGTGCGCACCGGCGCCGGCCATCTGCCGCTGCCCGCCAGGCGCGCCCATTTCGGATCGCCATTCCAGTACCAGGATCAGGCGCGCGTTTTCATCGTCACCGATGTGGCGCGCCGTGATCCGGCGGCACTGGCGGCAGCTTACCGCGAACTGTTCCTGGCGTCGGGCGGCGGCGCGCTGGGACTTTTCACGGCCGTGCGCGCGCTGAAAGACGTCGCCAGCCGCATCACCGCCCCTTTGGCCGAACAAGGCCTGGCGCTGTACGCCCAGCATATCGACCGGCTCGACACCGGATCGCTGGTCGACCTGTTCCGCGCCGAGGAGAATGCCTGCCTTCTGGGAACCGACGCGCTGCGCGATGGTGTCGACGTGCCGGGCCGGTCTTTGCGGCTGGTGGTGTTCGACAAGGTGCCCTGGCCCAAGCCGACCATCCTGCATAAGGCGCGGCGGGTGCGGTTCGGCAAGGGCTATGACGACCTGCTGACCCGCTTCCGGCTCAAGCAGGCCTTCGGGCGGCTGATCCGGGGGCCGGAAGACCGGGGCTGTTTCGTGATCCTGGAAGGGGCCACCCCCAGCCGGCTTCTTCCCGCCTTTCCGCCAGATGCGCCGGTCAAACGCTGCGGATTGGCCGAAGCCATTGGGGATATCCGGGATTTCCTGGGGTCCCAAGCCGTGACCCACGCCCCCCCGCCGCTTATAACCGGCTGATGGCCGCCACAATCGAGACCCTCACCCCACTCACGCCTTCTGGCGACGAATCCTACGGCCGATTCTCGACCGGCATCCTGCCCAGCCATGTGCTGAAGCGGCTGTTCGATCAGGGCCGCGAGATCACGGCCAGTGAACCCTTCGCGCCGGGCCAGATCCAGCCCGCCAGCATCGACCTGCGGCTGGGACCGGTGGCGTACCGGGTGCGGGCCAGTTTCCTGCCCGGGCCGAACGCCACCGTCGAAGAACGCCTCAAGTCGGTCTTCATGCATGAGGTCGAGATCACGCACGGCGCGGTGCTGGAAGCAGGCTGCGTCTATATCGTGCCGCTCCTGGAACGCGCCGAATTCTCGGCCCGCATTTCGGGCGGCGCCAATCCCAAAAGCTCCACCGGGCGCATCGACGTCTTCACGCGCCTGATCACCGATTACGCGCCGTCCTTCGACCGGGTCGAGCCGGGCTATCGCGGGCCGCTCTACGCCGAAATCTGCCCGCAGACTTTTCCGGTGCTGGTGCGCAAGGGATCGCGGCTCAATCAATTGCGCATCCGCCACGGCTCGCCGCAATCCAGCGACACCGCGCTGCGCCGCCTGCACGAACAGGTGCCGCTGGTGCAGGACGAACCCAACATCGACAACGGCCTGGCGCTTTCGATCGACCTCAAGGGCAGCGCCGACTCGGGGCTGCGCATCGGCTTTCGCGCCAAGAAGCACACCGGCCTGATCGACGTCGACAAGGTCGGCCTGCTCGATCCGGCGGATTACTGGGAACCGATCCAGGCCAATGCGCGCGGCGACATGGTGCTGGACCCCGACGAATTCTACATCCTGGTGAGCCGTGAGCAGGTGGCGATCCCACCCGACCATGCCGCCGAAATGGTGCCGTTCAATCCGCTGGTGGGCGAATTTCGCGTGCATTATGCGGGCTTCTTCGATCCGGGTTTCGGGTATGCCCCCGGCAAACCGCCATCGGCGCGCGGCGTGCTGGAAGTGCGCTCGCGCGAGGTGCCTTTCATCCTGGAACATGGCCAGATCATCGGGCGACTGGTGTTTGAACGGCTGACCGACCCGCCGCCCGAAGGCTATGGCGCGGGACTGGGATCCAACTATCAGGGCCAGGGCCTGAAGCTGTCGAAGCATTTCAAAGCGCCTTGACCCACTGTCAGTCGTGCAACGTGGGAACTCGTCGCAACAATTGTTGCGCAAAGTCCACACGCGTGGCCCAAAGCACCGCAGGGGCTGGCAAAACCGTTGCGCATACCGGTGGCTTGGGCACATTTGGCGCACTGCAGATGGACGGTTTGGGGAAACCCTGCAGCAGTTGGTTCCGGGCCTGGGCCTTGAGACCAAATGTCCAATTTGAAGGGGGCAGTGTGAGGCGGCTACGGCGCGAGATGTGCCGGCCGCCTCATGTTTTTGTGCCTTGCACTCGTTTTTTGAACCGCTTCGCGGTTCGGGGCCCATGATCCTGACCACAGACCGCCTGACCTTGCGCCCGCAGGAGATCGGCGATGCGTCTGCTCTGTCCGCCATTCTCAGCGATGGCGAAGCGATGCGTTTCTGGAGCCGCCCGGCCATCACGCGCCTGGCGGTGGTCGAAGACCTGGTGCGCGAACAGCAGGACGCGATGACCAGCGGCCTCTGCCGTTACTGGACCGTCGAGGAAAAGGGCGATGTCATCGGCAGCGTCGATCTCAGCCTGATTGAAAACGCCAGCGCCGAACTGGGCTTCCTGCTGCGCCGCGACCGCTGGGGTTATGGTATCGCCACGGAAGCCACGCGCGCGGTGATCGCCCAGGCCTTCGGGCCGTTGCAGCTCAGGCGGCTGGCGGCGGTGGCGCAGATGGGGAACTTTGCCGCCCGGCGGGAAGGCCGCGGCGCTCGCGGAACGGCGGCGGCGACGGCGTGGCGGCGGCAGGCGGCTTTTCGATGTGCAGGGTCATGCGACGTTTCCGATTTTCGCGGACGGGGTTTGGGAGGCAGCCTGCGCCCTGGGCAGGGTCACCACCGCCGTGGTGCCGGCGCCCGGCTGGCTGTCGAGATAGAGGTTGCCGCCATGCAGCTTGGCGATGCCCATGGCAAGCGGCAGACCCAGACCGGCGCCTTCCTGGGTGCGGGCCAGATGGCCTTGCACCTGCGCGAAGGGTTTGAGCGCCAGCACGATCTGTTCATGGGTCATGCCGGCGCCGGTATCGGCGATGGCGATGGTGACGCCGCCATCCTTCACGGCCTTGGCCATCACCAGGATGCGCCCCTTAAGGTCCGTGAACTTGCTGGCGTTGGACAGAAGATTGGCGAAGAGCTGTCGCAACCGCTTGGTGTCGCCGCTGATGGCGGGAAGATTTTTCTCCAGCCGCAGATCGACCGGCTGCTGCTTGGCGGCGAAGAGCGGCCGAGCATTCTCCACCGCGATCTCTAGCACTTCGTCGATATAGACGGGCGCGGTGTCGAGCGTGAAGCTGCCCGATTCCAGGCGTGACATGTCCAGCACGTCCGATACCACGTTCAGCAACCGGCGTCCGGCATTGGCGATATGCTCGGCATAGTCGCTGGATTCCTGCGGCGAGGTCGCGCCGGGTTGGCGCATCAAATCCGAGAATCCGATGATGGCGTTAAGCGGGGTGCGCAGCTCATGGCTCATGGTCGACAGAAAGGCCGACTTGGAGCGTGAGTTGAGCTCGGCTTCGGCGCGGGCGGCGCGGATGGCGCGCTCGGTATATTTGCGCAACTGCATCTCGCCAAAGGTATCGGAGTACCTGGCAAGCAGTCCGCTGGCTTTGCGCGCGCGCGCGGGGTGGCCGCGAAGGGCCATGGGGATGCGTCCCGTGAAATCAGCCTAAACCTAGGCTCCCAGCCCTTTGAAGACCGTTAACGGGCCGACAATTGGTCAGGCCCGGCCTGCTGGGCAGCCCCCGGAAAGCGCGGTAAAGCTGGGGAAATTGGGGCCAAGAAGGGGACAGGCCATGCAGTTGCCGATCAAGCAAAGCTTGGAACGCCTTCCGGGGGGCATGGTGATCTTGCCCCTGGCGCTGGGGGCCACCATCGCCACCTTTGCGCCGGGCGCGGGCAGTTTTTTCGGCTCGTTCACCGGGGCGCTGTTCACCGGGGCGCTGCCGATCCTGGCGGTGTTCTATGTCTGCATGGGCGCGACCATTCCGTTTGAATCGCTGCCGCATGTCGCGGGCAAGGGCGGGGTACTGCTGGCGGCCAAGGTCGGCATGGGTGTGGTCGCCGCCATGATCTTGGGTCACTTTCTGGGCGTGGAGCCGGTCAAGGCAGGCTTCTTCGCCGGACTGTCGACGCTGGCGGTGGTCGCCGCGATCAACGACACCAATGGCGGGCTCTACATGGCGCTGATGGGGCGTTACGGACGGCCGCAGGATGTGGCGGCCTATTCGGTGATGTCGCTGGAGTCGGGCCCCTTCATCACCATGATGACGCTGGGCGGGCTGTTCATGTTTCCCTGGCAGACGCTGCTGGGCGCGATCCTGCCGCTCTTGGTGGGCGTGACGCTGGGCAATCTCGACCGCAACATGCGCGACTTTCTGGGCAAGGCCGCGCCGGCGCTGATCCCGTTCTTTGCCTTCGCCATCGGCGCATCGCTAAACCTGACCATGGTGTGGCGCGCGGGACTGCTGGGCATCGCGCTGGGCTTCGCGATCCTGATCGTGTCGTGCAGCGTGATGTTTCTCGCGGACAAGATCAGCCGCGGCAATGGCGTGGCGGGACTTGCCGCGTCGGCCACGGCGGGCAATGCGGCGGCGGTGCCGGCGCTGGTCGCCCACGCCAATCCGGCTTACGCCGAGGCCGCGCCGTTTGCGACGGTGCTGGTGGCTGCCAGCGTGGTGGTGACCATGCTGTTCGTGCCGCTGATCACGGCCTGGTGGGCGAAGAAGATCGGCGTGACCAGCGCGCAATCTTAGGAAAACACAGACCCGCCCCCCCTTTGCGCGAAGCGCACTTAAGGGGGAGGTGGTTTCAGCGTGCGAAGCGAAGCTTCGCGGAAGCCGAAACCGGAGGGGATTACATCAATTACGCGGATAATCCCGCCAGAGCCACTCCAGCGCGCTGGGCAGCGTCTGCATCACCACGCGCGGATCGACGTGGCGGGATTCTTCGGACCACACATATTTGTGGTCATAGCCCTTCTTCTTCAGCGCCGCCGCCATCAGGTTGTTGGCGCGCGGCCAGTTGTGCCAGGTGCTGTCGGGATCGTCGAAATGATTGTCCTGGGCGCTGACATGCATCCACATGCGGATCGGCTTTTTCGGCGAATTGGGGATCAGCTTGGCGTGATATTCCCAGCCGCCGCGCGGCGTCTTGGGATCTTCCGGCGATGCCTGGTTCACGAAGGTGCCCGAGTAAGAGAGAATCTTGCGATAGCTCTCCGGGTGGAACCAGGCCATGGTCCAAGCGCAGATTGCGCCGGAGCTGCCACCCATCGCGCCGCGCCCTTCGGGGTCTTTGGTGAAAGTGATGCCGTAATTCTTGGTGACGGCGGGCAGAAGTTCGGTTTCCACCCACCGATAATAGCGGTCGGAAATCGTGTCATATTCCAGGCCGCGCTGCGAACCCTGCGCGTCGCTGCCGCCGGAATCGGCCGCCACGATCACCATCGACGGCAGACGCTTGGCGGCGATCATGTTGTCGAGTGTGGGCGCCAGGCGGCGGATATAGGAACGGCCATCCTGCACCACCATGAAGGGCGTGGGCGTGCCGGGCTTGTAGCCGGGCGGAATGTAAACCCAGACATGGCGGCGATAGGGACCGGGGGCGGAGATTTCGCTTTCGGGCCAGGCCAGCCTGTTGCCATACGCATCGCGCTTGGCGGTCTTTTCGCTCTCCACCCGCACGATGCCCGGATAGATCTTGCTGTCGTAGGAATACAGGATGAATTCGCGCACATCGCCCTGCGGCACGGCCGGGTTGGGCACGGTTTCGGGCGCATCCACATAAGGCGGACGGATGATGCTGTTCTCCGCCGTCTCTTTGGGCGGCGGCGTGGGGAATTTTGGCAGCTTGGAAGTATCGACCTGCTGCGCCGATGCCGACATGGCGCCAAGCATCACCGCCGCCATCAGCAGGGCCAAAGTCCTGGTGCGCGTCATACGTCCCCCCATTCTTGTTTTGCTAGGATTGCAGTCCGACCGACTGCGCCGCCTTCACCAGAAGGTTCGGCACGGTCTGCGAAATATCCAGGATCACCGCGTCTTCGTCGGGGCCCGGCTTTTCCAGCGTGGCGAGCTGGCTGTCGAGCAGCGACTGCGGCATGAAATGCCCCTTGCGGCCGATCATGCGCTGGGAAATCAGATCGCGCGGGCCATCCAGCAGAATGAAGCGCACCCTGCCGTTGACCTTCTTGCGCAGGCAATCGCGATAGACATGCTTGAGCGCCGAGCAGGACACCACCACGCCCATGCCGGCGGCGCGTTCGGCATCGATGCGCGCGCCGATCGCTTCCAGCCAGGGCCAGCGGTCGTCGTCGGTCAGGGGCTGTCCGCCCGCCATCTTGTTCACATTGGCCTGGGGATGCAGCGCATCGCCCTCGATAAAATCGACGCCCAGCTTTTCGGCCAGGCCGGCGGCGATGGTGGACTTGCCCGAACCGGCAACACCCATCACCACGATCAACGGCAATTCATTCTTGTTCTGTTCAGGCGACAGCATGCGTTCCTCGAAAGCCCTTCGTTCCTCTTAGGCAAATTGGAAGACCGGCCCTGATATGGCAGCCGCCCCTGTTTGCCCCGAATGGGCCCAAACCCCGCATCTGGAATACTATAGGATCAGGCCCTCGCGCCACTGGCAAACCAGCAGGCCGCGACAAAGCTGGGGAAATCCGATCTTTGGAACCCAAGGTTCCACGCAGAGTACGGACGAATCCGCGAATCCCGACGCCCGTCAGGCAGCAGTCCAGCCGCCGTCGATCAAGATGTCGGTGCCGGTGACGAAGCCCGCCAGGTCGGAGCACAGGTAACAGGCCAGCGCCCCGATCTCCTCAACCTTGCCCCAGCGGCCCACCGGCAGCCGGGAGAGAAACAGCTTGTTGGCTTCCGGGTCGTTGACCACCGGCAGGTTCATCTCGGTGAGGAAAGGCCCGGGCGAGATGGCGTTGACGGTGATGCCATCCAGGGCCAGTTCCAGCGCCAGCGACTTGGTGAAGCCCAGCAGCGCCGCCTTGGCCGACGAGTAAGGCGTGCGATTGGGCAGCGAGATATGCGCCATCATCGAGGAGAGGTTGACGATGCGGCCATGGCCCGTGCCTTTCATGCCGGGCACGAAGGCGCGGCAAGCCAGGAAGGTGCTGAGCAGGCTGGCGTCCACCACGCCCTGGAATTCGGCGACCGTGTAATCGGTCATGGGCTTGCGCAGGTTGGTGCCGGCGCTGTTGATCAGTATCTGCGGGTTCGGAAATTTCGCGTTCACCTGCTCGGCCAGCCGCGCGACGTCTTTTTCGTCGGTGACGTCGGCGCTGAAACTTTCGACAATGCCGCCCTTGGCTTTCAGCCCGGCCAGCACCTTGCCCAGCTTGGCCTGGTTGCGGCCCACCAGTGCGACCTTCGCGCCCGCGCCCGACAGCGTGTGCGCCATGGCTTCGCCCAGCCCGCCGCTGGCGCCGACAATCACCGCCGCGCGGCCACTCAGATCGATTTTCACGGTTTGACTTTCCCTAGCTGCGGTCGCGTGCCGGATCGATGAAGAACCAGCAGGCGGCAGAACAGAACGCGGCGGCGGCCATGGTGTACATCACCATGCTCCAGTCGTTGTCGGTGCTCTGCAGGATGAAGCCGAACACCACCGGGCCGACAAAGCCAGCGAAGTTGCCCAGCATGTTCATCGTGGAGGAAACCGTGGCGGTATACTGCTTGCCGATTTCCACACAGGTGTTCCAGGAAATCGGCATGGTGAGATCGCCGCAGAAGCTGGCGGCTGACATCAACAGCATCGGCATCACCACGCCCGGCACATTGGGAATGAAACAGATCAGGATCGCGCTGCCCAAGAAGCCGAAGATCGCCACCCACTTGCGCGGCACGGACAGCGGCAGGAAGCCGGACACGATAGAGCCGAGGCCACCCGCCGCCAGCGGCATCATCGCGTAACCGGCCGATTCCAGCGCGGTGAGACCGCGCGCCTGCTGCAGCCAAGTGGGCAGCCAGGTGACGTAGAAATACCAGGTGTAAGAAAAGAAAAAGTACTGCAGGCCCAGAAGGCCGATATCCCGCTGCAGCAGCAGCTTGTACCAGGGAAGGCCATGATCGTGCAGCACCAGCTTGCGCGAACTTTCCAGCAATTCGAGTTCGGCGGCGTTGACCGACTTGTGTTCCGCCGGATCGTTGCGGAACCAGGGCAGGAAGAACGCCACCCAGAGCACGCCCAGTAGCGCCAGCGCGACGAAGCCCCAGCGCCAGCCGAAATGATAGATCACGAAGAAGGCCACCGGCGGCGCCAGCGCGCCGCCCCAGCGGCCGAAGGCCCACATCACGGCTTGCGCCTTCACGCGCTCGCTGACCGGCAGCCAAGCCGACAGCATGCGGGTGAGATTGGGAAAGCAGCCCGCTTCGCCCGCGCCGAACAAGAAACGCATGATCCACAGCGAGGTCAGATTCCACACCGCGCCATGCAGCGCCAGGAAGGCCGACCAGGCCAGCACCAACTGGCTGAGAACCCAGCGCACGCCCAGCTTGTCGCCAAGCAGGCCCATGGGAATTTCGAACAGCGCATAGGAAAGACCGAAGGCGCCCAGGATCATGCCCTGCTCCGCCTTGCTGAGGTTCAGCTCCAGCGAGATCGGCACAATCGCCTGGCTGATCGCCACCCGCTGAATGTACATGATCATCGCCAGGGCCAGCGCGAAGACGACGACCCAATAGCGCGCGTTCGTGGCTTTCATTGCGTCTCGCCCCTGTTGTTTTCAGCCCGGTGGTGCCCGTTTCTGGGGCTCAAAGCCGCCTGCGCAGGCCGCGTCGCAAGGGGATGCGGGCTTCACATCGGTCGTTGTTTTGTATACTAAATTCGGGCGGCGGTAAGTCAATGCAGCCGGGGGGTTTGCAGTGCCGGCATCCGGGCGGACGAAGCAGAAAAGGGCTTGATAAAAGCCTCGCCGCATCAGGACAGTTCAGGCACTTGCGCAGTCGGAGTAGCGATTTGAGCCATGATTTCAAAGGCGCCGTTGCGCTGGTGACGGGATCGGGGCGTGGTCTTGGGCGCATGATCGCGCAAGGCCTTCTGGAAAGCGGCGCCCATGTTGCGCTGCACGACATCAACGAGAACGCACCTGCACAATATGGCGAGAGCGCCAGCCTGACGGCGCTGGCTGACGAATTCTCAAAAACCGGCGGCCAAAGCGGCGTTAAGTGCATCGCTGTGACTGGTGACATTTCCCGCGAGGCCGACGTCGTAGCCATGGTCGCCAGGACCGAAGCCGGTCTCGGGCCCATCTCCATCCTGATCAACTGCGCCGGCGGCGATATCGGGGCTGCGGGCGGCAAGCCCAAGCCGAACGGCGCGCTCGACATCAGCCTGGAAGATGCAACAGCCGTGATGAACCGCAACTTCTTCGGCACCATGCTGATGTGCCGCGCCGTGGTGCCGGGCATGGCGGCGCGCAAAAAAGGCGCGGTGATCAATTTCGGTTCGCTGAACGGCCATGTCGGCGTGTCGCCCGAAGTGGTCTATGGCTGCGCCAAGGCCGCGATCATTCATTACACCCGCTGCCTGGCGCTGGAGATGCGCGAACATGGCGTGCGCGTGAATGCCATCAGCCCCGGCCCCACCACAACCGCGCGCTTTCTGGCCACGCGCCAGACCGATCCGGACAAGATGGGCGGCGCCTCGCTCGACCGCTATGCCACGCCCGCCGAGATCACCAGCACCGCCCTCTTTCTCGCTTCCGACCAGTCCGGCTTCATCAGCGGCCAGGTACTGCGGGTGGATGGCGGAATGACGCTTTTCGCCGCCTAGTTTTTTTTCAACGCTTCGTCACTCAGGAAAGACCGATGTCCACATCCCCCGAAAACAAGAACAAGAAGAAACTGCGCAGCCGCGAATGGTTCGACAATCCCGACAATCCCGACATGACGGCGCTGTATCTTGAGCGCTATCTGAACTACGGCCTGACGCGCGAGGAACTGCAGTCGGGCAAGCCGATCATCGGCATCGCCCAGACCGGCAGCGACCTGTCGCCCTGCAACCGCCACCATCTGGAACTGGCCAAGCGCGTGCGCGAAGGCATCCGCGAAGCCGGCGGCATCGTGATGGAATTCCCGGTGCACCCGATCCAGGAAACCGGCAAGCGCCCCACCGCCGCGCTCGACCGCAACCTGGCCTATATGGGCTTGGTCGAACTGCTGTACGGCTATCCGCTGGACGGCGTTGTGCTGACCATCGGCTGCGACAAGACCACGCCCGCCTGCCTGATGGCGGCGGCGACCGTGAACATTCCCACCATCGCGCTGTCGGTCGGCCCGATGCTGAACGGCTGGCACGAAGGCGAACGCACCGGTTCGGGCACCATCGTGTGGAAGGCGCGCGAAATGATGGCGCGCGGCGAGCTGGACTATAACGGCTTCATGGAACTGGTGGCCTCATCGGCGCCGTCGGTGGGCTATTGCAACACCATGGGCACCGCCACGACGATGAACAGTCTCGCGGAAGCACTGGGCATGCAGCTGCCCGGTTCGGCCTCGATCCCCGCGCCGTACCGCGAACGCGCCCAGATGGCCTACAATACCGGCAAGCGCATCGTGGAAATGGTGGCCGAAGACCTGCGCCCGTCGCAGATCATGACCAAGGAAGCCTTCCACAACGCCATCGTGGTCAACTCGGCCATCGGTGGTTCGACCAACGCGCCGATCCATCTGACCGCCATCTCGCGCCACATGGGCGTGGATGTGCCGCTGCAGGATTGGCAGACTGTCGGCCACAAGGTGCCGCTGCTGGTGAACCTGCAGCCCGCCGGCGAGTATCTGGGCGAGGATTATCACCATGCCGGCGGCGTCCCCGCCGTGGTGAACATCCTGATGGAACAGGGCCTGATCAAGGAAGGTGCCCTGACCGTCAACGGTAAGACCATGGGCGAGAACTGCAAAGGCAAGAAGGTCAAGCTGCCCGAAGTAATCTGGCCGTTCGACAAGCCGATGAAGAAGGATGCGGGCTTCATCGTGCTGTCTGGCAACCTGTTTGACAACGCCATCATGAAGACCAGCGTCATCAGCAAGGAATTCCGCGACCGCTATCTGTCCAACCCGAACGACCCGGAAGCCTTTGAAGGCAAGGCCTTCGTGTTCGACGGACCAGAGGATTACCACAAGCGCCTAGACGATCCGGCGTCGAACATCGACGAGAACACGATGCTGTTCATGCGCGGTGTCGGCCCGATCGGCTATCCCGGTGCGGCCGAAGTGGTGAACATGCATCCGCCGGCCGCCCTGCTGAAGCGCGGCGTCAACGCCCTGCCCTGCATCGGCGACGGCCGCCAGTCGGGCACGTCGGGTTCGCCCTCGATCCTGAACGCCTCGCCGGAAGCCGCTGCAGGCGGCGGGCTTGCGATACTGAAGACCGGCGACAAGGTGCGCGTCGACCTGCGCAAGGGCACCGCCAACGTCCTGATCAGCGACGAAGAGCTGGCCAAGCGCCGCAAGGAACTGGAAGCCGCGGGCGGTTACAAGTACCCGGCTTCCCAGACTCCCTGGCAGGAGATGCAGCGCGGCGTGGTCGGCCAGATGGGCACCGGGATGGTGCTGGAAAATGCCGTCAAGTACCAGGACCTGGACCGGACGAAGGGTGTGCCGAGAGACAACCACTAATTTAATGCCCCCTCCGGTTTCAGCTTACGCGCAGCTTCGCTGCGCACGCTGAAACCACCTCCCCCTCAAATGCGCTGACGCGCATGATGGGGAGGCGGGGCTGAGTTGGTTGAGAGAAAAAGAAAACGGCGCCGGATTTCTCCGGCGCCGTTTTTATTTGGTCGAAACGTTGATCAGACCTTCGTGCGCTTGACGCTCTGCTTTTGCGAACCAAGCTTGTCGATGCCCAGCTCCATCACGTCGCCTTCCTTCAGGAAGACCGGCGGCTTCATGCCAAGGCCGACGCCCGGGGGCGTACCGGTCGAGATCACGTCGCCCGGCTGCAGGCTCATGAACTGGCTGACATAGGACACGATGGTGGGCACGTCGAAGATAAGCGAGGCGGTGGAGCCGGTCTGCATGCGCTTGCCGTTCAGGTCCAGCCACAGACCCAGATTGTTCAGGTCGCCGACTTCATCCAGCGTCACCAGATAGGGACCGAACGGACCGAACGTGTCACAGCCCTTGCCCTTGTCCCAGGTGCCCAGGCGTTCGAGCTGATATTCGCGCTCGGACACGTCGTTGACCACGCAGGCGCCGGCGACATGATCCAGCGCCGCTTCCTTCGTGACGTAGCGCGCTTCCTTGCCGATGATGATGCCCAGTTCCACTTCCCAGTCGCCCTTCTTGGCGGTGGGCGGCAGATAGACATCGTCATTGGGCCCGATAATGGCGCTGGTGGCCTTCATGAAGATGATCGGTTCGGCGGGTTCGGGCATGCCCGATTCCTTGGCATGGTCCGAATAGTTAAGGCCGATGCAGATGAACTTGCCGACGCGGGCGACCGGCTCGGCGATGCGGACATTCTTGTCAACCACCGGCAGGCTGTCGATCTTGGCGGCGCGGATGGCCGACAGATCGGACAACACCTTTCCGTCGATGTCGGCGACAATGCCGGACAGGTCGCGGATCTGGCCGCTGTTATCCAGAATGCCGGGCTTCTCCTGGCCCTTGGGCCCATAGCGCAAAAGCTTCATTGTTCTTGTCCTTGAAAATCACGCGGGAATTATGCGCCGGATCAGTTCGGCGGGAAGGTCTGGGTCAAATACTTGATGATGGTCTCGAACTCAGCGTCCGTGCCCTGGGCGCCGTTGTTGGCCATCTGGTTGACCATGGCGCGCCAGCCCGGTTCGTCCATGCGCTGGTTGGCGACCAGCTCGGGCGAATGGCACTGCGAGCAGACCTTCACGGTTTCGGCGCGGCCGTCACCGGCCGGCAGAGCCTTGAATTCATCCTGCGCGAAAGCGGGCGCGGAAACCGAAGCAAGCAGAAGAGCGATCAGAACAGGGCGCAAGGCTAACTCCTTATATCTTGAACAGCATGAAGGCGGCTCGCGCCGCTTTCAAATCGGTGGCCCCACCGGGGGCGGTGCTTGCCACAAATCGCAGGTTACCGGAACCCCCTATTGGGGCTTCAAGGAACCACGAGACCGGCAAACCGCCCATTTGGGTAATATCCCTCAGGATTTGGGCAAGGCGAAGGCGACAAGCTGGTCGCTTTCCAGCGCCGCCCCCACGATTCCCCCGCCCGTGGCAGTAACCACGACATACTGGCGGCCATCGGCCCCCTGATAGGTGGCAGGGGTTGCCTGCGCGGATGCAGGCAGCCGGGTGGTCCAAAGCTCCTTGCCCGTGGCGGTATCGAAGGCGCGAAACCGCCGGTCCGTGGTGGCCCCGATGAAGGTGAGTCCACTGGCAGTCAGGATCGTGCCGCCCAGACCCGGTCGCCCGGTGTCCTGCAACCCAGCGGGGAAGCTGTCGGTCACGCCTAGCGTCTTGCGCCAGGCGATCTCGCCGGTATCGACATTCACCGCGACCAACTGGCCCCAGGGCGTCGCGGTGCAGGGCATATTGTCGTTGGACGGATCCCACAGGCGGCGCAGGCCCGCGAACTCACCTTCATTGTTGTAGCTGCCGTCAGCGCGCTTCACCACGCGGATCGCCTGGGCCAGATTGTTGATGTTGACGATGTAGAGGCGGCGGTCGGGATCGAAGGATCCGCCATAATAGTTGATGCCGCCCTGCGACGCCGGCAGATGCAGCGTGTAGCGCCCCAGCACCATCGGAGAATATTGCGGCACCAGGATCATCTGGTTGTCGTCCACCAGCTTCTCGCAATAGGCCTGGTGGGACGCCACGCCCTTGTAGAGTTCGGCGCGGCTGAAGGTGGTGCGCGCCAGTGGCTCGGGCCTGGACGGATAAGGCTGGGTGGGCGACAGCTTTTCGCCGGGGATGGTGCTGTCGTGCGGGACCGGCTTGTCGATCACGTCATACAGCGGCTTGCCGGTGACGCGGTCCAGGATGAACACCAGGCTCGACTTGTTGGTGGCGATGATGGCGGGAATGATCTTGCCGTCGCGCTTGACGTCGATCAGCGTGGGCGGCGAGCCCGCATCGTAATCCCAAACATCGTGGCGCGTGACCTGGAAATGCCAGAGATACTTTCCGGTGCGCACATCGACCGCGACGATGCAGTTGCTGAACAGGTTGTCGCCGGCCCGGCCCACCCCGGCGCGGTCGAAATTGGGCGCGCCGATCGGCATGTAGAGAATGCCGCGCTCACTATCGACGGTCATGTGGCCCCACACATTGTTGCCGGAGCGGTTCCTGGTGCTGCCCGGCTCCCAGCTGTCGAAACCCATCTCGCCGGGACGCGGCACGGTATGGAAGGTCCAGAGCAGCTTGCCGGTGGTCAGGTCCCAGGCGCGGGTATCCCCCAGCGGGCCCTCGCCCCTGTTGGTGCCGCCGGGGCCTTCACCCGTGCCGGCGCCGGTGATCGCGATGCTCTGGTAGATGGCAGGCGGTGAGGTCAGCATGTAGGGCACATTCATGCCCGTCACCATCACCTCGGGCGTCTTGAGGTTGATGATGCCGGTGCCGCCGACTTTCGTGTTCAACTGTCCATCAGACAGGCGCAGCACATAAAGGCGGCCGCTGCGCGAACCGAACACCAGCGAGGCGGGGCTGTCGGCGGTTCCGGGCCAATAGGCGCCGCCGCGCGTGGCGGGCGTGTCGTCATCGGGCAGCGTGTACTTCCACTTCTCTTTTCCGGTCACCGGATCGAGCGCAATCACCTGCCCATAGCTGGAGCAGATATACATGGTGTCGCCGATGATCAGCGGCGTGGCCTGAGACGGGCGCAGCCGTTCCACCCCGGCGGGCTTGAGACTGTAGCTCCAGGCCTTTTCCAGCTTGCCGACATTGGCGGGCGTGATCTGGGTCAGCGGTGAATAGCGCCTGGCGCCGTCATCGTGATGCATGGAGGGCCAATCGGTGCGCTGGGCGTTTGCCGACCCCGCCAGCAATGCCAGCAGCGCGCCGCCAATCGTCAGACCGAGCTTCATGCATGTCTCCTTTTGTTCAACCGGCTAGTGGCCAGCGCCCTGTGCGTCGGCCAGTTCACCGACCGGGCGCTTGCCCGCCCAGGCGATGCCGCGCAGCACCACGGCGCGCATGCGGGCATTGTCCAGGCTGTCGACCATATGGCCCTGCATCCAGACAAAGGCGCGCGCCGGAACGCCGCCCGGCAGCGTGTGTTCATAGGTCCACATCTGCGGCACGGTCTGGCCGACACCGCCGCCTTTGCGGGCCGCGGGCGTGTCGGGCATGGTCACGGTCAGCAACGGCTTCACGCCCGGCGCGAAGTCCAGCTTGTAGAAAGCCTCGTCGTAAATCTCGGTCGGCATGCCGGCAATGATGGGATTGTCCTTGTCGACCACATTGTAATTCAGCGTCGCGGTCCAGGTGTAATTGACCTCGCCATGTTTCTTGCCGGCGCCGACCAGCGTCGCCATGTCGGTCGGTTCGGGCCCGCACAGCGAGTCATGCAAGGTGACAAGGCCGCCGCCGCGCTTCACATAAGCCTGCAGCAGGGCACGCTGATCGGGTGTCATGTAGCCCGCATCGCCGCGATAAATCACCATTACGTCGGTGCTGGCGAGCTGCGTAGCGCTGGGAAACGACAGGGCGCCGTCCACCACCGCGCCATGCTCGGTCAAAAGCTTGCTCCAGGTGTCGAGCCAGCGCGGATAGTCATGCGCGCCCGCGCCATGGCTTTTGAGGCCCGACAGCAGGAAAACGCGCAGGCCGCCCTTTTTCTGGCCTGGCGGACTGGGCGCGGTGTAGCCGCTGTAGCGGCTGTAATCGGCCGCCGTCTGGGCGCTGGCGGTCTGCGCATCGACAAGCGGCGCGGCAAGCCCCAGCACACAGGCGGCCAGAACAATCTTTGCAGCTTTCACGACGAGCTCCCCGCGGATCAGGATTTCTTGGCCAGGGTCGAATAGCGTTCCGGCTCGGTATAGGACATGCGCATGTGGGTGAGCAGCGCCTCCTGCGGATCGGCGTCGCTGCGGCCGGTGATCGAATCCAGGATGATGCGGTGATGCGACAGCCGCCAGCGGCGGATTTCCTGGGTGACATGTTCCAGCGTCTTGTGCGCGAACAATGGCACCATCAGCGCATTCAGGGCCCGTTCCAGATAGGGGTTGCCGGTGGCTTTCCAGATTTCGCGGTGAAATTCCAGGTCGAGCGCGGCGGCTTCCAGCAGGGTGCCGTTCCAGGCGTCCATCTTGCCGACCAGCGCATCGAGCTTGCGCGATATTTCGGGCGTCATGCGCGCCTTGGCCAGGCGCAGCGCCTCGGTTTCCAGCACGATGCGCAGCGAGGAAATCTGGTGGACTTCTTCCGGGCCGATATTGGTCACGAACATGCCGCGCCGCTCGCGGTTCTGCACCAACCCCTGTTCCTGAAGCTGGGACAGGGCTTCGCGCACCGGGATGCGGCTGATGTTCAGTTCGCGCGCGATCTGGCTTTCGTTGAGACGGTCGCCCGGCTTGTACTTGCCCGCCAGAATGTCTGCCGACAGCATGCGCACCACATGGGCGCGCAAGGTTGGCGGCGCATTAGGCCGTGTGGCGGGCGAAGCTGTGCCGGGCTCGATATTTTCCACGCCTGGTCCCCTTCTGGCAGCGCGACGACGCATCGCCCTACCGCTAAGC
The DNA here is from genome assembly GCA_903837555.1 of uncultured Alphaproteobacteria bacterium. GTDB lineage: Bacteria > Pseudomonadota > Alphaproteobacteria > Micropepsales > Micropepsaceae > Rhizomicrobium. Next base: position 91,181 of record CAILUV010000016.1, read on the forward strand.
AACGCCGAGTTTTCTTTCCGCGCGACCTGGCGCGAAGAGACCTATGCTTGGGGCTTGAACCACCGCCCACGCGTGGAACGCGCGGTATTTCGGCTTTCCGGTTTTCTGCCCTATCCTGTTTGTCTTCCGAGAGACTCTTTGCGGTCCCTGTTCCCAAACTGTATTTTATATTCAGAGATATTGGCGGCTGGCCGTGGGGGCGTCTAGTGGCTTGTGACGGCAAAGCGCCCGACACGCATAATATTATGAAGGGATCCAATGCCGCTTTTTCCGCCATGCCCTGACCAGGGCGGCCACCGGTTCAACCGGGCCAATAGCCGTGTGAGCCGCGCCTGATGGACGCGCAGCAATTGTTTGAACAGGGCGTGGCCGCGCAGCGCGCAGGTCAGATGGCGCGGGCCGAAAACCTGTACCGCCAGGCGCTGAAAGCCGATGCCGGGCACGCCGCCGCGCTTCACATGCTGGGGTTCCTCAAGGCCCAGCAGGGCCAGATGGACGAAGCCATCACGCTTCTGGGCAAGGCCGTGAAGCGCAGCGGGGGCGACATCACCATCCTGGCGCATTACGGCCACGCCCAGCTTGCAGCGCAGCAGTTCGAGGCGGCGCTGGCCACCTATGACCGCATCCTCAGCGCGCAGCCGGGACATTTCGAGGCGCTGTACAATCGCGGCGTCATCCTTTCCCAGCTTCAGCGCTTTGAAGAGTCGCTGGTGGCGCTGGACCAGGCGCTGGCCCTGCAGCCGCGCGTGATCACGACCTTGTACAACCGCGCCGTGGTGCTGGTGGCGCTGGAACGCTATGCCGAAGCGCTGGAATGCTATGACCGGGTGCTGGCGGAAGACCCCGGTTACAGGCCGGCCATGGCAAACCGCGCCAATGTGGTGCTGAACCTGTGCGACTTCGCGCGCGCGGCGCAGATAACGCCGGCCAGCGTGGCCAGCACCGGCCCGGTCCTGACGCTGATGGGCTATAGCGACGACAAGCAGCTTCAATTGCAATGCGCCGCCGCCACCGCGCCGCCCGCGCATCCGCCGCTGTGGCGCGGCGAGAGATACCGTCATGATCGCATCCGCCTGGCTTACGTCTCGGCGGATTTCAACCAGCATGCGGTGGCGTCGCAGCTTGCGCCGCTGGTCGAAAAGCACGACCGCGAACGGTTCCAGGTGATCGGCATCGCCACCGGCCGCCGCGACGACAGCGCGGTGCGCCAGCGGCTGATGAAAGGTTTCGACCGCTTCCACGATTTCGCCGGACTCAACAGCGACGAGATTGCCCGCAAGCTGCGCGAGATGGAGATCGACATTGCGGTGGATCTGGGCGGCCATACCGGCCTGTCACGGCTGCAGATTTTCGCGCATCGCTTCGCGCCCGTGCAGGTAAGCTGGCTGGGCTATCCCGGCACCACCGGCGCCAGCTATATCGATTACCTGATCGGCGATGGCATCGTGACGCCGCCCGAGCATCAGCCTTTCTTCACCGAAAAGCTGGTGCAGCTTCCCGGCACCTATTTCCCCACCGATGACACGCTGCAGGCCGGTCCGCTGCCGGACCGGGCTGCTGCCGGATTGCCGCCAACCGGCTTCGTCTTCTGCTGCTTCAATGCGGGCTGGAAAATCACCAAGCCGGTATTCGATGTCTGGATGCGGCTGCTGAAGGCGGTGCCCGGCAGCGTGCTGTGGCTGAAGGCGCTGAGTGAACCGGCGCGGCACAACCTGGAACGCGAAGCGGCCAGCCATGGCGTCGATGCGGCCCGGCTGGTCTTTGCCGGGGAAGCACCGCTGGCCGATCACCTGGCCCGGCACGGGCTGGCCGACCTGTTCCTCGATACCGTGCCCTACAACGCCCATGCCACCGCGGCCCACGCATTGTGGACCGGACTGCCGGTGCTGACCTTGCAGGGTGAAGACTTTGCGGCGCGGGTGTCCGCAAGCCTGCTGAATGCGGCGGAGCTGCCCGAACTGGTGACTTACACATTGGGGGATTACGAAGCGCTGGCGTTGCGCCTGGCGCGCGAGCCGGAGCTGCTCAAGCGCTTCAAGGACCGGCTGAAAAACGGCCGCGCCACGGCGCCGCTGTTCGATGGCGATCTGTTCCGCCGCAATATCGAAGCGGCCTTTATCGCCATGCGCACATAGCAATAGGCCCGCACGGTGGTGCGGGCCTGTGCTCATTCAGATCCGTTTAGCGGTCGCGATACGGACGGCCGCAGCGGCGTTCATACGAGCCGCGATCGTTGCGCCAGACCGGGTCACCCAGGTTCAGGTCGCAGGGATCGGTGGCCGCGCCGACGGCGCCGCCGGCGATCGCGCCGGCCGCAGCGCCCATGGCGGGGTTGCCGGCAAGCGCGCCGATGGCGGCACCACCCGCAGCACCGATGGCGGCGCCGCTGGCAAGGCGATCACCTGTGGAGGTACCGCAACCGGCTGGCCTATGAGGCCCGGATTGTCTGGCAAAAAGCCCCCGAACTGAGCCTGCAATTCGTTCGCAGCTACCGGTTCGGCGCGGTTCCCTCGGCGGATTTGCGCAAACATCTGCAGGCCGAGGGTTGAGCGAAACCCTTGCCGGGATTGCTTTTTACGACGGTGTAAATCGTCCAAGCCCTCTGCTAAAGTAGGGGAATGACTGATAGCACCTCCCCCATCCAGCAGCGCCCCAGCGTCGTTGAACGCGCCTTCCAAATCGCCAAGAGCGGCAAGGTCGCCAATGTGTCTGCCCTCCAGGCCCAGCTCGCCGACGAAGGCTATCCCAACGGCGTTCAGGCGCTGGCGGGCCGCGCCTTGTCGAGCCAGTTGATGCGCATGATCACCGAGTCGCGCATCGCGCGTTAGCCCGCATTATGGTGCGCCGCACTTGGCGGTGCTGCATCTGCGCGGTGTACATCCTTCGGAACATGTCCCTATAACACTGGACATTAAACCGGAGAATTCATGCGCCTTGTTGCTTTGACCGCTGCCGCGTGCAGCCTGCTTGCTTCTGTTGCCATGGCGCAGCAGACCCCCGCTGCCGGCTCGCCCGCCGCCGCCGAAAGCACCGCGCCCGGCACCACCGCCTTCAGCGAGCACCAGGCCCGCACCCATGCCGAGCATCGCGGCTATACCCGCCTGCGCCGGATGTCCAAGAATGCGGACGGCTTGTGGACCGGCACCGGCAACAAGGGCGGCACGCTGGGCACGTTCACCATCGAACGGGCCGGTAACGTGAATTTCACGCCCTCCTGAACGGGCGCGACGCTTAAAGGAAAACGGCTTGCCGGGATCGTCCGGCAAGCCGTTTTTTTATTGCCCGATGATCAGATGTGTTCGAGGCGGGTGGTGGAGTCCCCGAAGCTGTCCTGCTTGATGCCGAAACGGTCCATCAGCGACAGATACAGGCTGCACATCTTGCGCTTGTCTTCGGTCTCTTTCAGGTAGTTCAGCGTGCGGCCGGTCTTGAGCGTGCCGCCCAACCCGCCCGCCAGCACCAGCGGCAGGCGCGAATTGTCATGGGTGCGGCCGACCCACATGTTCGACAGGAACATGATGCAGCTATTGTCCAGCACCGTGCCGCCGCCTTCCTTCATGCTGTCCAGCTTGGAAATTAGATAGGCGTACTGGCTGACATGGAAGTTGGTGATGCGCTCATATTCGTCATTGTTGTTGTAGTGCGAGGCCGAGTGGTGGCCTTCCTTCACATTGATGAAGGGATAGTACATCGCCGACAGGTCGCGTGAGATCAGCAGCGAGGCGACGCGGCTCTTGTTGGTCTGGAAGGCGATGGCGATGATGTCGCACATCAGCTTGGAATGTTCGCGCAGGTCTTCGGGCAACCCGTTGACGGGGCGGTCCATCTTGGCCAGCGGCACATTCTTCAGGCTGGCATTCTCGGCCGCATTGTCGGCGCCCTTGCGCATCACTTCCACGCGGCGCTCGATTTCGCGCACGCTGGTCATGAACTCGTCCAGCTTGCCGCGGTCGGTGGCGCTGATCTTGCGCGACAGGTCCTTGGCGCGGTCATTGACGCGGTCCAGCACCGAGATGTTCAGCAGGCTGCCGCGATTGTCGAACAGGCTGTCCCAGGCCAGCGCAGGATAGACCTCGACCGGCACCGGCGAGTCCTTGGTCTGCCAGGACAGGTGCGAGGAGTAAGCCAAGCTGAAATTGGTTTCGTGATAGCCGGTCATGGGCTGCTCGCAGGACAGCACGATGGACGACTGGGCCGTATCCTGGCCGACGTGATTGGCAATCATCTGGTCGACGCTGACGCCCGAATGGATCAGCGCGCCCTTGGCGATCTGCACGCCCGACAGCAGCGAGCCTGTCTGGGCGGGATGGATACCCTGCCCCATCAGCGATTTGACCTGCAGGCCGTCGATCACGTTGATTTTCTGCTTCAGCGGCTCCAGCGACTGCAGCGACTTGCTGAGCTTCATCTCGGCGCCGGCGCCCGAGGCGCTCCAGTGATCCTCGTTCACGCCGCAGCCCATGAAGACCACGCCGAACCGCTTGGGGAAATCGGCGGCCGTGGCCGGCTGCGCCATCGCGCTGACCGATTCCAGCCAGGGCAGCGCCATGGCGCAGCCGGTGCCGCGCAGAATGGCGCGGCGGGAGAAGGCGCGGGACTTAAAGGACGTATCGGTGGGACGGGTCATATCAATTCCCCTTTTGAGCGGTTTTGACGAATTTCACTGCGGGCTGCAAATCGGCTTTCTGAAGCGGGTCGGCAACCGGCGCGCGGCGGTTCAGGAATTGCGGGCTGAGCACGATGGCTTCGACCAGCGCGCCGAAGCGGTAGCCGTTGTTGGCCATGTGCAGGTTCAGCTTGTCGACCAGCGATTCATCCGAAAGCTGCAACGAACGGTTCAGGCCATAGGCCAGCAGCTTGCGGCTGAGATTGTCGACGAAGCGGTCCTGGCGGTGATCGCGGATGAACTGCTGCAGGCCCGGAACGCCGACGGCCTGGATCTCGCCCGGGAAGGTGGCGGAAACATCCACTGCGCGGCCCGCGCCATCCTTGGTGCGGGCGTCGCCCACCGGGCCAAAGCCTTCAAACACCAGCCCGAAGGAGTCGAACTTGGAATGACAGGCCGCGCACATCGGCACCGCGCGATGCTTGGCCAGCATTTCGCGGATCGGCAGCTCGGTCTTGGTTTCGTCGTTGGGCAGTTCGGGCACGGCCGGCGGCGGCGGCGGCACGCGGATGCCCAGCACCTTCTGCACCACCCAGTTGCCGCGCTTGACCGGGCTGGTGCGCAGGCCCGGCGAATTCTGCGTCATGAACACCGCCATGGGCAGGATGCCGCCACGGCCATACTTGTCCGCATTGTTGATGCGCACCCAGTTGTTCACGTCGCCCGGCACGTCGGGCATGCCGTAATGCTTGGCCAAGGGCGGGTTCACGAATGTATGCTTGCCGTACAGCAGGTCGAGCGCGGAACGATCATTGACGATGGTGTCCTGCACCAGGCGCACCGGCTCCTGGAACATGGATTCGCGCAGCGCGTCGTTGAAGGTGGGGAAGCGTTCGCGGTCGACCGAATTGTTGGTTTCGAACTGGCGGAACACCAGCCAGTTGCCTGTGAACTCGGTGGCCAGGCCGTTGACCTTCGGGTCCTTCAACATGCGGCGCACCTGGGCCACCAGCACCTTGGGGTTCGACAGGTCGCCCGCCGCCGCATGGCGCATCAGCTCGGCATCCGGCATCGAGGACCAGAGGAAATAGCTGAGGCGGTTGGCCAGGCTGTAGCTGGACAGCTTTTCGGCCACGAACGGCTTTGCCGGCACGTTGGTCGCCGCCTTGACCAGACCGCTGGGCGCCGCCGAGGCGCTGCGCGACAGGTCGAAGCGATAGAGGAAGTCCGGCGACATCAGCACGCTGACCACGGAATCGCGGATCGCATCATTATGCGTCAGGCGGTTCTTGGCGCGCACCGTCTTGTAATAGGCCAGCAGGCTGGTCTTTTCCGCCGCGGTCAGCGGACGGCGATAGGCGCGTTCCGCAAACGTCACCAGCGCCGCCAGATGCTTCGGCTCAGACGCCTTACGCTCGCGTTCGACATGGCGCAGCGTGTCGTCGATGCGCTTGAACTCCTGGCGCATGGCTTCGGCGGCGGCCGGATCGTTCTTCTTGTCGGCCAGCGCCTTGGCACCATACTTGTCGCGCGCGTCGTTGATGACGGAGGTTTCGGTGATCTCGCGGCCCTGCGGGCGGGGCAAGCCGGATTCCGCGCCCAGCCCGTCGACCACGCCCGCATTGTTGAAGAACCACTGGGTGTAGGTGCGGTTGGTGTGGTCGGCGATATAGTCGAACTCGTCCCACAGCCGGTTCAGCTCGCGCTGGCCCTTTTCATCCAGGATGAGCTGCATCAGCGCGGTGTCGTCGCGGTAATAGCCGCCAGAATTGTGATAGCCGGCGCTGAGGAAACGGCCCTTGTCTTCGGACTCATCGGGCCAGTAGCGGCCACGTTCCGTCACCATGAAGGTATCGGGGAAGACCGAGGCGAAACAGTCGAACGACTTCTGATACTCGGCGCGCTTGCCCGCGGGGTAGACCAGGTCGTTATCCTTGGCGCGGGCATGGGCCATGATCATGTTGTAGCGCGGCGTCGCATCCTGGTGCAGGCCGGGATATTTTCCGATCTGCGGCAGCACGGGCAGCGCTTCGTTATCAGCGCGCAGCGCCTTGGGATCGCTCTTGCGGTGATTGGCGGCATAGGTCTTCAGGCGCACATTCTGCAGCGGCTGGGTCTGGCCCGGCAGGCCTTCGATCTTCAGCGATTCAAATTGCATGGCGGTGTGCTTGCGGATGCGCACCGTGAAGTCGCGCATCTGCACCGCCCTGGCCTGCACCTGCGGCGTCAGGCGCGCTGGCTGCGCCTTGGCCGAGGGCGCGGGCATGGCCAGCCACATCTTCTGCAGCGTGGCGACGGGGCCGATGGCGTTCTTCTCGTTCAGGATGCCCCAGACCATCGGCAGATACTTGGCGCTGATCTTCATGGACGCGGCGGTGGAGGCCAGAGTGGCGCTGGGGTTGCCCAGCGCGGCGCGGTGGCGATAGCGCCAGGCTGCTTCGAAATACTTGGCGTAGTCGGTCGGCTGGGCGCGGTAGAAATCCATGATCCGGCCGACGGTGTAGCGGTCGCGGTCGCTGTCGACCTGTACCAGGTGCGGGGCGAAGTCGAAGCCGTCGGGCTTGAGCACGAGATGATTGGCGATGTCGCGCGCGGTCTGCAGATACTTGGTCAGGAGCGCCGGCGACATGGTGAGGGACTCGCCGGAATTGTCGAAGCCGGCGGGGTTGGCCGGATCGACCGGGAACTGGCGCGCGACCTTCAGATCCTGACCCGTCAGGTCGCGGATGGTGTAGCCGTATTCGGCGTTGGACAGGCGGCGGGCCAGCACGATGCCAGGATCGCCGGCGGCGCGCTTGATCTCTTCGGCGCGGACGGCTTCAACAAAGGCCATGACCTTGTCCATCTCGTCCTGCGGCGGCGCCTTCATCGGCTTGGGCGGCATTTCCTTGGCGTGCAAGCGTTCGGACACCAGCGCCCAGCGCGGGAATTCCGCCTTCACCTTGTCCAGCGTGTCGTAGGACTTGATGTCGAACTGGGCGGCGGGTGTCTTGCCGCTGTGGCAGCCGGCGCAATATTTGGCGGCGAAGGGCTGCACCGTGTCGTGAAACTGCTTCTGCAAATCGGCTTCCGCGGCGAAAGCCGGTGCAGCGACGATCGAGGCCATGACGGCAAGAACGGGCAGTCTCATACGCATGCTCTTTTGCTTTTTATGCCGCGCGCGCGGTGCTTCCTCGCGGCCGCGTTTCGCAGCCTAACCTGCCGACAAATAATCAGAATTTCGCGTTTCTGTAAATTTTGCGGGAGCGCTTTGAGGCCCGTTTTTGCAGGAACTGCGGTCCTTCCCACATCAAATTTGCCGCTTTTCTCATGCTGCGCCGCAACAAGCCGGCGGGAACCTGTTTTTCGCGCAGGTTCGAGCCGCCCAAAGAAAAACCCCCGCGCCTTGCAGCGCGGGGGTCTTTGTCGTCATCGGGCGAGGATTAATCCGCCGCGAAGTTGTGCAGGATCGGAGGACGCGGATTGAACGGAATGCGCGTCGACCAGGGCGCCGACGGATCGTTGCCGGCACGGTGCCAGCGGCCGACCGCCGCGCTCATGATGTCGCCCGGTTCGGTGGTGAAGTACGGCAGGCCTTCGATCTTAATGCCGATCTTGCCTTCCATGATGAACCAGAATTCGTTGAAGTCATTGTGGAAGTGGCCGAGCTGCGTGTCCGGCGGGACCGAAGCGGCAGCCTTGCCGCGCAGGATGTTCGAGGTGAAACCGTCATCCCAGACGAACTTGCCGCCATAGGCCTTTTCGGTGCCGTTGAACTCCTTCATGTAATCCACATAGGTCGGATTGTTGTCGTCCTTGGCCGGGCCCGGCGTGCCACGCACCTTCACAAAGGTGTGGCCGGCAACGGTGTCAGGCGTTTCGTTCAGCGCGAACAGCGGCATCATGCCGGCGCGGCGTACTTCGAAACGCAGGGCGGGCTTGTCGCCAACCGATTCCAGCGTGAAAATGTGGCGGAATGGAATGTTGACCATGAAGCCCTTCGTCGCGGTGAACGGCTCCTTGCCTTCGATGCTGACCTTCAGCGCGCCGTCCCAGACGATGAACACCAGGCGGTCGTCGCCATACATCATCTGCTTGGTCTTCTTGCCGACGCCCATCGAGATGTAGTCGGCTTCCTGGTGCTTGTTGCGCACGATCGGCTGGACCCAGTCGGTCTGGCCCTTATGCGACGCCAGGATTTCCGACAGCTTCCAGTGCGGCTTGTTCGGCGCCACATAGGGGTTCAGCTTGGTCGGCTTGGGCGACAGGAAATTCTGCGGATAGGCATTGCTGGTGGTCTTTTCCTCGTTCTTGCCGAGGAACTGCGCCGAGGCCGCGATAGGCATCAGCATTGCGATCGCCGCTGCGGCGATCATGAATTTCGACTTCATGGAGTTTCCCTTTTGTGCGTGGCGCGTCCCAGCCGGGCGGCTCAGTGCGCGAAGGTTGTAAGGGGTGCCGGGGTTTGTTGACAAGGATTGGGACGCCGCAGTGATCAGTGTGCGGCGCAACAAAACATGTATGCCTTGAAAATCGGCGGTGCGAAGCCATGATTTGTCGCTAAGTTTGTCGCCATGCTTGGCATTATCACCAACCTGACACCCTGCTTACGTTTTGCGCTGGGCGCCGCCGCGCTGGTGGCGTTGCAGATCGTGGTGCTGTGCTGGCTGGGCCAGCCCTGGATCGCGGATAGCGGCCGCGTACTGTTCTGGGCGGGCGATCCGCTCAGCCCCGATACCTCGCAGCAGATCAGCGACTGGTACAGTTTTTCGCACATCATTCATGGCTTTGCCTTTTACGGCCTGCTACATCTGGCCACCCCGCGCCTGCCGGTGATGACGCGCCTTCTGATCTCGATCGGCCTGGAAGTGGCGTGGGAGATTACCGAGAACCTGCCCATGGTGATCGAGCATTACCGCCAGCAGGCACTGGCGGTCGGCTATGTCGGCGACAGAATGCTGAATTCGCTTATGGACACGGTGATGATGGTACTAGGCTTTTTGTTCGCCCGCCGCGCGCCGGTATGGATCACGGTAGCGCTGGCCATCGTGTTCGAACTGTTCACCGGATACATGATCCGCGACGGCCTGATCCTGAACATCATCGGCTTCGCCTGGACGCCGGAGTTCATATCGGAATGGCAGTCAGGCGGACGGGCACTCACGCACTGAACGACACAGCAAGCCGAGATCATAAAGATCGTTGAAGTGTCCGCTTTGCACCAATATCGGACATGGCTTCAACAAGAGGTCGCCCTCTTCCTGTTCACGCCCTATTGCCGCGCTTTGAATATCACATAGCTCAGCGTGTTCCCCGGCGTACCGCCAAAAATGTGCCACATACCTGCGGGCAGGACCAGGTAATCGCCGGGATGCAACATGATCTTGGTTCCACCCGTCATGGTGGTTTCGCCACGGGGTTCGTTCGGATTGGTCATGTTGGGATTGGCGACCGTGCCGCCATAGGTCAAGGTACCTTCGCCTGCCAGCACGGTAATGTAATCCACCCAGTGGTTATGTGCTTCCACGCGATTGCCCGTATCGCCGCGCTTCACAAACTCAATCCAGTAGTTCTCGTGATCTGATACCACGGTGGAGTTTACGGGCCCCGGACGGTACGCCGCCTTCGTGACATCAGCCTGGGTCATAAACTTGAACTCTTCAGGCGGCCTACCACGCATTTTGGTTGGTGTAGTGGCAAGTGTCGCGGTGGGTGCGGGTTGGGCGAATGCTTCTGGCGCAAAGCAGACAGCAGTTGCGGCCAAGGTAGACGAGATAATGAATGAACGCATATAGAGAACTCCTTTGATTATTGATCTTTGCGGATGTTCTGCTAGGCCACAGGCGTTGGAGCGGGTGAAGGGAATCGAACCCTCGTATGCAGCTTGGGAAGCTGCCGTTCTACCATTGAACTACACCCGCGCCCGAGGGGCGGTTATATCGCGCATAGATCGGGTTTGGGAAGCTGCCGTTCGCCGGCCTCGCCGAACCGTTCCGAACCCATTGAACGACACTCACGCCCGGCAGAATGCCGCGCGGCGCTATCCGGCAGCTTCCAACGCCGCGTCCGCCGCATTATCCACGGCCAGCACGGTCAGCTTTTTCAGCGTGCCGCGGCGGTCGCGCCACTGGATGGACTGGCCGGTGGAAAGTCCGATCAGGGCGGCGCCGACGGGCGTGAGGATCGAGATGCGGCCCTGCTGCGCGTCGGCCTGATCGGGATAGACCAGACGCACGTTCTGCACCGTGCGGGTTTCATCGTCGCGGAATTCCACTTTGCTTCCCATGCACACCACCGGCCCGTTTGGTGCGCCCAGCGCGATATAGGCGCGGCCCAGCTCGTCCAGCAAAAACGCCGCCACTTCGGGGGCGTGGCGGCTGGCGCTTTCGGCCAGGTTGCTCAGGCGGTCGTAATCGAGGGTCGAGATGGTGATGGCGGGTTGTGCGGTCATGGGGATGCGTCCTTGCAAGAAGCGAAATGAATTGCCCCCCGCGGGGCCTTCACCGCAGCGGTTCGAAAAACGGATGGGAATGGGTCAGACGCCGGACGCCGCGTGCGACGTCCGGTCAGGAGCCTGCGTGAATGCGGCTCGCGCGTAGCGCTTCTCTAGGTAAAGCCAAAATCGTCATGCCCCGGATATTAGGCCGACGATGGGGCTTTTCAATGGCAATTGCCCGCTGGCGCCCATTGTGCCTCTAATCCCTCGCAAAAGAGGCCGGGGAACACGCCGATGACCGCACCAAAGATTCAGGCTTTCGACAGCAATGCCATGGCGTGGAAGGAAAGCATCATTCCGGCGCTGGGCAAGGCGATCTTCGTCAAGCCGTTCGTGGAAGACCCGGAAACCGGCGTGACGGTGCGGATGGCGAAATATCCGGCCGGGTTCATGAACACCTGGCACACCCACCCCTGCGCCCATGGCATCTATGTGCTGGAAGGCACGCTGGTCACCCATGACGGCGAATATGGGCCGGGCAACTTTGTCTGGTTTCCCGAAGGCCTGCGCATGCAGCACGGCGCGACCCAGAACGCGGACGTCACCGTGCTGTTCATCACCAACAAGACGTTCGAGATCTGGCACGAGAAGCCGGCGGTTTAGAAAAAGCTGGATTCCCTTCCCTCGCCTCACGCTGGCGCGTGAGGCTCGCCGGGAATGACAGTTATTTTGCCTAGCGCATCGCCTCGCGCATCACGTGATAAATGGTGTGCTGTTCGATGGTCCCCTTGAACAGGTGCGCCATGGGGCCCGACGCGCGCACCGCCACATCCTCGCCGCCATGGGTCTCGCCGGACAGCGGGATCAGCGCCTGCTGCTTGTAATCCACCGCGCCGGTATCCTGCTTTTCCGGATCGGGGCGCACGCCTTCGACCGCGCCCGAACCGTTGGCATAACCCAGCGTGGTGAAGGCCTTGCCGTCCTTGGCCTTGGTCACCTTGCCATCGACATCGCGCACCACGCCCAAAATCGGATTGCCGCGCTGAGGATAGCCGCTGATGGTCAGCGTGTGGCTGTGGTCGGCGGTGACCAGCAGCAGCGTGTCGCGCAGGTTGACCATGCCCAGCGCCGCGGCGATCGCATCGTCCAGCGCCACGGCATCTTCCAGCGCGCGGGCGGCGTTGCCGGCATGGTGGCCGTGATCGACGCGGCCGCCTTCGACCAGCAGCACATAACCGGTCTTTTTATTGCCCAGCTTGGTGATGGCAGCGCGGGTCATGTCGGCCAGCGAGGGTTCACCGCCCTTGTCCTTGGCGCGGTCGGCTTCGTATTTCATGTGGTCGGGTTCGAACAGGCCCAGCACGCGGGCATTCGATTTCAGATCGAGCGCGGCAAAGTCGGCGGCGTTCCACACAAAGCTGCCGCCGGGGTTGCTGCGGCTCCATTCCGACAGAAGATCGCGACCGTCGGTGCGGCGGCCTTTCTGGTCGGTGTATTCGGGATCGGCGAGCGACGACGGCAGGAAGGCGCTGCGCCCGCCGCCGAAGATCACGTCCATCTTCGCGCCGACGGGATTTTCGATGAGCTGGCGGGCGATATCCAGGCAGCCTTCGGCCTTGGCCGCCACCGGCATGTCGCTGTCGGCTTCCCAGTCGCGCTGCGGCGTGTGGGCATAGGTGGAGGCGGGCGTGGCATGGGTGATGCGCGCGGTGGAGATGATGCCGGTGGCGCGACCTGAACCTTGCGCGAACTCGAAGATCGACGGGATCGTCTTGTCCTTCAACTGGGTGCAGTTGCTGACCAGCGCTTCGGGGCCGACGCCGATCACGTCGTTGCGCGCCTTCACGCCCGCCATGATGGCGGACGCCGTGGGGGCGCTGTCGGACACCTGGGCGTCATGGGAATAGGTCTTGACCAGCGCGGCATAAGACAGGCTGTCCATCGCGGTGGTGAAGCTTTCGCCGTCGCGGCCCAACTTCTGGCCTTGATAGATGCGCGCCGCCGTCAGGGTGCTGATGCCCATGCCGTCTCCGATGAAGATGATGACATTTCTGGCGCGGCCGGTGATGGGCCTGTCGGCCTTCAGCCGCGCGACTTCGGCCTGCGCCTGGCGGCGGTAATCCTCGGTCGTGACCTGCGCGCCGGTGGTGATGGTCTGCGCCAGCACCGGCGATGACAGTGTCAACGCGCCCAGCAGCGCGAACGGAATGGACCGGAGGATCATGTCTGCTCTTTCATAAAATGCAGGGCAACGCATGCGCGCGCGGCGCGGTTGTATCATGGCGCGAAATTCGCCTCAAACTGGAATCAAACACGGAAATTCAGCAGCTTTAGTGATTGGCGTAAGCCCTTGGAAAATTCTGCCTGCCACCATGCGGGTTCTTTCAACATGGGGCTTATTCATGAACTTCAAGCATTTCTGGAATGACGAAAGCGGCGCGACGGCCATCGAATATGGCCTGATCGCCGCACTGATCGCGGTGGTGATCATTACCGGCGTCACCGCGGTGGGCACCGGCCTTTCGAGCAGCTTCAACACCATTCAAGGCAACCTGAAGTAACTGGCGCCCCACGCCCTGCCCCGTTAGCATTCGCGCAAACGGGGTGGGGCATGGCGCAAAAACTGCTGGTCTATCAATCGCTGTGGGCGATGGAACGCCGCCGCCCCGACGGCGCGGAGTGGGAGCTGGACGAAAAGCTCGCCATGATCCGCGATGCCGGGTTCGACGGCTGCGGCGTGCGCTTCATAGATGCAGATTATGCGCGGTCTGTGACGGATTTTTTGCGCCGCCACGACATGACCTGGCAGGCGCAGTGCTATCCGCAGACCGTCGACGACCTGAAGCTGGCGCTGGCGCTGGTGCGGGAGCTGGGCGCCGATCACCTGAACCTGCAGCCGGACGTGCGGCCCTACACGCTGGAGGAATGCGTTCCGTATATCGACGGCTGGCGCAGGCTGGCGGCCGATGCGGGCGTCGAGATGCATATCGAGACCCATCGCGACCGCATGACCACCGATCTGTTCTTCACGCTGCATCTGCTGGATCGCTTCCCCGACCTGCGTTTCACCGCCGACCTGTCGCACTATGTGGTGGGGCGCGAATTCGCCTGGCCGATCGCACCCGAAAACCACGCCATGATGAAGCGCATCCTGGACAATAGCTGGGGCATCCATGGCCGCGTCGCCAGCCGCGAGCAGATTCAGGTGCAGTTCAACTTCCCCCAGCACCTGGACTGGTTGGAGCTGTTCATGGGCTGGTGGGAATATGGCATCCGGTCGTGGAAGAAGCGCGCCGGGCCGGACGAGACGCTGACCTTCCTGTGCGAGTTCGGGCCGCCGCCCTATGCCATCACCGGCGCGGATGGCTATGAGCTGTCGGACCGCTGGCAGGAATCGCTGCAGATGAAGGACATGATCCGCGATCTGTGGGCGCGGATCGACGCCAATCCCTAATCGCGGTCCTGCACATCGTCTTCGCTGATGTCGTTCTTGTAGGTTTCCGGCCCGCACCACACTGCGAACGCCGTGACCAGCGACACCGCGATCACATAGACCGCCACGCCCCAGGGCGCGCCCGCCATCCAGGCCACCAGCGTGGCGGCGATCAGCGGCGCCGGCCCGCCCGCGATGATCGAGCCTAGCTCGCGCGCAAAGGCAAAGCCGGAATAGCGCAGGCGCGGGCCGAACAGTTCGGCGAAATAGACCGCCTGCGGCCCGAACATGGCGCCGCAGCCAATGCCCATCACGATGGCGAAGGCCAGCATGATCAGCGCCGGGTTCAGCGTGCCCACCAGCAGAAAAAACGGAAAGGCCGCGACGGCCGAGAACAGCGCCCCAAACATATAGACGGGGCGGCGGCCGATGCGGTCGGATAGCCAGGCGAAATAGACCAGCCCGCAGGCCAGCGCGACATTGCCGACGATCACGGCGGCGATCGCCGTAGGCCGTTCAATCGAGAGATTGATCATCAGATAGGAGAGGCCGAACACCGGATACAGATAGCCCAGCGCATTTTCCGCCAGCCGCGCGCCGACCACGACGAAGAAATTGCGCGGGCTGCGCCGCACCGCTTCCAGCGCGGGAATTTTCAGCGGCGGGCGCTTGGCGCGGGCCGCTTCGAACACCGGGGTTTCCGACACCTTGGAGCGGATATAGACGCCCAGTGCCAAGAGCACAATCGATCCCAGGAAGGGCACGCGCCAGCCCCAGGTCATCAAATCTTCCGCCGCCAGCATGCCGATCA